>NZ_JADYVQ010000023.1:0-88659 GCF_020193895.1 Bradyrhizobium sp. NBAIM14 | reverse complement strand
GGCAGCCACAAACTGCTCTGGGTGGGCTCGATCCGATCGCCAGCGGCCTGCCGGGGTTGCAGCCCCGGCAGGCCATTCCTCTCGGAACACCCCAATCAATATCCGATTGCGCTATTACAAGGGTGGGCAAAGGCGCGAAGCGCCGTGCCCACGTTCTCTATTTCGATCCTGCTTAATTTTAATTGGTGGGCACGCTTCGCTTTGCCCACCCTACGACACTGCGTAGCCCGGATGGAGCGCAGCGTAATCCGGGATTGGCGCGACGGGCTGCAATTGTCCCGGATTGCGCTGCGCTCCATCCGGGCTACGAAGTCAGCCTACTCCCAGAAATCCGCATGGCCCTGCGGATCGACCAGGCGGTTGATCCGCAAGGCCGCCGCCATCGCGAACCGCACCGTCATCTGCTTGCGTGTGGCGGCGGCGAGCTTGTGCTCGGGTGCCTCGCAATGCAGGTGCGCGCCGTAGGCGTCGGCGACGATCAGGCCGGTGTCATCGGGGAAGATCTCGCACGGCAGATCCTGCGTGAAGGCGAAGAACAGCCGGTCGCAATGGGCGCGGTATTCGTGCCATTTCTGATCGGCGCGCAAATCCTCGACCGACGACTTGATCTCGACGATCCAGATCTCGCCGCGCTCGTTCAGCGCGACGAGATCGGCGCGCCGGCCCGACGGCAGCGGCAATTCGCTGATGCAGGAGAAGCCGAGCGAGCGCAACAGACGCGCGGTGCCGCGCGCGATCGCCAGCGCGGTCTCCGACTGGCGACGATCCGGCGGCGGCACGAGTGTGATGCGGGCGGTGTTGTCCATGGCGGGAGAATAGCCGATTCCATCCCGCCCGTCATTCCGGGACGCGCGCAGCGCGAGCCCGGAATCCATAACCACAGGGAGACGTGTGGGGCAAAGCGGGCAACTCCGAGTCGTCGCAAAACTTCTTCCTGTGGTTATGGGTCCTCAGATGCGCAATTGCGCATCATAGCTCGCGACTTCGTCGCGCCCCGGGACGACAGTTAGGCGGGCGCCGCCACCACCACGCCCTCGTTGCCGCGCAGGTCCAGCACGCCTTCGATCTCCTCACCTTCGCGATCCAGGAACGTCGACAGCAAGATGCTGCTGCCGAAACGGATCGCGCTGGTGGTCACCGCGACCGGATCGGGGCCGAGATTGAGCGCGACGATCACGGCCTTGCCGCCGGCCGCGCGGCGATAGATCAGCAGATCGCCTTGCGCGGCGATCGGATGATAATCGCCCGTGACCAGCGGGGGGCAGCTCTTCCGCAAGCCGATCAGGCGCTTGTAGAGATTGAGGATCGAACGCGGATCGGCTTCAAGATTGGCGACATTCTCGCGGATGTGATCCTCCGGCAGCGGCAGCCACGGCCTTGCTTGCGAAAAACCTGCGAAGTTCGAGGAATCCCATTGCATCGGCGTGCGGCAGCCGTCGCGGCCGACACCGATGCCGGGGACGTTCTTCTCGAAGGGATCGCGCACGTCCTCCGGCGCGATCGCGAGCTGGTGCATGCCGATCTCGTCACCGTAGTACAGCGTCGGCGTGCCGCGCAGCGTCAGCAGCAGCATGGCCGCGACGCGGGCCTGCTCGGGCCCGACGCGGCTCGCGACGCGCGGACGATCGTGATTGCCGAGCACCCAGTTCGGCCAGGCGCCGCGCGGCAATGCCTTTTCGTAATCCTCGATGATCTTTTCGATCGAGCGGGCGCTCCAGAAGGTCGAGAGCAGCGCGAAGTTGAACGGCATCTGCGCGCCGGTGAGATCGTTGCCGTAATAGGCCACGAGCCGGTGCAGCGGCAGATAGATTTCGCCGATCAAGACGCGCGCGCCATAGGAATCGGTGACGCGCCGCATCTCGGCGATAACGTCATGCACCTCCGGCTGGTCGGTAGAATATTGCGTGAGGATTTTTTCGTTCGGCGGACGGCCCTCGACGTAGTGCGGATTGGCCGGATTGTCGCGGAATTCGGCGTCCTTGATCAGGTGCCAGATCACGTCGACGCGAAAGCCGTCGACGCCCTTGTCCAGCCAGAACCGCATCACGTCGTAGATCGCTTTGCGGACGTCCGGATTGCGCCAGTTGAGATCCGGCTGCTGGGCGAGGAAGGCGTGGTAGTAATATTGTCCCGTGGTCTCGTCGAAAGCCCACGCGCTGCCGCCGAACTCGGACAACCAATTGTTCGGAACGCCGCCGCCTGGCGCAGGATCGCGCCAGATGTACCAGTCGCGCTTGGGATTGTCGCGCGAGGACCGGCTCTCGGTGAACCAGGGATGCAGGTCGGAGGTGTGGTTCGGCACGAGATCGAGGATCAGCTTCAGGCCATTGTCGTGGGCGGCCGCGAGCAACGCGTCGAAATCGGCCATCGTGCCGAACAGCGGCTCGATGCCGACATAGTCCGAGATGTCGTAGCCGAAATCGGCCATCGGCGAGGGAAAGATCGGCGACAGCCAGATCGCATCGACGCCGAGCGATTTGACGTAAGGCAGCCTCTTGAGGATGCCGGCGAGATCGCCGACGCCGTCACCGTCCGAGTCCTGAAACGAGCGCGGATAGATCTGATAGAAGATGCCGTCGCGCCACCAATTCTCGTTGTCGTGAGCCATGCCGAAGACCACCCAAATCTGACGCCTTGCGCGGGAGAACGCGACAGCAACGCCCCGGTTCAAAATGGCAGGCCAATTGGGACGGCCGTGTGACGGTTGTTCCCTGGCGCGGGCCCGAATCTTTTGCTTGGCGGCCCGGCAAAAATCGGCATTGTGAGGCCATGACCGAGCAAAACGACAGCCAAGAATCCCGGCGAGAATCCCGGCAAGCCAAGGCGGGCGCGATCATCGTTCCCGTGACGCTGTTCGAGCAGAACTGCACCATCATCTGGGACGAGCCTTCCAAGAAGGCCGTGGTGATCGATCCCGGCGGCGACGTGCCGAAGATCCTGGATGCGATCAAGAGAAGCGGCGTCACGGTGGAGAAGATCTGGCTGACCCACGGCCATATCGACCATGTCGGCGGCGCGGCCGAGCTGCGCGATGCGCTGACGGTGCCGATCGAGGGACCGCATGTCGCGGACAAGTTCCTGCTCGACAACGTCGTGGCGAGCGGCGCGCGCTTCGGCATGACGGGAGGACGCGATTTCACGCCCGACCGCTGGCTCGACGAGGGCGACAGCGTGTCGATCGGCGGCTTGCAGTTCGATATCCTGCATTGTCCGGGTCATTCGCCCGGCAGCGTGGTGTTCTTCAACAAGGATCTGCGGTTTGCCCATGTCGGCGACGTCCTGTTCGCCGGCTCGGTCGGACGCACCGACCTGCCCGGCGGCAGTCACGCCACGCTGATCAGTTCGATTAAGACGAAATTGCTGCCGCTCGGCGACGATGTCGGCTTCATCTGCGGCCACGGCGCCGGCTCGAGCATCGGCCAGGAACGGATGACCAATCCGTTCATCACCGGCGAGATGTGAGTCTTATTCGGCAGCCTCGGTGAGCACGGGCTCGCCGAGGTTTCGTTCACCCCATTCGCGGATCGCCGCGACGACGGGCACAAAACTCTTTCCTTTTCGCGTCAGGCGGTACTCGACCTTCGGCGGCACCTCGCCGAAATCCTTGCGGTCGATCAGGCCGCTCATCGTCAACGCCTTCAATTCGCGGCTGAGCACGCGCGGGGTGATCTCGGCGCTGCCTGATGCGCCGCGCAGCAAGCCGCTTCTGATCTCGCCGTAGCGGCGCGGGCCGTCCTTGAGGTCCCAGACGATGCGCAGCTTGTATTTGCCGCTGATCATCTTCTGAAACGCCGCAACCGGACAGGTGCGCGCGGGAGACGTCTTCGCCATGTCGTTTCCTCCATGTGGAAGATTCTTGTTTTGACGCGTTTTCTTTACGCGAACCGGTATCCACTTCGCTCGAAAACGCTATGCGATGAGGATAGGAGCAACGGCGAAAAAGTCCATACTATCAATTTTGTCCATACTTGCGGGATCGTATCGAGCGCGCAGATGATGACGCACAAGACGAACAGGGAGCGTCACATGAAGCACTTCATGATCAGATACGCGTTCAAGAACGGCACGACGGAGGAGTGGCACCGCGAGATCGGCCGCTTCATCAGGGCGATCGACGCCGATGCGGAGCTGAAGGGGAGGATCGGTTATCGTTGCCTGAAGCATCGCGACGACGGCAGCTATCTCCACTTCGCCAGCGTCGCCGACGATGCTGCGCAGAAAACGCTGCAATCGCGGGACTTCTTCAAGCACTACCAGGAGGTGACGCGGAAGGTCGCGGGCGGCGAGATCAGCGTGACGCCGGTCGAGGTGATCGATCAGACGGGGTAGACCTTGCCCTCCGGACGACAGCGGGGTGGAGCTATTTCATCAGCCCCGCGGCCGTGAGCGCGCGCGTGATGATCTGGCCGAGGTCGAAGCCGCGCGCCTTCTCGCCCTGCGGCTCGGCCGGCTCCGCGGCGACCGCGGTGCGGATCGAGCGGGCGAGATGCGGTGCCGGCGACAGTGCCGGTTTCGCGCCAGGCTTCGTGGCTTCCGCCTTCGTCGTCGCGGCGTCCGCAATCCAGCCGGTGAGAGCGAAGAACTTTGCGATGTGGTAGGACGAGGAGATGCCGGCCTCGATCAGGAAGGCACCTTCGATGCCGTAGCGCTGATCGTTGTCGGCGAGCCCCAGCGGCGTGCCGTGCGCCATGTCGGTGATGGCGTAGGACTCGACCAGCGTCTCGCCGTCCTTGTCCCACCAGGCCTGGCGCGGATAGCCGTCGACATTGGTCTCCGCCATCGGCAGTTCGGGCAAGCCATGCAGGTCGAGCCACTGCTTGACGATCTCGTTGGCATTGCCGGGATTGACGGTGCGGTCGGCGCTGCCGTGCCACACCGAGACCCTCGGCCAGGGCCCGCGATGATCGGAGGCGCTGCGCACGAGATCGCCGAGCTCGCGCGAAGGGCGCGCCGGGGAATGAAACATGCCGTCGAGCGCCTCGCGCAAGTTCGAGGCGATGCCGTAAGGCAGCCCGGCAATGATCGCGCCGGCCGCGAAGACTTCCGGATAGGTCGCGAGCATCACCGAGGTCATGCCGCCGCCGGCCGATAGGCCGGTGATGAAGACGCGCCTGGGATCGATGCGATGCGTTTTCACCATGTGCGCGATCATCGCGCGGATCGAACCCGGCTCGCCGCTGTCCCGCGCGGTGTCCTCCGGATTGAACCAGTTGAAGCAGGTGTTGGCATTGTTGATGCGCTGCTGCTCGGGCATCAATAGCGCAAAGCCGTAATGTTGCGCGAGCGTCGACCAGCCCGCACCGAGATCGTAAGCGGCCGCCGTCTGCCCGCAGCCATGCAGCACGACGACGAGCGCGCGCGGCCGCTGCAATTGCGCCGGCACGAACGCGAACATGCGCAAGGCGCCGGGATTGTCGCCGAAGCCAGTGACCTCCTGCAGCGGGCTCGATCCATCTGCACCGCGGCCGGGCTCGGCGAAGCGCAGTCCGTCCAGCCGGGGCAGACGTCTCAACAGATCGATGTTTCTGGCTAACGACACGGCAAGTTCCTGGTGGGCGACGTTCAACGTCCAGCCCAACCAGATAGTTGCTGCGGCGCAAAATAAAAAGACCGTGCGCTGTCAATCTCGGGAAATTGGCTGAAAATCTGCAAGAATCCGCACGTATTAACCGCAACGTCCGCAATCTCGTGCCGATGCGCGGCGTATCCGCGCCGGAAATGCGGCGCCCATCATGACGAATGTCACAAATGACAAGAGCGAGGCGAGGAATTCTGCGCGCGCTGATTGTGAGGCTTCGACGCGGAGGTGCGAACGCGAATGAACGAACCGGCCCAATCGCGCTGCGTGTCGTTATCGTGATGAAGCGCGCAGGAGGCGAGGACTACGCAACGTCTCGCTTGCCACCGCGCATGCCTGCATTCCACCGCGCGGGACATCGCGTGATTGCGTTCGTGCCGTCAGGCACGTAGCCTGACACGACCAACAAACAGAAAATTCAGCCGGAGAGACCGCCATGGCGCGCCTGAAGTTCGGAGCCTTTCTTGCCCCGCATCACCCGATCGGGGAGCATCCGATGCTGCAGTTCCGGCGCGATCTCGACCTGGTCGAGCAGCTGGATGCGCTCGGCTATGACGAGTTCTGGTGCGGCGAGCATCATTCCTCGGGCTGGGAGATGATCGCCTCGCCCGAGATGTTCCTGGCCGCCGCCGGCGAGCGCACCAAGCGGATCAAGCTCGGCACCGGCGTGGTGTCGCTGCCCTATCACCATCCCTTCAACGTCGCCCAGCGCATGGTGCAGCTCGACCACATGACCGGCGGCCGCGCCATCTTCGGCTCCGGACCGGGCGCGCTCGCCTCCGACGCGCACACGCTCGGCATCGATCCGATGACGCAGCGCGACCGCCAGGACGAGGCGATCGGCATCATCCGCCGCCTTTTCAACGGCGAGCGCGTCACCGCCAAAAGCGACTGGTTCACGATGAACGACGCCGCGCTGCAGATCCTGCCCCTGCAGGAGGAGATGCCGTTCGTGGTAGCTTCGCAGATCTCGCCCTCCGGCATGACGCTGGCCGGCAAATACGGCATCGGCATCATCTCGCTGGGCTCGATGACGACCCAGGGCCTGATGTCGCTGCAGCAGCAATGGCAGTTCGCCGAGGATGCCGCCAAGAAGCACGGAACCACGGTGCGTCGCGCCGACTGGCGCGTGCTCCTGACCTGGCACATCGCCGAGACGCGCGAACAAGCCCGCCGCGAGGCCGGCGCCGGGCTGATGCGCTGGCACAACGAATATAATGTCGGAACGCTGCAGCGGCCGGGCCTCACCGCGTTCTCCTCGCCCGACGAGGCCGTCGACAAGACCGCCTTCGTCGAGGGGGCCGCGTCCACCATCGGCACGCCCGACGATCTCGTCAAGACCATCAAGAACGTGATGCAGGTCTCCGGCGGCGTCGGCGCCGTCATCGGCTTCGTTCACGACTGGGCCAATCCGGAAAACACGCGCCGGAGCTGGGACATGGTGGCGCGCTACGTTGTGCCCGAGATCAACGGCTATATCGACGGGCTGCGCAGGTCGCAAAAATTCGTGATCGAGAACCGCGCGATCTTCGAGCGTGCGGGTCAGGCCGTGATGGCCAAGATCATGGAGAACGAGAAGGCCGCCGAGGCGCTGAAGGTGACAGGCCCCGGCCGCGTCGCCATTCCCGCCGTCAACGCGCCGGATCTGCAGAAGGAAGCGGCGAAGCGGTAGGCACTCCACTCGTCGTCCCGGGGCGCGCGCAGCGCGAGCTATGATGCGCAATTGCGCATCTGAGGACCCATAACCACAGGATGCGGATTTACGAAGACTCGGAGCTACCAGCCTCGCACCAAAACTCCTCCCTGTGGTTATGGGTCCCCGCCTCCGCGGGGACGACGGCGGTGGGAGTGACGATTTTGTGCGCAAGACGACCGCAGCTCATCGCGGCCGGATCGTGCTATGTTTGCGGGGCCAGCCAACCGGAGCAATCGTCATGTCGATGCAGAATGTGGCCGCCCCTGCGCTTCCGTTCACTCCGCCCAGGCGCAACGAGCTGACGCACATTCCCGGTGACGAAGGCTGGCCGATCATCGGCAAGACCTTTCAGGTGCTCGCCGACCCCAAGGGCCATATTGAGGCGAACGGCGCCAAGTACGGTCTGGTCTACCGCACGCACTTTTTCGGCGAGACCAACGTCGTGCTGCTCGGGCCCGAGGCCAACGAGCTCGTGCTGTTCGACCAGCAGAAGCTGTTCTCCTCGACCCATGGCTGGGACAAGGTGCTGGGGCTGTTGTTTCCGCGCGGATTGATGCTGCTCGATTTCGAGGAGCATCGCCTGCATCGCAAGGCGCTCTCGGTCGCGTTCAAGTCCGGGCCGATGAAGTCCTATCTCGGCGATCTCGACCGGGGCATTTCCGCGCGCGTCGCGCAGTGGAAGGCGAAGCCGGGCGAGATGCAGCTTTATCCGGCGATGAAACAGCTCACGCTCGATCTCGCCGCGGCCTCCTTCCTCGGCGCCGATATCGGGCCCGAGGTCGATGAGATCAACCGCGCCTTCGTCGACATGGTGGCCGCCGCCGTCACCCCGATCCGCCGCCCCCTGCCCGGCACCCAGATGGCGCGAGGGGTGAAGGGACGCAAGCGCATCATCGCCTATTTCCGCGAGCAGATTCCGCTGCGGCGCGGCAATCACGGTGGCGACGATCTGTTCTCGCAGCTCTGCCGCGCCACCCATGAGAACGGCGCGCTGCTGTCGGACCAGGACATCATCGACCATATGAGCTTCCTGATGATGGCCGCGCACGACACGCTGACCTCGTCACTGACCTCCTTCATCGGCGAGCTCGCCGCCAATCCGGACTGGCAGGACCGGCTGCGCGCGGAGGTGCTCGCGCTCGGCCTCGCCTCCGGCGCGCCGACCAGCTTCGACGATCTCGAGAAGATGCCGCTGACCGAGATGGCGTTCAAGGAAGCGCTGCGGCTCAAGCCGCCGGTGCCGTCGATGCCGCGCCGCGCGATGCGCGATTTCAGCTTCAAGGGTTTTGCGATCCCCGCCGGCACGGCGATCGGCATCAACCCGCTCTATACCCACCACATGAAGGAGATCTGGCCGGAGCCGGACCGTTTCGATCCCATGCGCTTCACCGAGGACGCACAGCGTGGCCGTCACCGCTTCGCCTTCGTGCCGTTCGGCGGCGGCGCGCATATGTGCCTCGGCCTGCACTTCGCCTACATGCAGGCGAAATGTTTCGCGCGGCACTTCCTGGAGAATATCGAAGTGTCGCTCGCGCCAGGCTACAAGCCCGACTGGCAGATGTGGCCGATCCCGAAGCCGCGGGACGGGCTGCGGGTGAAGGTGAAGGCGGTTTAGGCGCCGATCTCGTAGGGTGGGCAAAGCGAAGCGTGCCCACCACGTTTCTCCGGGTGCAAACATCGATGGTGGGCACGGCGCGCGAAGGGCGCGCCTTTGCCCACCCTACGGCACCATCGCCGGAGCTGCTACGCCCCCTGGTCGAACGCCTTGCGCAGGGCCACATAGCCCTGCTGCTGTTGACTCCAGTTGCGGCCGCCGGTCATGGCGCCGTCGACGACGAGGTCGTGGCCGTTGATGAAGCTGGATTCGTCGCTGGCCAGGAACACTGCGGCCTGGGCGATATCTTCAGGAAGACCCGCGCGGGGGATCGGCTGCGCGGTCTTGTAGACCTCGCGCATCACCGCCGGCGTCTTCTCGGCGGCATCGGTCGAGAGCCCCAGCGCCTTGCCGAAGATGCCGGTCGCGATCGCGCCGGGCGAGATCGAATTGACGCGAACATTGGATTCGCCGAGCTCCATCGCCACGCATTTGGTGAGATGGATCACCGCCGCCTTGGCCGCGCCATAGACCATCGACGACGAGAAGCCGGCGAGGCGGCCGGCAATGCTGCCATTGTTGATGATGCTGCCCCCGCCCTGCTTCTTCATGTAGGGCGCGGCGTGCTTCATGCCGAGCATGACACTGCGCACCAGCGTCGCCATCGCCGCATCGAACCGCTCGACCTCGAGGCCTTCGATGCCGCCGGTCTGCGCCGGCCCGCCGGCATTGTTGAACAGGCAATCGACCCTGCCGAACTTGTCGACCGCGAGCGCGATCAGCGCCTGCATCTGCGCTTCGACGGTGACGTCGGTCTGACGGAAGACGCAGCTTTCCCCGAGCTGCTGCGCCAGCGCCTCGCCTTCCGGTACGCGCCGGCCTGCGATCACAATTTTGGCACCTTCGGCAACGAAGACTTCCGCAGTGCGCAATCCGATGCCGCTCGTCGCCCCCGTGATCACCGCAACCTTGCCGTCCAGCCTGCCCATGGAATGTTCCTGTTTTCGAGTGATTTGATGCCAAATGGCGAATGCCGGCCGCCGCCGTCGCCGCAGCGGTCACTATTCCTGCCCGCTTCCGACAAGGCAAGCTATGCTTGTATGGGCGGCATGCGTAACATCCTCACGGGCCGCTCGACCGTCGAACGCCTATCGCAACCAGGCAGTGCATGAGGAAGCTGATCGAGGAGTTCCGCAAGGGCTGGCAGGGTGCGGCGCCGCCCTCGCTCGCTCTGAGCATCGGCTTTGCGGTGGTCTGCCTGTTGGCTGCAACCCTGGTCCGCTGGGGCCTCGCTCAGGTTCGTCCCGACATCTATTTCACCCCGTACTTCCCGGCCGTCTTCTTTGCTGCGGCCCTGGGCGGATTCCGGATCGGCATCGTGACGGCGCTCGTCGGCGGCGTGCTCGGCGTCACCCTGAATTTCGGCGATGCGTTTGCGGATCGCGCGCGGTTTGTCCTGTTGGCGCTTTACTGGGTCGTGTGCGCGATCACCATCTGGGGTGTCGAGCACTATCGCACCATGCTGGCCGAGCAGCGCCGAATTTCCAAACGCCTGATCGAGGAAGAGGATTATCGCAAGCTGCTGGTGGAGGAGCTCCAGCATCGGCTGAAGAACAAGCTGTCGACGGTGCATGCCGTGGTGCACCAGGTGTTGCACGACCAGCCGCAGGTCTGGGCCCGGGTCGATCCGCGGCTGCGCTCGCTGGCCGCAACCGATGATTTGATCTCGCGGATCGACAAAGCCGGCTGCGACATCCGCGACCTTCTGATCTCCGAGCTCGGGCCTTACGGCCATGTCCGCTTCACGCTCAACGGCGAGCGGCTGTTCCTGCCGCCCAAGCTCGCGGTCACGCTGTCATTGATGTTTCACGAGCTTGCCACCAATGCAGGCAAGTACGGCGCATTCTCCTCACCGCGCGGTCTGTTGCAGGTGTCATGGACCATCACCGACGACCGCCTGACGATCACCTGGGACGAAACCGAAGGACCGAGCGTGGACAAGGTGTCGGAGCCCGGCTTCGGCACCAAGCTCTTGAAGTCGGCACTGTCGGCTTTCGACGGCAAAACTGAGATCTCGTATCTGAAAACCGGGCTGCATTGCATCATGCAGTGCCGAATTCCACGAAGCGAGTAGACGTCGCAACATGTAAGGTGTGCTCCTTGCTGCCCGCGCGGTGGCGCAATCGCGTGTGGCACTTGCGCGACCTGAGCAAGCGCCTCGTCCTTCGAGACGACCGCTTCGCGGTCTCTTCAGGATGAGGCTAAGCGGCATCGGTGCTCGGGTGATATCGCGCAGCGCACTCCGGCCCTCATCCTGAGGGCCCGCCCACGGCGGGCGTCTCGAAGGATGGCCGCAGGCGAAATCGCTCCCACGCGGATACTTCGCTGTTTCGCCGAGCGCGTTGACGCTCCGTTAATGACGATCGCCAGCGCGCGTCGGATCGTCGCAAGTTTTCTCCAAAACACCCCCGTATTTCTCCTGACCCCTTAACCAAACTTAAGAGGGAACCGCGGAAGATCGCGCTCATTGCAAAGGCGCGCTGAAACAACAAGATTCATGACTTCTATGAACGACAATCAATATTCCGGCGCGACTGAAGCCGAGCTCGGTTTTCTCAAGGAAATCGTTAGAATGCTGCCGGCCGGCCTCACCGTGCAGGACGCGCATGGCGAGTTGCTGCTGGTCAACGATGCCGCCGCCGCGCAGCTCGGCCTGGACGGCAGCCGTCCTTCACCCGATCTGACGCCGCGGCGCGAGGCCTGCCGCCAGGCCCTGAGCGACGGGCAGCCCGTCGTGACCGAGGAAGCGCTTCACGTCGGCGCCGCGCGAAAGGTGCTGCTCACGACCCATCGCCCCGTTCGTCTCGACGGACGCGAGCTGCTGATCTCGGCATCCTCCGACATCACCGAGCAGAAGAATTTCGAGGACCAGCTGTTCCGCTCGGCCTATTTCGACGAGCTGACCGGGCTGCCCTCGCGCCGCGTGATCGAGCACCGCGCCAATGCCCTGCTCGCGCGCGACGACGGCGGCGAACGCTTTGCGTTGGCCTTCCTCGACGTCGACAATTTCAAGCACATCAACGACTATTACGGCCACGCCGTGGGCGACGCGCTGCTGGTCGAGCTGGCGAAGCGGCTCGGACGGGACTTGCGCGATTCCGACATACTCTCGCGCATCTCGGGCGACGAATTCCTGCTGCTGCTGTCACCGGTCCAGAGCCAGGAGGAAGTCGCCGAATTCATGCAATCGACGCTGGAACGGCTGACCGCGCCGTTCTTCATCGACCATTCGGAAGTGTTCGCCTCGACCTCAGTCGGCATCAGCCTCTATCCCGACCATGGACGCAGCTTCGAAACGCTGCGGCAGAACGCGGACATCGCGATGTACCGCATCAAGAACAATGGCAAGGGACTGGCCGCCTTCTTCGATGCCAGCATGGAGCGCGAGGCGCAGGCGCGGATGAAGGTCGAGCAGTCGCTGCGGCTCGCCATCCTGGAAAAGCGCTTCTGCTGCGCCTTCCAGTCCAAGGTCGACATCCGCACGCAGGCCGTGAAGGGCATCGAGGCCCTGGTGCGCCTGCGCGACGACGAAGGCGTGATCCAGGCGCCCGGCTCGTTCATCAATCTCGCCGGCGAGCTCGGCCTGATCGACGAGCTGACCCATCTCGTGCTCGCCGAGATCGTCAAGTCGATCGACCTGATCAACGACACGTTCGGCCCGGAAGCGACCATCAGCATCAACGTTGCCGCCAAGCAGGCCGGCAATCCCGAGTTCATGCGCAGCTTTGCGCAGGCGCTGGAGGAGACCGGCTTTCCGCAGCGGTTCATGATCGAGGTGACGGAAGATGCTTTCGTCGCCAAGAATCATTTTCAGGACGAGATCCTGCCGATGTTCCGCAAGCTCGGCGTCGGCGTCTCCATCGACGATTTCGGCACCGGCTATTCCTCGCTCTCGGCGCTGGCCGACATCACCGCCGACGAGATCAAGATCGACCGCTCCTTCATCACCGACATTCATAATCGTCCGCGCAGCCAGGGTATCCTGCGCGCGATCGAATCCTTGAGCGAGGCGCTCGGCATGACGGTGATCGCCGAAGGCCTCGAAACCTACGAGGAGCTGGCCTATCTGCAGGCCGCCACCAAGATCCGCTACGCGCAGGGCTATTATTTCTCCCGGCCGATCTTCCTGGAGGAGCTGAAGCTCGCAACGCCCTCCTCGAGCGAGGCGCGGGTCAGCGTGGCAAGCCGCCCGGCGCAACAGCACCGCCAGGGCTATTCGCGGGCGAGCGGGTATCGAAGGTAGGGGCGGCGCGACACATACCGCTGTCGTCCCGGGGCGCGAAGCGAACCCGGGACCCATACCCAAAAGGAAAGACTCGGAGTGGGAGCGTCGCGCAGCACTGCGCCCTGTGCTTATGGGTCCCGGGCTCGCGCTTTGCGCGCCCCGGGACGACAGCGATTGTTCAGCGCCCATTCCTCCTTTGGCGCCATTTCCCCCTTTGAAATCGCTGCACTTTTGCTAATACACGGGGCGGACCTCCCCGAGGTATCTCATGCCTGCCGCCGCCTCCTCGATCAGCGATCCCGCCTATCTCCGTGCGCGCGCGATGGAAACGCTGTTCGAGCGGCTGGAGAAGCTCTGCGAGGGCGCGATTGCGATCGATCGCGGCGGGCGCGTCGTCTACGTCAACGAGAAATATCTTGCCGCGCTCGGTCTCGACCATGCCAGCGAGGCGATCGGCCGGTCGATCGAGGAGGTCATCCCGAACAGCCTGATGCGGAAGGTGGCCGAGACCGGCGAGCCGATCCTGCTCGACATCATGGAGCTCGGCGGCGAGCAACTCGTCGTCACCCGCATGCCGATCGAGGACGAGAACGGGACGGTGATCGGCGCGATCGGCTTCGTGCTCTATGATCATCTCGAAAGCCTGAAGCCCCTGCTCGCCCGCGTCGCCCAGCTCGAGAGCGATCTGCGGCTGGCGCGGCGGCAATTGTCCAACGCCCGGGCGGCGCGCTTCACCTTTGCCGATTTCGTCGGCACGACGCCGGCGATCGCGCGCGCCAAGGAGATCGCCAGCCGCGCCGCGCGGCAGAGCGTCACCGTCCTGCTCACCGGCGAAACCGGGACGGGCAAGGAGATGCTGGCACAGGCGATTCACAACGCCTCCTCGCGCGCCGACAAGCCGTTCGTCAGCGTCAACGTCGCCGCCATCCCCGAGACCCTGATCGAATCGGAGTTCTTCGGCACTGCGCCGGGCGCCTATACCGGCGCCGACCGACGGGGACGCGAGGGCAAGTTCCGCATTGCCGACGGCGGCACGCTGTTCCTCGACGAGATCGGCGAGATGCCGCTGCAATTGCAGGCCAAGCTGCTGCGCGTGCTGCAGGAGCGCGAGATCGAGCCGCTCGGCTCGGACAAGATCACCAGGGTCGACGTCCGCGTCATCGCCGCGACCAATGTGGACCTGCGCAAGCGTGTCAGCGACGGCGCATTTCGCGCCGATCTCTACTACCGCCTCAACGTGCTTTCGGTCGACCTGCCGCCGCTGCGCCACTGCCTCGACGATCTCCCCGACATCTGCGCCCGGCTGCTCGACGACATCAGCGCGTCGGGCGACTACGTCAAGGCGAAGATCACGCCGAGCGCGCTCGCTGCGCTCGCCCGTTACGATTGGCCGGGCAATGTCCGCGAGCTCCGCAACATCCTCGAGCGCGCGCTGATCCTCAGCGATTCCGGGCGGCTGACCGGCGAGGATGTCGCCCGCATTCTCCCCATCGGCACCGAGGTCAGGCTTGCACCGGCCGAGCGCCCGGCCGGATTGGTGGTGCCCTATGCCGAGGCCGAGGCCGAGTTCGAGAAGCACACGCTCGAGCAGGCGCTCGCCGCCAGCAACGGCCAGATCACCGAGGCCGCCAGGATGCTGCGGATCTCGCGCGCGACCTTCTACAAGAAGCTCGCGAAATTCGGCCTCGCCTCGGGATCGGCGCCCGTCTGAGTTTCGAGACACCGGACTGTCCGGAGTCTCGGATTCCGGACACCGCACCCGGCTGCTCTTCCGGGACAGATTGCAGGCAATTGCCGCAGATTTCAGCGGTTTTGCGCGAGGTTGCGGGATCTGGCGCGGACCTTGCTCTCCGCTTTGCCGTCTTTCCTTCGCGAGGAGCAACCTGTTCCGGGGCAGCGCTTCGCGATAAGATCAAGCACAACAAGGCCTACGGTCCAGGGAGCGGGAGGAACGCCGTGAGCCATCATCCAGCTCTGCCTTACTTGCGCAATTCCGAGAAGGGCAAGGTCGTCTCGGCGAATGAAGCCGTCATGCTGATCCGCGACGGCGACACGGTGGCAACCGGCGGCTTCGTCGGCATCGGCTTTGCCGAGGAGATCGCCATCGCACTGGAGGAGCTCTATCTGTCCCATGAGGGCGATGCGCCCTATACGCAAGGCAAGCCGCGCAATCTGACGCTGGTCTATGCGGCCGGTCAGGGCGACGGCAAGCAGCGCGGCCTCAATCATTTCGGACATGAAGGCCTGGTGCGGCGCGTGATCGGCGGGCATTGGGGCCTTGCGCCGAAACTGCAGCAGCTCGCGATCGCGAACCAGATCGAGGCCTATAACCTGCCGCAGGGCGTCATCACGCACCTGTTCCGCGACATCGCCGCGCACCGGCCCGGCCACATCACCCGCGTCGGCATGGGCACCTTCGTCGATCCCCGGCACGGCGGCGGCAAGCTGAACGCACGCACCACCGAGGACCTGGTGGAGCTGATCACGCTGCGCGGCGAGGAGTGCCTGCTCTACAAGACCTTCCCGATCGATGTCGGGATCATCCGCGCCACCACCGGCGATCCCGACGGCAATCTCACCATGGAGAAGGAGGCCCTGACGCTGGAGGCGCTTGCCATCGCCATGGCGGCGCATAATTCCGGCGGCATCGTCATCGCCCAGGTCGAGCGCGTCGCCGAGGCCGGCAGCCTCAATCCGCGTCAAGTGAGGATTCCCGGCATCCTCGTCGACTGTGTCGTGGTGTCGAGGCCCGAGAACCACTGGCAGACTTTCGGCACGCAATACAATCCGGCCTTCTCGAGCGAGATCCGGGTCCGCGCCGCCTCGCTGCCGGTGATGCCGATCAGCGAGCGCAAGATCATCGCCCGGCGCGCGGCGCTGGAGCTGAAGGCCAACAGCGTCGTCAATCTCGGCATCGGCATGCCCGAGGGGATCGCCTCGGTCGCCAATGAAGAGCGGATCATCGACCTCATCACGCTGACGGCGGAGCCGGGCGTGATCGGCGGCATCCCGGCGAGCGGCATCGATTTCGGCGCGGCGATCAACACGCAGGCGGTGATCGACCAGCCGTACCAGTTCGACTTCTACGACGGCGGCGGTTTGGACGCCGCCTTCCTTGGGCTTGCCCAGGTCGACCGCGCCGGCAACCTCAATGTCAGCAAGTTCGGGCCGAAGCTCGCAGGCGCTGGCGGCTTCATCAACATCAGCCAGAACGCCAAGGAAGTGATCTTCGTCGGCACGTTCGGTGCGGGCAAGCAACGCATCGCGGTGAAGGACGGCAAGCTCGTCATCCTGGACGAGGCCACGTCGCGCAAATTCGTCGAGAATGTCGAGCACGTCACCTTCAGCGGCCCGTTTGCCGCCGCGCGCAAGCAACGCACCCTTTACGTCACCGAGCGCTGCGTGTTCGAGCTCCGGGAGGACGGGCTCGAGCTCGTCGAGGTCGCGCCCGGCATCGACATCGAGCGCGACATCCTGCGCCTGATGGACTTCAAGCCGCTGATCCCGCGCGACCCCGCCCTGATGGACGCGCGCATCTTCGGCGACGGCCTGATGGATCTGCGCGAGCGCCTGCTCACCATCCCGCTCGACCAGCGCTTCACGCTGGACGAGCAGCAGAACCTGTTCTTCGTCAATCTCGAGCGCTATCCGCTGCGCAGCAAGGCGGAGATCGACACCATCGCCGCCATCGTCGAGGCCCGCCTGGCGCCGCTCGGACGCCGCGTCTACGCCATCGTCAATTATGACAATTTTTCTATCCTGCCGGAACTGATGGACGATTATTCGGCCATGGTGCGCAGCCTCGTCGACCGCTTCTATTCCGGCGTGTCGCGCTACACCACGTCGGGTTTCCTGCGCATCAAGCTCGGCGAAGCCCTGGAGAAGCGCGGCGTCGCGCCGCACATCTTCGAGAGCGCGGAGGAAGCGCAGTCGGACTGGCGCCAGGTCGAGGCCGGCGCGGCGCGCAATGCGAGCCAGGCCCAAAAATGATGCATGCTCTCGCGCCGGCGCACGCCGCCGGAAGGATCAATTGCAATGTTCGTGACGTTGTGCAAATCGCTGTTGGCAGAAACTTTACATCAGGAGGGACCATCGTGCGTCGATCACTCATCATAACAACAACCATCCTCGCGCTCGGCGCGGGCACCTCCGCGCTCGCCGACGATCTCAAGATCGCGCTGATCTACGGCAAGACCGGTCCGCTCGAGGCCTACGCCAAGCAGACCGAGACCGGCCTGAAGATGGGATTCGAATACGCCACCAAGGGCAGCATGACGCTCGACGGCCGCAAGATCGTCATCATCACCAAGGACGACCAGGGCAAGCCGGACCTCGCCAAGGCCGCGCTCTCGGAGGCCTATCAGGATGACAAGGTCGATATCGCGATCGGCACGACCTCGTCGGCCGCGGCGCTCGCCATTCTTCCCGTCGCCGAGGAGAACAAGAAGATCCTGATCGTCGAGCCCGCGGTCGCGGACCAGATTACCGGCGAGAAATGGAATCGCTACATCTTCCGCACGGCGCGCAACTCCTCGCAGGACGCGATCTCCAACGCGGTCGCGATCGGCAAGCAGGGCGTCACCGTGGCGACGCTGGCGCAGGACTACGCCTTCGGCCGCGACGGCGTCGCCGCGTTCAAGGAAGCGCTCGCCAAGACCGGCGCGACGCTCGCGGCGGAAGAATATGCCCCGACCTCGACCACCGACTTCACTGCGGTCGGCCAGCGCCTGTTCGACGCGCTGAAGGACAAGCCTGGCCGCAAGGTGATCTGGGTGATCTGGGCCGGCGCCGGCAATCCGCTGGCCAAGCTCCAGGACATGGACCCGAAGCGCTACGGCATCGAGCTCTCCACCGGCGGCAACATCCTGCCGGCGCTCGCCGCCTATAAGGGTCTGCCCGGCATGGAAGGCGCGACCTACTACTTCTATGAGATCCCGAAGAACCCGGTGAACGATTGGCTCGTCGCCGAGCATCAGAAGCGCTTCAACGCGCCGCCGGACTTCTTCACCGCGGGCGGCTTTGCGGCCGCAATGTCCGTCGTCGCCGCCGTCAACAAGGCGAAGTCGACCGACACCGAGAAGCTGATCAGCGCGATGGAGGGCCTCGAATTCGACACGCCCAAGGGCAAGATGGTGTTCCGGAAAGAGGACCATCAGGCGCTGCAGAGCATGTATCACTTCAAGGTCAAGGTCGATCCGAACGTCGCCTGGGCCGTGCTCGAGCCGGTGCGCGAGCTGAAGATCGAGGACATGAACGTTCCGATCAAGAACAAGCGGTAAGCTTTCTTGCTTCACCTCTCCCGCTCTTGTCCGCCGAAGCCTTGGCGAAGGCGGACGCGGAGAGGCCGGGAGAGGACTCCTTCCTCTTGGGGGTTCTCGCCTGCGGAGACAGCCCTCTCCCCGACCCTCCCCCGCAAGCGGGGGAGGGAGCGCAGCGTGACCTGCGGATCTATCTCGTTTCATCATTTGCCAGACTCTCCATGCCGCTCACCCTCGAAACCCGCGACCTCACCATCCGCTTCGGCGGCCATGTCGCGGTCAACAATGTCTCCTGCACGTTTCGCCCGGGCGAGCTGACCGCCATCGTCGGGCCGAACGGCGCCGGCAAGACCACCTATTTCAATCTGATCTCGGGCCAGCTGCGGGCATCCGGCGGCAGCATCCTGTTCGACGGCGCCGACATCACCGAGCATTCCGCACCAATGCGCACCCGTGCGGGTCTCGGACGTGCTTTCCAGCTCACCAATCTCTTCCCGAACCTCTCAGTGGAAGAGAATGTCCGCCTCGCGGTGCAGGCGGCAGCGGGCACGCATTACGACATGCTGCGGCCCTGGATGGTGCGCCGCGACCTGATCGCGCGCGCCGACGCCATCCTCGACCAGGTCGCGCTCGGCAATCGCCGCGGCGTCACTGCGACCGCGCTGTCGCATGGCGACCAGCGCAAGCTCGAGGTAGCGCTGATGATCGCGCTCGAGCCAAAAGTCTTCATGTTCGACGAACCGACCGCCGGCATGAGCATCGACGAGGTGCCGATCGTCCTGAACCTGATCGCGCAGCTCAAGCAGGACAAGAGCAAGATCATCCTCCTGGTCGAGCACAAGATGGACGTGGTGCGCTCGCTCGCCGACCGCATCATCGTGCTGCACAACGGGCAGCTGGTGGCGGACGGCGCACCCGCCGAGGTGATCGCCTCGCCGATCGTGCAGGAAGCCTATCTCGGCGTCGCGCCCAAAAGCGCTACAGGGAGCGCAGCATGAGCGATCTCCTCAAGCTTTCCGGCGTGCACACCCATATCGGGCGCTATCACATCCTGCAGGGCATCGATCTCGCCGTTGCGGAAGGACAGGTCACGATGCTGCTCGGCCGCAACGGCGCCGGCAAGACCACGACGCTGCGCACCATCATGGGGCTGTGGCAGGCCTCGAAAGGCGAGATCACCCTGGCAGGCCAGCGCATCGAGAGCCTTGCGACGCCCGACATCGCGCGGCTCGGCGTCGGCTACGTGCCGGAGAGCATGGCCGTGTTCTCCGATCTCACGGTGAAGGAGAACCTGGTGCTGGCGGCGCGCGACGCGCCGCTCGACGACAAGCAGCTGGATTGGATCTTCGGCTTCTTCCCGGCACTGCGCCGCTTCTGGCTGTCGCGCGCGGGAAGCCTGTCGGGCGGGCAGAAGCAGATGCTGTCGATTGCGCGCGCGATCGTCGAGCCGCGCAAGCTGCTCCTGATCGACGAGCCGACCAAGGGCCTCGCGCCCGCCATCGTGATGGCGCTGATCGAGTGCCTGAAGGAGATCAAGCGCAAGGGCGCGACGATCCTGATGGTCGAGCAGAATTTCTTTGCCGCCCGCGAGCTCGGCGACAACGTGCTGGTGATGGACAACGGCACCATCGTTCATCGCGGCGAGATGGCGGCACTCGCCGCCGACGTGCCGCTGCAGGAGCGGCTGCTCGGCCTGAGCCTGGAGGCGCATCAGTGACAGACCTTGCCGCAACCGATCCGCTGCCGAAGCCGAAACGCGATCTCGCGCCGATCCTGCTGCCGCTCGCGCTCGCGCTGCTGATGATCCCGCTGATCGGATCGACCTCGTCCTGGCTGACGCTGACCGTCGCGAGCCTCGCCATGGGCATGATGATCTTCATCATGGCCTCAGGGCTAACGCTGGTGTTCGGCCTGATGGACGTGCTCAATTTCGGCCACGGCGCCTTCATCGCCGTCGGCGCCTATGTCGCGACCCTGGTGCTGGCGCCGTTCGCGGCGTCCATCCAGGCCGATTCGCTCTGGATGAACCTCGCGGTGCTGGGGCCAGCCGCGCTGCTCTCAATGGCGGTGTCGGGTGCGCTCGGCCTCGTCGTCGAGCGCGTGCTCATCCTTCCCGTCTACGGCCAGCACCTGAAGCAGATCCTGATGACCACCGGCGGCCTGATCGTCGCCGAGCAGACGCTCTATGCGCTGTGGGGGCCGCAGATCATCCCGATGCCGCTGCCGGCCTCGCTCCGCGGCTCCTTCATCATCGGCGACGTCGCGATCGCCAAGTACCGCGTGCTGGCGATGCTGATCGGGCTTTCCGTCTTCATCGCGATCCAGCTCGTGCTCAACCGCACCAAGCTCGGCCTCCTGATCCGCGCCGGCGTCGAGAACCGCGAGATGGTGGAGGCGCTCGGCTACCGCATCCGCCGCCTGTTCCTCGGCGTGTTCATGACCGGATCGGCGCTGGCCGGCCTCGGCGGCGTGATGTGGGCGCTTTACCGCGAGCAGGTGCACGCCTCCATGAGTGACGACCTCACCGTCCTGATCTTCATCGTCGTCATCATCGGCGGGTTGGGATCGATCGGCGGCTGCTTCATCGGCGCCATCCTCGTCGCCATGGTCGCCAATTACGGCGGCTTCCTGGTGCCGAAGCTCGCCCTCGTCTCCAACATCCTGCTGATGGTCGCCATTCTGATGTGGCGGCCGCGCGGCCTCTATGCGGTGACCAGCCGATGATGATCCTCTCAGGCGATCCGCCGCGCAGCCGCGTCCTGACGCTCGTTCTCGTCGTCATCATCCTGGCGCTGGCGGCAACGCCATTCCTGTTCCCGGGCGCCAAGGCACTGAACGTCGCGGCCAAGATCTGCATCTTCGCAGCCCTCGTCGCCTCCTACGATCTCCTGCTCGGCTATACCGGCTCGGTGTCGTTCGCCCACACCATGTTCTACGGCATCGGCAGCTACGCGATCGCGATCGCGCTGTACGGCATGGGTCCGAACTGGGCCGCGGTCGCCACCGGCATCGTCGCCGGCCTGCCGCTCGCAGCCCTGCTTGCGCTCGCCATCGGGCTGTTCTCGCTGCGGGTCGCTGCGATCTTCTTCGCCATGATCACGCTTGCGGTCGCCTCGGCCTTCCAGGTGCTGGCCTCGCAGCTGTCCTGGCTGACCGGTGGTGAGGACGGGCGCAGCTTCCAGCTGCCGGAGCTGCTGCGCCCCGGCACGGTGCTGATCTCCAAGAACCTGTTCGGCTTCGAGATCAACGGCCGCATCCTGACCTTCTACCTGGTGTTCGCGATCTCGGCCCTGATGATCCTCGCGCTGCTGCGCGTCGTGAACTCGCCGTTCGGGCGCGTGCTCCAGGCGATCCGCGAAAATCGTTTCCGGGCCGAGGCGCTCGGCTTCCGCACCGTGTTCCACCTCACCTACGCCAACTGCCTCGCCGCTCTCGTCGCAGCCAGCGCCGGCATCCTGAATGCGCTGTGGCTGCGCTATGCAGGTCCCGACACCTCGCTGAGCTTCTCCATCATGCTCGACATCCTGCTGATGGTGGTGATCGGCGGCATGGGCACGATCTACGGCGCGATCATCGGCGCCACCATCTTCATCCTTGCCCAGAATTATCTGCAGTCGCTGATGGGCGTCGCCTCCAAGGCGGCGGGCGAAGCCGGGCTGCCGTTGCTGCCGGGGCTGTTGCATCCCGACCGCTGGCTGCTGTGGCTCGGGCTGCTATTCATCGCCAGCGTCTATTTCTTCCCGACCGGCGTGGTCGGACGGCTGCGCCATGGCGGCGGCAAGAAGACCGCCGGCGCCTCGCATTAACCGATGATTCATGATGCAGCGCCGCGTTTGCGGCGGGCGCCGCACAACCGGCGCGATACAAGCGCGGCTACATATTGGCGCCATCACGCAACCGGATTAACGCTCAGGTAACTGGTTTTCCTAAGGTTTGCGCCATTTGTGCGGTGTATTCCTGTTCTTCCAGGGAGGGGGAATGCGCCAGGTCTTTGCCAAGGTAGCAGCCGGAATGTCTCTAGCCGCGGGGAACGGCTGGGAGGCCTTGGCGCGCCGCGGTCCTGTCCTGTGGCTGACCTTGTGCGGCGTATTTCTGGTCGCGGGCATTTTCATCGTCACGGCCATGGCGGTCGGCGAATTCCGCGAGCGGACCCTCGCCAACCGCGAGCGTGAGCTCGAAAACACGGTGAAGCTGATCGCACGGCATTTCGATCAGCAATTCGAGGATTCCGACGCCGTCGCCGCCGACCTGATCGGGCAGATGAACCTGCCTGAGATCACCTCGCCTGCGATGTTCCGCGAGCGCATGTCCGGGCCTGCGGCAAACCAGATGCTGCGCAGCAAGATCAGCTCCGTGTCGTATCTCGGCGACATCGCGATCTACGATGCCGAGGGCGATCTGATCAACTGGTCGCGGGCCCAGCCGCTGCCCAAGATCAACGTCTCCTCACGCGCCTATTTCAAGACATTCAAGCTGAATCCGCAGTCCGAGCCGGTGCTTCTGGAATCGGTCCGCAGCTTCATCATCAACAAATGGACCACGATCGTCGCACGCCGCTTGAACGGCGCGGACGGCACCTTCCTCGGCGCGATGGTCCGGCGGATCAATCCGGACAGCTACCAGCACTACTTCGCCTCCGTCGCCCTCGGCGAGGGTACGGCCATCTCTCTGTTCGACCGCGAAGGCAAGATGCTGGCGCGTCATCCGCATCGCGAAGAGCTGATCGGGCGGAACTTCAGGGATGCGCCACTGATGCAGAAGGTGCTGGCGCAAGGTGGTCATCAGAGCCACCGCGGCAACAGCCCGATCGACGGCGAGGAGCGGCTCGGTTCGGCCGCCTCGCTGAAGCACTTTCCGCTGGTCATCATCGCCACCAACACCACAGCGGCCGCGCTCGCGGACTGGCGCCAGCAGACCGGCTTCCTGGTGGCGACCGCTGCCCTCTCGGCCGCCACCATCGCGCTGATCCTCTATCTGATCATCCGCCAGATCAACCGGCAGAACCGCGAAGCCCAGCAGCGCATCGAAGCGGAGCGGCTGCGGCTCGACACCGCCCTCAACAACATGTCGCAAGGGCTGATCCTGTACGACGCGGGCGGCACCATCGTCACCTGCAACCGCCGCTACGCCGACATGTTCGGCCTGTCCCACGACGTCATCAAGCCCGGCTGCCACATCCGCGAGGCGATGTATCATCGCAAGGAGCGCGGCGCATTCGATGGCGATGTCGAAGCGTTTTGCGCCGACGTCATGAGGGTCGTCGCCGAAGGCACGGTCTCGACGAGAACGCATCAGCTGGCCAACGGCCGCGCCTTCCAGGTCATCAACACGCCGCTCGCGCAGGGCGGCTGGGTCGCCACGATCGAGGACATCACCGAGCAGCGCAATCTGGAGCAGGAGCGCGACCGCAACTACACTTTCCTGCGCGAGATCATCGACCATATCCCGTCACGGATCACCGTGAAGGATGCCCGCACGCGGCGCTACCTGCTGGCCAACCAGGTGGCCGAGCAACAACTCGGCGAAACCAGCAAGACGATCGTCGGCAAGACCGCGTTCGATCTCTATCCGGCAGAAACCGCCGGGATCATCACCCGGGACGACGACAAGCTGCTGCAATCGCCGGACGGGCTGTTCCTGGACGAGCACGTGTGGACCACGCCAAGCATCGGACGGCGCTACATCACGTCCACCCGGATCGGAATCCGCGACAGGTCGGGCGAGCCGCGCTACATCATCAATGTCGTCGAGGACGTCACGGAGCGGCGGCGCGATCACGAGAAGATCGCGCATATGGCGCATTACGACGCGCTGACCGATCTGCCGAACCGGGCCCTGTTCCGCGAGCAGATCGAATGCGAGCTGGAGAAGGTCGCCGAAGGCGGCCAGTTTGCGCTGCTCTACATCGACGTCGACGAGTTCAAGGGCATCAACGATTCGCTCGGTCATCACGTCGGCGACGAGCTGTTGAAGGCGATAGGCGGCCGTCTGCGCGGCTGTCTCAAGCAGGGCGATTTGATCGCGCGGCTCGGGGGCGACGAATTCGCCGTGATCCAGACCGACATCGGGTCTTCCGCCGACGTGCTGTCCTTCGTGAAGCGGATCTACCAGGCGATCCGGCAGCCCTATCATTGCCTCGGCCATCAGCTCTCCACCGATGCCAGCATCGGCATCGCGCTGGCGCCCCAGGACGGCGCCGATCTCGATCAGCTGGTCAAGAACGCCGACCTCGCGATGTACGGGGCCAAGGCCGAGGGGCGGCGCACCCACCGCTTCTTCGAGCCTGCAATGGATGCCTGCGCCAAGGCACGCCTCAGCATGGAGCAGGATTTACGCCAGGCCCTCGTCAACGGCGGCTTCGAGATTCACTATCAGCCGCTGGTCGACCTGCGCTCGGGTGAAGTCTCCGGCTGCGAGGCGCTGCTGCGCTGGCGCCATCCCCAGCGCGGCATGGTGTCGCCGGCGGAGTTCATTCCGGTCGCCGAGGACACCGGCCTCATCACCGAGCTCGGCGACTGGGTGCTGCGCACCGCCTGCAGTGAGGCCGCGACCTGGCCGGCGCATGTGCGCCTCGCGGTCAACGTCTCGCCGGTGCAGCTCAAATGCGACACGCTGGCGCTGCGAATCGCGGGCGCGCTCGCCGCCTCCGGCCTCGACCCGCGCCGGCTCGAGCTCGAGATCACCGAGGCCGTGCTGATCCGCGACGACGAGGCGGCGCTCTCGATCCTGCACCAGTTGCGGTCGATCGGCGTGCGCATCGCGCTCGACGATTTCGGCACCGGCTATTCCTCGCTGAGCTATCTGAAGCGCTTCCCGTTCGACAAGATCAAGATCGACCGCTGCTTCGTCGTCGACATCGCCGAGGCGAGCGGCTCGCCCATCATCGTGCAGGCGGTGGTGAACATCGCGGCCGCCAGCAGCATGACCACGGTCGCCGAGGGCGTCGAGACCGAGGCGCAGCGCGACATGCTGCGCGCGCTCGGCTGCACGCAGATGCAGGGCTATCTGTTCAGTGCACCGAAGCCGGCCAGCGAGGTACGCAAGCTGTTCGGTACCTCCGATGGCTTGCCCGTGGCTGCGGTGGCCTGATGCCGAAGTCGCGCAAGGCGCTCGATGTCGCCGATTCCTACGCCGTCCGGCTGATGCAGCACCTCGTGGTGCCGACCTTCGTGATTGACCCGAAGCGCCGCGTCGTGATCTGGAACAGAGCCTGCGAGCGGCTGACCGGCGTCGGGGCCGCCGAAGTGATCGGCACCAGCAAGCACTGGCAGGCATTCTACGAGACGAAGCGCCCCTGCCTTGCCGACCTCGTCGCGCTCGACCGGCCCGAGCAGTTGCCGGAGTATTATTCGGAATATGCCGCGCGCGGCCACAACGGGCTCGGCTTCTCAGCGGAGAACTGGTGCGTGATGCCCAAACTCGGCAGCCAGCTCTATCTCGCCATCGACGCCGGCCCGATCCACGACGAGGCCGGCAACCTGATCGCGGTGGTGGAGACTCTGCGCGACCTCACCGACCAGAAGCGCGCCGAGATGGCGCTGAAGGAGCTCGCGACCAAGGACGGGCTCACTGGCCTCGCGAACCGCCGCGCCTTCGACCAGATGCTGCTCGGCGAATGGGCCCGCGCCCAACGCACGCAGAAGCCGCTGGCCCTGCTGTTCGTCGACGTCGACTATTTCAAGCTGTTCAACGACCAGCACGGCCACCAGAGCGGCGACGAGTGCCTGCGCGCGGTGGCTGACGTCGTCAGCCGGCATGCGGTGCGCCCGCTCGACCTCGCCAGCCGCTATGGCGGCGAGGAGTTTGCGCTGATCCTCCCCGACATGGATTGCGACAGCGCCTGCATGGTGGCCGAGGCGATCCGCTGCGCCGTGATGGCCTTGGCGATCGCCCATGGCGCGATCGGCGCCGGCGACCACGTTACCCTCAGCGTCGGCGTCGCAAGCCATATTCCCGGCGGTGCCGACGGCGGCCCCGACCGGCTGCTCGGCGCGGCCGACGAGGCGCTCTATGTCGCCAAACGCCTCGGCCGCAACCGCGTCATCTGCGCCGACCGGGTTTTGGCCGAATTCGCCGCCCTCGGCGGCAAGCCGGTTCCGGACCCGGTCAAGCGCAAATCGGCCTGAAGCGCGCTTCCATCGAGAAGCGGTTGCCCGCCCCGCGCCAATCGGCTAAATGAACCTCGACTAGCACCCGTAGCTCAGCTGGATAGAGCGTTGCCCTCCGAAGGCAAAGGTCACACGTTCGAATCGTGTCGGGTGCGCCATTTTGTGATTTGCGCGATATTGTCACCGATTGACGCGCAGCTCCCTCGATGCGGCGCGCTACCTCAATTAGCCCTACCTCAACTAGCCCTCGGCAGGCGGCTTCATCTGGCCGGTCGCTTCATCAATCTCCCTGATGGCCTGTATCGCGAAGCACACCCCAGATCAGGATAGAGTGACCAAGCGCGAAGCAGCGGAATGTCGCTCGCGCTACCGAACCGCCCCACATTCACCAGAGCCTTTTCGATCACGTCTTCGATGCAACGGCCTCGGCTCGCGTGAGCCAGTTCTGCCCGCCGGAGCCTCTCTCCCGGAGCGACGAATGTTACCGATTGGCGGCGAGATACCGGGCTTGATGCGACGTACACCGTCCCCCAAATCTCACGTCGGATGTTCAATCGCATCGACATAGCCCGGTTCACATGGGGGAGCGTGCGCGTTGCGCACCTCCGTCTGCCGCCCGCGGCGGACGCAGGTGATGCATCGCTCGCGCTGCCTGGAGCGATCGCGGTGGGGTTTAACGGCCAGAAGAACGCCGCTGTAATGCTGGCGAATGGACGCACGGTCGCTCGCGATGCGCCTGCCGGAACAATCGGTCTGACCGGCGGAGAACCGGTCAAATGGGTGCGAACAACTTCGCCCGCTGAAGTGGTAGAAATTTCAGCGGATGGCTCGCTGCGGAAGCAAATTGCCGAGGAACTTGGTGCTGAGGGCTATGCCGATCTTGCCGATATTCATGGCTGGGAGAACTTTCACGCATGGGCGATCGTTGACCGTTTCCGCGCAGCCGCGCGCGGGAGGCATCATTTGAACGACGTCGAACGCGATTCATTGGTGCGGACCCTCTACGCGATTGTCTTGTGCGGAAAATTCGGAGGGCGGGCGATCGAGCGCTCAAAAGGCTCGCTGGATACTCGGCGCCTGCGCAGAGTGCTGGATTTTGTAGAAGCACACACCGCCACGGATCTGACGCTCGCGCGGCTGGCCGAAGTTGCGGCACTAAGTCCGTTTCACTTTGCCAGGGCGTTCAAGGCCGCCACCGGATCTGCGCCGCATCAATATGTGTCGAGCCGCCGCCTAGAGCACGCGCGCCAACGCCTTCGGAACACGCCCGATAGCGTTGAAGCGATCGCCGCCGACCTCGGCTATTCGAACATCAATCATTTTCGTCGTCAGTTCCGTGCCCGGACAGGTCTGTTGCCGTCTGATATCCGCGCGCGCTGAAGCAAAAGACAGCAAGAATCGACCTGCCGCGCAGCGGCCTCATGCCTCTAGGTTCGCGTGACCGGAGAGCCAAGCCGTTTTTGTGAACGACGGCCTGCTGACATGCTGAAGCGGAGGCGCAGGATAACCATGACTCAAAACGAAAACATTTGGCTATCGCGTCGTTCGATGACACTTGGCATCACCGCGGCGGCGGCTACGGCGGCTGCAGTCGGTCGAACAGACGCCCAAACGAATCAGTCGGGAGACCCGACCCGTGTTCTCGCGGGAAAAGTCGCGCTGATCACCGGAGGGCCGCGCAATCTCGGCCGCGCATATGCAGCAGGACTCGCAGCGGACGGTGCGAGCATCATGATCCACTATCATGACGCGGGCGATCGAGCTGATGCCGAGACTGCAGCGCACCTTGTCCGCGCACAGGGTGCTCGTGCCGCCACTATCGAAGGCGAACTCCACGACATGCCGACGCACTCGCGCCTCGTGGAGGCGACGCTGCGCGAATTCGGTCGCATCGACATACTGATCAACAACGCCGGTCGCATGGTCAAGAAGCCGGTGGCCGAAATCAGCGAGGCCGAATACGACGACGTGTTCGGAGTGAACGCCAAGGCGAGCTTTTTCATAATGAAGGAGGTGAGCCGTCATCTTCCGGACGGTGGGCGAATCATTAATGCATGCTCGTCGCTGATCGACGGCTACCTTCCCAACTATGCGTTATATCAGGGATCGAAAGCAGCTCTCGAACAGTTCACGCGCTCCATGGCGCGCGAACTCGGGGCTCGCGGTGTCACGGTCAATGCCGTTGCGCCCGGCCCAATAGATACACCCTTCTATCGGGCGCCCGAGGACGCGGCCGCCATCGCCTACGCGACGCGTCTTTCTGTAGCGGGGCGCCTCGGCGCGGTCTCCGACGTCGTTCCGCTGATTCGGTTCCTTGCGTCGCCAGCATCGTATTGGGTCACGGGCCAGACTGTCTACATTAACGGCGGCTACACCGGGCGATAAACTACTCGAAAGCGACGCACGAAAGATCTTTCGATCTCATCATTGGCGGCATTGCGTAAGATTTGTCCGGGCGTTCGATATTCCCCGGGCACAATCCGGAGCTGCTCGCGATGATGACCCCGGCGCTGGGCAGCGCACTGGACGAGAGCTCCGCGCGCAGGAAGCAGCGCCTCTCACCCACTGACCCGCAGCACCCGAACCGTGAAGACGAGCACGAGGCCGGCCCTCACGTCAGCAACGCGATGATCGCCTGGAGCTGGTCGGACGCTGCCGTCACCAATCCATCGTATGACGTGTGGCCGTGTGCGGCGGCCTTCAGGATGCATTCGGCGACGGCCGCTTTCAGGCCGAACACCGATTGATGGGCCGGCACACTCGCCATCACGGTCTCCAGCGCTTGACGCATGGTGTGAATGAGCTCGGAGCTGTATTGCATGGGCTGTCCTCCGCGGGCTCATATTGGGTCGCGTGCCCATGCTTGCCACTCACAAGCCTGAGATTGTTTTTTGAATCGGTCGAGACCCAGCGCCTCAATTCAAGCGCCAGATCGCCGCATTGAGCACACCGGCGAACGCGACCCAGGCTGCGTAGGGCACGAACAATCCGGCGGCGAGCCTGTCGCGTGACAGCTCGAGACCGATGTAGGTCACGATCGCGATGAACAGGCCGACGAGAATGACGAGCGCGGCGCCGATCTGGTGCATCGTGAACATGACCGGAGACCAAATGAAGTTGAGCGCCATTTGCGCCGCCCAGGCCAGCATCGCCTTGCCCCTGGGCTCACGGCGAAAGGTCCGCCATCCCGCAACAGCGATCAGAACGTAAAGGATGGTCCAGGCGATCGGGAACGCCCAGTTCGGCGGGACGAAGCTCGGCTTGGCAAGGCCGGCATACCATTCACCGGGGGGATTGGTCGCTCCGATCAACCAGCCGGTGCCGACGACGCCCGCCACGAAGACCAACAACTGAAGCATCCGTCACCTCGCCCTTCTCATCATCCGATTGTAACATCTTTCCATGAGCCAATCCGACTCGATGCCTGGCGCAGCCGCGGCCGTGCGACGAGAAGCGATGCGCTGAGCGCCATGGCAAAGTCCTGCGTCTTCTCGCAGCAGCGTCGGATGGGTTGCCGACGTTGACGGAGACGGCCTGACCGGGGCGAGCCCGATTGGGGGAGAATTCGGCCCGTCCTGCGGTTGAGGAACGCATGCGGGCGCGCTAAAGGCAAGCGGGCGCGCGCGGATCCGCAGTCGGACGAACCGCCGCCAGTGGATTCAGCAATTGGTTACAAAGTTATCCCATCGACGCGACATTGACGGGCTCCGGGCGATCGCCGTCTTGAGCGTATTCCTCTATCATTTGGACGTTCCGCCGTTCGGCGGCGGCTTCGTTGGCGTCGACCTGTTTTTCGTCGTGTCCGGCTATCTGATCTCTCGGATCATTCTCAGCGAGGCAGATCGCGGCGAATTTTCGCTCCAGCGATTTTACGAGCGCCGCATCCGGCGCCTCTTTCCCGCAGCGATCGTCACCATCATCGGCATCTTGGCCGTCGGTGGCCTCTGGTTCTCTCCGGAGCTTTTCAAGGGCCTGACTCAAGACGCCGTGGCTACGCTGGTATCGGTCTCGAATTTCTACTTCTGGCGCGGCAGCCACGCCTATTTCGCCAACTCGACCGATCCTAGCCCCGTGCTTCACTTCTGGTCGCTGGCCGTCGAGGAGCAATTCTATCTGTTTTGGCCCGTGTTCATTCTGCTGGGGCGCCGATTGCTCGGTCGCGCACTGCCTTTGCTCATCCTTGGCATCGCAATTCTTTCGCTCGGCGTCGCGCAAGCGACACTCGCAACCGACAGCTCGGGTGCTTTCTACCTGCCGACCTGTCGCGCCTTCGAATTTGCGATCGGAGCGCTGGTCATCTTTGCTGAGCAGAGGCTGACCTTCCCGGCCGGAGCGCGCTCGCTGTTGGCTGCCGCCGGATTCGCTTTGATCGCTTACGCGGTCGTCAGCTTCGACAGTGCGACCTCCTTCCCTGGCGCGACGGCCCTCATCCCATGCCTGGGTGCAGCCTGCGTGATCTTGGCGGGCGAGCGTCACGTCCTTTCGCCTGTCCTGACCAATCCGCTGAGTGCGGGGATCGGGCTGGTGTCCTACTCGCTCTACCTCGTGCACTGGCCCCTGATCGTCTACGCAAACTACATCCTGGGCGATGACGCCAAGTCGGTCGCGGTGAAAGTGCTGATCGTCGTCCTCGCGATGGCGCTGGCTGCGCTGATGTATCGGCTGATCGAACAGCCTTATCGCGCGGGTCGCTCGGCACTGCTGCGAGTCGCCGGCCCCGCCGCCGCGACGATCGTCGCGCTCGCGATTGTTGCATTTGTGGCCAACCGCCAAGATGGCTGGCCATGGCGGCTCCCGGCACAGGCCCGCGAGGTCGCCGATCTGCAGCGATTCGGCTTCTGGCCGTGCGCCAAGAGCGCACAATCGAAATGTGCCTTCGGTTCATTGAGCGACCCCGTTGGCGTGCAAGTGCTCGGCGACTCCTTCGCCGAGCATTATGTCGCAGCGCTGGACCCGGCGGCAAAGCGCGCCGCCGTCCGGGGAGAGGCCTATACGGCCGAAGGTTGTCCGTTGCTCGTCGGGCTGGTGCGAACAGCGTTCGACGGCTCGCAGGACTGCAAACGCCAGCGCGATACCTACCTCGCCGCGATCAGGCAGAACCAGGCTCCAATCGTGCTCAGCCAATCCTGGATGACTTACGGCAATGCGCTCCGCAACGAGCTCGCGCCGGAGGTCAATGCACCGGCCCTGCAGGTCTGGCGGGCCGGCATCGAGAACACGATCCATGAGCTCGGCGGCAGCGGACGGCGCATCCTGATCATAGCGCCCGGAGTCGAGCCGGGCTGCCGCAGCCCGATGTCCCGCTTCGCACCGGGACCCCTCTGGCACGCACCAAGCAAGCCCTGTCCTGCCGTGCCCCTTGATCGCGTGCAGGCCGACAATCGCGAATTCCACGCCATGCTCGAGGAGATCCGGAGCCGCTACCCGAACCAGGTCTTTCTGCTCTATCCAGAACGCTATTTGTGCGGAGAAGCCGAGTGTCCGACCGCCATGGACGGCCTCTGGCTCTATTGGGACGTCAATCACCTCACGGTCGCAGGTGCGCAGCGCGTTGGCGACGGAGCCTCAAGCCAGCTCCTTGAGTTCATCCGTGGCAAGTAGGAGCCTCTGCCTCTCCCAAGCGATCGCGGCCGAGCCGAAGCCATCTCGACTGAACGGAACTGACGAGCGCCTCTCGTCACGAGCCTGAGATAGCTTTTGACCCTGCCGCGATTGTGCAGCTCAATTCAGCCGCCGGATCGACGGAAGCATCCCTCAGCTCGCGCATCTCCCCACGCGATCGTATCATCTTTCCATGAGCGAATCCGACCCGACGACCGGCGAGCCCTCGCCTGTCCGCAAGATCATCCATATCGACATGGATGCGTTCTATGCCTCTGTGGAGCAGCGTGACAATCCGGAGCTGCGCGGCAAGCCTGTGGCGGTCGGCGGCTCCGCGGAACGCGGCGTCGTTGCGGCTGCGAGCTACGAGGCCCGCAAGTTCGGCGTCCGCTCGGCCATGCCGTCGGTGACGGCGAAGCGGCAATGTCCCGATCTGATCTTCGTCAGGCCGCGCTTCGAGGTCTACAAGGCGATCTCCAGACAAATCCGCGACATCTTTGCCGAGCACACGCCCGTCATCGAGCCGCTGTCGCTCGACGAAGCCTATCTCGACGTGACGGAGAACCTGCAAGGCATCCCGCTGGCGCGGGACATCGCGCTCGAGATCCGCGCGAAGATCAAGGCGGAGACCGGCCTCACCGCGTCGGCGGGTATCTCCTACAACAAGTTCCTGGCCAAGCTCGCGTCCGATCATCGCAAGCCCAACGGCCAGTTCGTGATCTCGCCGGAGATGGGGCCGGCCTTCGTCGAGCCGCTGCCGGTCGGCAAATTCCACGGCATCGGTCCGGCGACGGCTGCGAAGATGAACGCGCTCGGCCTGTTCACCGGCCGGGACATCCGCAACCAATCCCTGGAGTTCATGAACGCGAATTTCGGCAAGTCAGGCGCGTATTATTATTGGATATCGCGCGGCGTCGACGAGCGGCCGGTCCGCGCCAACCGGATCCGCAAATCCGTCGGCGCGGAGAACACGTTCTCGACCGACCTCGATGCGTTCGACGCGCTTGCCGCCGAGCTAAGGCCGCTCGTCGACAAGGTCTGGCGGCATTGCGAGGCGACGGGCAATCGCGGCCGCACCGTCACCCTGAAGATCAAGTTCGCCGATTTCGAGATCATCACGCGCAGCCGATCCGTCGCGGCGTCCGTTGCCGGACGCGACGATCTGGAGCGGCTGGCCTGCGGCCTGCTCGAAGCCGAGATGCCGCTGCCCAAGCGCGTCAGGCTGCTTGGGGTCTCGTTGTCGTCGCTCCACCCCGCCGGCGAGTCGGAGCCGCAGCTGACGCTGGGCATCTGAACGCGGCTTGAGGCCCCTTCGGTGAACGCGGCATCTTTATCCGCGACGCGGCGCCAAACCTGTCGTAGATACACCAGACATGACTTTTCGCGATTGAGTTTGGATGCTTGCCTTATTGATACGCCTCGGACTGCGCTTCGAAGACCGCATCGAGGAACGCCGGTTTGTCGACCAATATGTCCGGGGCAGTCTCGGATGGACGCAGATCGCGATGCTGCTTGGCGCCGCCACCTATGCCAGCTACACGCTCTGGGATTGGGTGCTCTACCCCGAAGTCGTGCCGACCACGCTCGCAATCCGCGGTGGAACCGCCGTGGTCATCCTGCTCCCGCTGACGGCGCTGCTGTCGCGGCGCCGGATGAAGCCATGGGCGGAGACGATCTTTCTCATCTATTGCGTCATCCCGGGCTGCATTTTGCCGAGCATCTATCTCGTGCTTCCCTCGGGCTTCACCTTTGCCGCGCCCGGCATGATGATGATCATACTGTTCGTCTCGACCATGCTGCCCTTGCGGATCGGCTCGCTGGCGATCTTCTGCCTGCTGTCGTGGGTGGCGTTGCTGGTCGCCGAGACATTCGCGTCGACAATGCCGACCGGCCTGAGCTTCATCAACCATTCTCTCGTCGGCAACGCCTACGCATTGTCGCTCTACGCGGTGGCTGCGCGCGAGTACCGGGCGCGAAAGCAGTTCCGGACATCCGAGGCGCTGCAACAGGAAAAGGAACGCTCCGAGAAATCGTTGCGCGATCTGCGCGCGACCCAGGAGCATCTCGTGCAGGCGGAAAAGCTCGCCTCGCTCGGGCAATTGGTGGCAGGTGTCGCTCACGAGGTCAGCACCCCGCTCGGCCTCGCCTTGACGACGTCGACGGCCATGCAGGATGACCTGCAAACGATGAGTGATGCATTGGGCGGAGCATCGGTCCGGCGGTCCGATCTAACCAAGGGCATCGACCGGCTCAAGCAGGGGCTCAACCTGACCTTCGAAAATCTGCACCGCGCATCCGAAATGGTGCACAGCTTCAGGCAGGTCGCGGTCCATCAAGCCGATGAGGACCGGCGCAGTTTCGAGCTCAGGGATTGGCTATCGGAGTTGATGTCCCGGCTCGGGCCATTGCTGTCGCATCATGCCCTGACCGTGGAGGTACACTGCCCGGCGGGAATCAAGCTCAACAGCTATCCCGGAGCGCTTGCTCAGGTGATCAGCAATCTCGCCCTCAACACTGCAGCGCATGCGTATCCTGACAAGAGAGGCGGCCGGTTCGTGATCACGGTAAACCAACCGAATCCGAGATCAGTCCGCCTTGTCTGCGCTGATGAAGGCGTCGGAATCCCTGACCACCTGCAGGCGCACATCTTCGATCCATTCGTCACGACAAGTCGCGAGAAAGGCAATGCCGGTCTGGGACTGCACATCGCGTTCAATCTCGTCACCTCATCGCTCAACGGGCGCTTGCTGCTCGAGAGCAAGGCGAGTCCGGGAACTCAGATCGTCATCGAAATTCCCGTTGAAGAACACGTTGCAAGAGGACCGCGAAGACTAGAGGTTTGACACTATTGCGAGCGGTTCTGTGTCGATCTTCGAGGCACTGCCTGACGTGAAGCTGACAGACCAGCCTCTTTTTCGATTTCGACGCGCTGCTCTGAACAAGATGCACTCCATTGGCTGTTCGTTCGAGCGCGATCGACGTAAAGTTTTTTGCGAACGCAGTTTGGTCGCGCCATTCAATTGACACGTACTGACGGATAGTCGTCGGCGTTTCGCGACGCTGCTCACGCGCGATAGCCTCGATGTCTCTCTCGTGCGGTGGTCCGCGCATGAGGGCGTCCGGTTGATCGCACATGAATGAAGCGCCAATCGCATGAAATCGAAAAGATAAACTGTCGTTTGATTCACCGTCTTGCTTTCGAACTGCGCTTGAAATTTTCGTTGTTCGCCGCTCGAGGAGCTGATCGTGACTCAACTCAACATGCGCTTGTCCGAGGACGAGCAGTCCCGGAACGTACGGAAAGGTGCGCTCGCTGCGATCGTCACTCAGGTTGTGCGTGTAGCGACGCAGACCGGATCTGTGATCCTGCTCTCGCGCCTGCTGACGCCAGTCGACTTTGGTACTTATGCAATGGCTTCGCCGGTGCTCGCCTTCGCGGTGCTGTTCCAGGATCTCGGTCTTGGACACGCGACCGTGCAGAAGGACGAGTTGACGCACAACGAGCTGAGTGCGCTGTTCTGGGTGAACCTCTCGGTCGGCGCGCTACTGGCGGCCACACAGGTGGCGCTATCGCCGCTCGTTGCCAGGTTCTACAGCGCGCCAAATCTCGCCCCACTGACATCTGGTATGAGCGTCACGTTGCTGCTCAGCGGCGCTGACGTCCAGCATTTGTCGTTGCTGACGCGACAGATGAGATTCTGGACGCTGGCAGGCCTGGAGTCCGCGGCCGCACTGACTGGATTACTGACCTCTGCCGCGGTCGCGTACGTCTATCACAGCTATTGGGCCATTCTCGCCGGCAGCCTGACATCAGGTCTGGTGCTCGCGAGCGGCGCGTGGCTGAGTTCGGGATGGTTGCCGTCGAGGCCCGGCTCGATCAAGGCTGCACGCGACATGCTGAACTTCGGGCTCGGCGTGACCGGCTACAATCTTGCCGAATTCCTGTCCCGCAATACCGACGGGGTGTTGATCGGCAAGGTCTGGGGGGCTGCCTCGCTTGGCGCGTATAACCGCGCCTACCGGTTGCTGCTGTTTCCGCTTCAGCAAGTCAGCAATCCGATGGTGCGAATCATGCTGCCGACGCTGTCGGGCCTGCTGAAGGAGCCGGAGCGCTATCGGGATTCGTTCCGTCGCGCGGTGCTGCCGGCGCTCCTGCTCGTGTTGCCTGGCGTCGGCTTCATGATCGCGACCGCCGATACGCTGGTCGAAACCCTGCTCGGCGGCCAATGGAGCGAGGCTGCGCCGATCTTCGTCGCCCTCAGCATCGCCGGTCTGCTGCAGACCAGCAACAGCCCCGCCAACTGGCTTTTCCTCAGCCAGGGCCGCACCAAGGAATACATGCGCTGGGGCCTGTTCAATGTCTCAACATCGATTCTCGCTTTCATATGCGGGCTGCCGTTCGGACCAGTCGGCGTCGCCAGCGCATACTCGATCAGCGAGTGCGTGCGCACGCCCATCCTGTGGTGGCTGATTGGGCGACGCGGCCCGGTGCGTCATCGAGACCTCATGGAAGTGGTCGGGCCACATCTCGCCGGAGCCCTCGCTTCCGTGGTGACGGTGTCTCTGCTGCATCGCTGGCTGCTGGCGCGTTCGATCGGAGGGATCCCGGAATTGGCAGCCTGCTTCTGCCTTTCATATGCGGTTTCGCTCACGATCGTTGCGCTGTTTCCGGCCTGTCGCGGAGAAATGTGGCGCTACGCACAGAGCATTCGCGACAGATAATGCGACCGGCACCAGACCGTTCGCAAGACGGCGGAGCTGATCACCACGTCACCAGTCACGCCAAAGCCGCGCGCCACGGGAGTGCCGTGGCGCACGTGTCTCCAAAACGTCCCGTCGGGCTGCTCAATGCCTCACATGCTCGAACACCACGATCACGCCGGTCGGTTCGGGCTCATGCGCCATCAGGCGCGTCAGGTCGGAATCGCCCCAATCAGCGAGGCTGACGACCTCGCCGCTCTGGCGGTCGCTGCCGAGCGATCCCGTCGGCTCGAGCACCTTGAGGCCCATCTCGTCGACGAAGAAGGTGTGCTCGCCGAACATGCTGTTGAGCTGCGGCATCGCCGGATGTTCGTCGGGCAGCACCTGAGCGCCGAGCTGGTTGACGGTCTGCTTCACCTGTTCAGATGTGAGCTTCATGAGCTGCTCCGTTGTTGTATCCGGTTTCATCGAGCCAGGCGGGAGCGAGCATTCCCTGCGCCCTTATGCGCCTGGCTCAGAGTCCCGAACAGGTGCTGCGGACAAATGTTCCTGCGAAATGTATTTCGTGATCGCGGGGTTTCATCGGCCGCGTTCGCGGCACAAGATCGCCACAGGATGCACACGATCTATCGATCGACGCGCTACTCGCTGCTGTTCTCGCCGACCGACAGCGCGCAGATGCGTGACAAATATGTGTACGGCAGGTCGGACTCCTCGGCCCAGGCGTTGAACTGCGCCTGCACCTTGGCGAGATCGCCCTTCGACTTGACCTCCTCCGCGATGTCGAGACCGGCAGCGCGCAGGCAGGCCACGACGTCCTTCGACGTCACGAAACCGTCCCAGCCGACGAAGCGGAGCAGCATCTGGCCGGTGTTTCCGCCCAGCCGGCTGCCGCGTTTGTTGAGGAGGTCGAGCAGGCCGATCTCGTCGGAGGACGGCCATTTCGCCAGGAACTTGCCGAAGCTGCCGTGCTCCTTTGCGATCTCCTGCACGAAGGCGGCGTTGTCGCGCACCGACATGATCTTGGCACCGTTGCGCACGATGCGCGCGTCGCGCAGTAGGCCCTCCCAATAATCTTCGGGCTGGAACGTGAGCTTGGCGGGCTGGAAATGCAGGAAGGCCTGCTCAAAGCCGTCCCATTTGGAATCGATCACGCTCCAGGCAAAGCCGGCGCAGAACACCCGCTTGGTCATTTCGGCGAGGATACGATCGTCGCCGAGCTTGGCCAGCTGCTTGAGGTCCGGCTTGGCCGGCATCAACTTGTCCAGCGCCTTGGGCCCGCCCTTGCGCTTCTCGGCGCGGGCGCGAATGGTCTTGAAGGAGGTCATGTGAACACAGGTGTTGAGAGCAGGCCACGACACCAGAATTCGGCGATCCGGTCCAGCCCCGCATTGCCGCCCCTTGCGCCCTGCGACGGGACGCAGCATGCTGTCGCTCATTGGATTGATGCAAAGGGGCGGCCGGGCTGGTCTGCTTCTTGCTTTATGCCGTTTTTGGAATTCCCTGACATTTTGATCTCTGGCCGTCGGATTTTCCATGCGCTGCCTGGTCGTGGCCGACCTACACTATTCGCTGCCGCAGCTCGACTGGCTGGTCAGCGCGGCGCCGCAATTCGACCTCGTGATCTTCGCCGGCGACGCGCTCGACATCGGCTCGATGGTGGATTTCCGCGCCCAGATCGTGGTGGTGAAGAAGTATCTCGCGCTGCTGGCCGCGACGACCCGCGTGATCCTCTGCTCCGGCAATCACGATCTCGACGAGCGCAACGCCGAAGGTGAGAAGATTTCGCGCTGGATCTCGGAGGTGCGCGAGCTCGGCATCGCCTGCGACGGCGACGGCCTGACGGTCGGCGATACCCTGTTCACGGTGTGCCCATGGTGGGACGGACCCCAGGTCAAGCAACGCCTCATCGAGCAGTTGCGCGATGCCGCAGCCGTCAGGCCGCAGCGCTGGATCTGGGCGCATCATGCGCCGCCGGCGGATTCACCGACGAGCTGGGGCGGCAAGCGCTTCTTCGGCGACGTCGAGCTGGTGCAGTGGATCATGCAATACCAGCCGTCGATGGTGATCTCGGGCCATGTGCATCAATCGCCCTTCATCAGCAATGGATCGTGGTTCGACCGGCTGGGCCAGACCTGGGTCTTCAACACGGGCCTGCAACCCGGCCGTCCCCCAACCTGCATCGTGCTCGATCTCGATGCCGACAAGGCGTTCTGGCTGGCGGCCGGCGCGGCGCAATGGATCGACCTGAATGCGCCGTTGCGGCGGCCCGCCGCCCCCATCGAGGCGCCGCCCGACTGGCTCACATTCTTGGATCGGATTGCCGATCAGAGCCGGGCGAAACCTCAGCCGGCGGCAGGTTGATCATGCTCTGGAGCACTTCGCCGACCATGGCCAGATGCGTGCCGTGGCCGGCATATTGCCGCTTCAGATCGGCGAGGTAGGTGTTGGCGCCGTTGAGCCTCTGCGCCAGCATTTTTGCGATCAGCAGCGCCACGCCCGGCTCCCTCTCGAGGAACGCGGCGGCATCCTCGAATTCGTAGACGATGGCGTCGGAGCAGGCCCGTACCGTTGCGGTGTGCGGCTGGCCCAGCAGCACGGACATCTCACCCAGCACCGCGCCGGGCTCGGTGACGGTGGCGACCACCATCTCGGCCTTGAGCACCTCGAGCCTGCCTTGCATCAGCACGTAGAGATGGCCGGAGGTGCCCCCCTCGGCGACGATGATGGTGCCGGCGGCAAGCTGCCGCTCCGTTCCGCCGGTGCAGTAATCGAGGACTGCGCGCATGGTGCGAACGCTCCCGTCGCAGGGGTACACAACGCCGGAAGACTAGAGCACGATCCATGCCGGGCGGCAATCGGTGGGGGAGCCGGCGGGCGCCGAGGCGCCTCACACCTGCGAGAGCGAGGGCGCCTCTCCGGGCATAATGGCTTGCAGCCCGCCGAAGCGGCGCTCGCGGCCATGGAAGGCGGCGAGCGCCTCGGCAAGATCGCCCGCGTCGAATTCGGGCCACATCCGCTCGGTGAAGTACAGCTCGGCATAGGCGCCTTCCCAAAGCAGGAAGTCCGACAGCCGCTTCTCGCCGGAGGTGCGGATGATGAGGTCGACGTCGCGAAGGCCAGCCTCGCCTGTGACGAGCTGCGAGAAGGCTTCACGCGTCAGGCTGGTCAGCGCGGCCGCCTTGGCCGCGGCATTGAGGATGGCGTCGCGCGCGGAATAATCGACGGCGATGCGCACATGCAGCGCGCGGCCATCGGCGGTGGCCGCCTCGGCGCGCGCGATCGCGGCGGCGATGCCGTCGGGCAGGCGATCGCGGCGGCCGATGACGGAGAGGCGCACGCCGTTCTTGACGAGGCTCTGCACTTCGTTCGCGAGGTAGAAGCGCAGCAGGGTCATCAGCGCCGCGACCTCGGCCTTCGGCCGCCGCCAATTGTCGGTGGAGAAGGCGTAAAGCGTCAGCGTGCCGATGCCCTGCTTGGGCGCGGCCTCGACGATGCGGCGGATGGTCTCGACGCCGGCCTCGTGGCCGCGCACGCGCGACAGGCCGCGCCGCGTCGCCCATCGGCCGTTGCCGTCCATGATGATGCCGACATGAAGCTTCTCGTCGCGGGACGTGATGTCACTTTGCATTGCAAAGTCTCCGGTCAAAAAGGGGGGAGATCAGGTCGAGGCGATGCCGAGGCGGCCGAGCGGCGGCGCCTCGCGGCCGGCGGCCTTCGCCGCGTCGCGCACCAGCCGCTCGAGCACGGCGAGATAGTCGAGAAAGCGGCGGCGGCCGGCCTTGGTGAGGCGGCAGGTCGTGTGCGGGCGATTGCCCTCGTAGCCCTTGGTCACCTCGACGAGGCCGGCCTCCTGGAGCACGGCGAGGTGCCGGCTGAGATTGCCGTCGGTGAGGCCGCAGAGCTGCTTGAGATCGCCGAACGCCAGCCCCTTTGGATGCGCCATCAGCGAGGTCAGAAGCCCGAGCCTTGCCTTCTCGTGGATCACGCGGTCGAGCCCTTCATAGGAGAAGGGCGCGCTGTCAGTCTTCGACATCGTTGTCTCCGGACGCGAAATGCAGAATGGCCGCCATCAGCGATTGGCCGATCAGGAAAGGTAGGCCCATGGTCCATGGCGACAGCGTGTGGGTTCGGCTCGCGAGCACCACGACCGCGAAACCGGTCACGAAATACCAGGCGCCGGCGAGCGCCACCGTGCGCGGCAGCGAGCGGACCGAGGCAAAGATGCCGAGCGACACCAGGATCTGCCACAGGCCCGGCAGCAGCCACAGCGTCTCGCTCGCGAACTTCCACATCACCACCGCGAGCAGAACGCCGGCAACGCCCGCCGGCAGGAACTGCTCGACCGCCTGGTGGATCATCGCGTCGGCGAGGCCGGAATGATGGCGCCGCGACCGGGCGCGCATCTCGATGCCGATGATCAATCCAGACAGCGCGGCGGCGATGAACCAGCCGATGAAGAAAACGAGCGGCTCGCCGGTGGGATCATCCAACAACCAGAATTGCAGGACGGCGGTGATGAGCGCAACAGCACCGGTCGCCGCCATCGTCGCCGGGCCGTAACCGCGGAAAGCGGTGCCTGCCGCGATCTGGCTACGGATCGTCACGATGTCGGCCAGCGCCTTGTCGAGATCGCGCATCGGCAACGCCAAAACCTCGTTCCACCCCGGCTTTCGCGGGACACCGGTCCCGTTACTTTGTATTGCAAAGTATATGGCACTGCAAAGTAAATGCAAGCCCGAATTGTTGCGGTCAGCCGAACCGACTGGTGCGGACAACTGACGGTTGCGCCTCACCTGCCCTCGCGGATAAGATGGATGCGAGTGCGTTTGCCGGGGGCTGAGGTATGTGGTTGAGGTCGTTGGTCGTTGCGTTCGTGTTGCAGGTGAGTGTGTTCGGGGCGAACGCGGCGGGGCCGTTCGGCACCGTCAATGTCGGCAACTGGGCCGGCGGCGCATTCAGCAATGACGAGACGGGCGCGTTCTCCCATTGCGCGGCGACCGCACCTTACGCCAACGGCGTGAGTCTCTTCGTCGCGCAGAATGCGGCCGGCTCCTGGCTGCTGAGCTTTGCCAGCCCCAGCTTTCGCTTCAACAAGGGCGATACCGCGCCCATCGACTTCATCTTCGACGGCCAGGAGCAGGCGAGGTTGTTTGCGACCGCCGGCACCACCAATATGGTGACGACCATCCTGCCCCCCAACGTCGCTCGCACCTTCCAGAAGGCAAGCCTGATGGTGATCACGACCAACGGGAGCAAGCCACTCCAATTTGTGCTGACGTCGACGGCCCCCCTGATCGCGGCGCTGGCGAACTGCGTCACGCGGGTGAAGGCAGACGGGCTCAGCAAGGCCGGCGATTTCACCAAGGGTGCGGCCAAGCCGGCGGCGACGGCGGAGAAGCAGACGGCAGCGCCGGCCGGCGGCAAACCCGCCCGAGCCAGGAGCGGCAGCGGCTTCGTCGTCAGCGCGAGCGGGCACGTCGTCACCAACCATCATGTGATCGACGGCTGCGTCGGCGACGTCAGGGGCAATCTCACCGGCGAAGCCGCAATGGTGCTGCGCGTCGTCTCGAGCGACGCCAACAACGATCTCGCCCTGTTGCAGGCGCCGTCGACGACGACCTTCAAGGATTTTGCCCGGATCCGCGACCGCTCGATCCGCTCCGGCGATTCCGTGGTCGCGATCGGCTTTCCCTATCACGGCATCCTGACCTCGGACTTCAGCGTGACCACCGGCATCGTGAGCTCGCTCAGCGGCATGCGCAACGACTCGCGCTTCCTGCAAATCAGCGCACCCGTGCAGCCTGGCAACAGCGGCGGGCCGCTGTTCGACAACACGGGTCAGGTCGTGGGCGTGGTCACGGGCAAGATTCCAGCCTTGCGGATCGCGGTGGCGACCGGCAACATCCCTGAAAACATCAATTTCGCCATCAAGACCGGAGTGCTGCGCGATTTCCTCGACAATTCGATCGTGCCCTATCAGACCGCCGAGCCAAAGAGCGAGCTCAAGACCACCGACATCGCCACCAACGCCCGGCCGTACACGATGCTGATCTCGTGCAACGCGGCGGAGCAGGCGGAGGCGAAGCGGTAGCTATCGGGGCAAGGCACACCCTGCACCTCACCCGTAGCTGTCATTCCCCGCGAAGGCGGGGAATCCAGTACGCCGCGGCCTTTCGATTCATCACTGCCGTCTCGGAATACTGGATCGCCCGGTCTAGCCGGGCGACGACACCTTTGATGTGCGTCGAGCGCTCCCCTCACCCGTGGCAGCACGCCGCCTTCGCCGGCTGCGGCTCGTACTGGTCGCGCAGGCGCACCCAGTCCATCGGATAAGGCAGGCCTTCCTCGTGACGGCCGAGCGGGGTGAGATCGAGATATTGATATGCAGCGTTCATCATGTCGAGGCCGCGGGCGAAGCAGGAATAAGTGTGGAAGATCGCGCCGGCCTCGTCGCGGAAGAACACGCTGATGCCGGGCAGTTCGGGGCCGTAGAACGGCGTGGTCCCGAAATTGTACATCGGCTTGCCGGTCGCGACCTCTTCCTGTGAGAACGTCACGCCGTAATCGCGGTTGAAGTCGTTGCGGCCTGAGGAAACCCAGTCGAAGGTCCAGCCCATCCGCTTCTTGAAGGCTTCGAGCTTTGCGCTTGGCGCCAGCGAGACCGCAACCATGGCGGTGTCGCGCGCGGCCAAATGCGGCACCATGCGCTCGAACCCATCGGCCCAGAACGAACAGCTCTTGCAGGCCGCGTCCCAATCGGGTGCGAACATCACGTGCTGCACGATCAGCTGCGGCCGGCCCTTGAACAGATCGCCCAGGGACACAATGCCGTTCGCCCCTTCGAATGCGTACGCCTTGTCGACCTTGACCCAGGGGAGCCGGCGGCGCTCGTCGGCAAGCCGTTCGCGAGCCTGGGTCAATTCCTTCTCGTGGACCAGAAGGGCCTTGCGCGCGACGATCCATTGCTCGCGCGAAACGATCTGATGTTGCTGCATGGCGTTCTCCTTGGGGATCAGGCGACGAAAGCATCGAGCTTGTCGAAAATCGAGCTCCAGCCGCGCTGGTGGTTGTCGCGCGCGGTCTCGTCGAAGAACTGGGCGTGATGGAAGATCATCAAGGTGCCGGCAGCGTCCGGCTTCAGCGAGATCGTCACCAGCGACTCACGCTCCGGCGTCGAGTGCCAGGCCCAGGTGAAGACCAGAAGCTCGTTCAGCACCACCTCGCGATAGCGGCCGCCGGCCTCGAAGTATTCGCCGTCGTCCCCCGTGAAGCTGATGCGAAACCGGCCGCCGACGCGGACGTCGAGCTCGGCTTGAAGCGTCGCCGGCTTCATGTTCGGCGGCCCGAACCATTGCGCTAGCTGCGCGGCTTGCGTCCAGGCGGCGTAGACCTTTTGCGGCGGCGCGCGGAGCCGGCGCGTGAGCGTGAGGCTTGGTCGTTCTGCCGGGCGTTCGGCGGTGTTGGCGGCTGCGTTGGCCATGTCTCTTCCTCCACGAAGGCGGCAAGGCGATCAAGATTGTGGGACCAGAACTGCGCATAGCGATTGAGCCAGTTCATCGCCTGCTCCATCGGCTGCGCGGTCAGCCGGCAGGCGACCGTGCGCCCGGTCTTCTCGCGCACGATCAGCCCGGCATCGGTGAGCACATCGAGATGCTTCATGATCGCCGGCAGCGATACCGCAAACGGGGCCGCCAGCTCGCTCACCGACAGGCCGTCCTGCTCTCCGAGGCGCGCCAGCAAGGCACGACGCGTCGGGTCTGACAGCGCCGCAAAAGTCCGGTCCAGCGTCTCGTCGTGATACTTAACCATGTGGTTTAGTATAGACGCGAGCGCGACAACGTCAAGCCGGAAGGCGCAGGCGCGGATCCGCACGAGAGCGTGATCGGGTTGCTGGCAATGCAGCCAAGAAAAAAGCCCTGCCGAACGGCAGGGCTCTCTTCCTCGTCATAACGAATTTTCTACTCGACCTTCAGGCCGGCGAAGTCGACGACCTTCTTCCACTTTTCGGTCTCGGCCTTGATCTCCTCGCCGAACGCCTCGGGCGTCTGCACCCGCGGCTCGCCGCCGAGCTCGACCAGGCGCTTGGCCATGTCGGGCTCCTTGAGCACCGCGTTGACCTCGGCGTTGAGCTTGGCGATGATTTCCTTCGGCGTGTTCTTCGGCGCGCCCATGCCGAACAACGCGCTCGCCTCATAGCCCTTGACGGTGTCGGCGATCGGCTGCACGTCGGGCAGCTGCGGCGAGCGTTCCGTGGTGGTGACGCCGATCGCGCGCAGGCTGCCGGAGCGGATGTGCTGAATGATCGAGGGCATGTTGTCGAAGATCACCTGCACCTGGCCGGCGAGCATGTCAGTGATCGCGGGCGCGGCGCCGCGATAGGGCACGTGCTGCATCTTGCAGCCGGTCATGGCCATGAACATCTCGCCGGACAGATGCACCGAGGTGCCGTTGCCGGACGAGGCCATGTTCACCTTGCCGGGATTGGCCTTCACGTACTCGATGAACTCGGCGACGTTCTTGGCCGGCACGTCCTTGTTGACGGTCATCACGTTCGGAACGCGCTGGAACGAGGCGACCGGCGCGATATCGTTCACGAAGTTGAACTTGAGATTCTTGTAGAGCGAGGCGTTGATGTAGTTGGCCGGGTTGACCAGCTGCAGCGTGTAGCCGTCGGGCTCGGCATTGATGACCGATTCGGTCGCGATGTTGTTCCCGGCGCCGGGCTTGTTCTCGACCACGAATTGCTGGCCGAGCTTTTCCGACAGGCGCTGGCCGATCAGCCGTGCCAGGATGTCCGTGGCGCCGCCCGGCGGATAGCCCACCACCCATTTCACCGGACGGGCCGGATAATCGGCGGCAAGGGCCTTCGACAGCGGGGTGGCTGCAAGCGGACTGGCGGCGAGCAGGCCCAGCGCGGTACGGCGAGTGATCATCTCAAGGGTTCTCCCAGTGTTGTTCTTGAAGTCGGATGGCTTGAAAGCCGCGTCGCTGCGGTTGTAACAAAGCTTGCCGCGTGCGGAAAGTGCGCGGGGCACATCACGACGAAAGGATGAGACATGCCGGTCAAGGTTCATGCCCTGGATCATCTCGTGATCAATGTCAGCGACGTCGCGGCAAGTGCTGCGTGGTACGGCAAGATTCTCGGCATGGAAGTCAAGGTGTTCGATCCCGGCGGCGGCAAAGCGCCGCGGACTTTCCTTGAATTCGGTAACCAGAGGATCAACGTCCGGCAACGCGATGCCGACAAGGTGGAGTGGTTCACCGCGAACCAACCGACGGCGGGCAGCGAAGATTTGTGCTTTCTCACCTCGGCCACGCCGGACGAGGTGGTGGCGCATTTGCGGGCACATGGCGTCGCGATCGAGGAAGGTCCGGGCCCGAGGCAAGGCGCCCGCGGCACGTTGCGCTCGGTCTATTGCCGGGACCCGGATGGCAGTTTGATCGAGATCTCGTCGTACGAGGATTGAGGCGCGCCCCCAGCCAAACCCGTCATTGCGAGCGCAGCGAAGCAATCCAGAACCCCTCCGCGGAACCAGTCTGGATTGCTTCGTCGCGGGAGCTCCTCGCAATGACGCAGGAGAGAGCTCGGCCCTTCCCCGGATTTGCGTCCCGCGTCGTCCAATGGCAGGAAGACGCAATCATCAAAAGACAGCCGCCGGCAAGATGCGGCTGCACCGGGAGGAGCCATGCCAGTTCAACAGACCACAGCTGGAATCGTGGGCCCGTTCGACGGGCTCGACGTGCCCTGGCTGCTCAAGCTGCGCGCCGAGGTCCGGCGTGATCATCCGTTCCTGATCTGGGCCCCGTTCGACGCGCCGGCGCGGCGCTGGAGCTACGGCGAGTTTCACGAGCGCGTCGGCGCGCTCGCGGCCGGCCTCGCCAGGCGCGGTGTCAAGCCGGGCCAATATGTGCTCATTCATCTCGACAATTGCATCGAGGCGATGCTGGCCTGGTTCGCCTGCGTCGAGCTCGGGGCCATCGCGGTCACCACCAACACGCGTTCGGCGCCGGCCGAGATCGCGTATTTCGCCGATCATTGCGGCGCGGTCGCCGCGATCACGCAGCCGGCCTATGCGGAAGCCGTCGCGCAGAACTGCCGCAGCATACGCTGGCTGGCGGTGACCTCGCACGATGCGGGGGCGGCGCCCGCGCGGGGCGTCTCGCGGAGCGACAGCTTCGAATCGCTGTTCGCCGACAGTGCCGATCGTCCCCGGCGCGCGACCGATCCGCTGGCGCCATGCAGCGTGCAATACACTTCGGGCACGACGTCGCGGCCGAAGGCGGTGCTGTGGACCCATGCCAACGCGCTGTGGGGCGCCAAGATCAACGCCGCGCACGAGGACCTTCATGCCCGCGACGTGCACCAGGCGTACCTGCCCCTGTTCCACACCAATGCGCTGGCCTATTCCATGCTGGCGACGCTGTGGGTCGGCGCCACTTGCGTGATCCAGCCGCGCTTCTCCGCCAGCCGGTTCTGGGGCGTCGCGCGCGAGCATGGCGCAACCTGGACCTCGACCATCCCGTTCTGCATGAAGGCGCTGCTCGAGCAGGATATCCCGAAAGACCACAAGTTCCGCCTGTGGGGCACCGCCATCAACGAGCCGCCGGCCTTTGCCGCCTTCGGCGTCAAGATGATCGGCTGGTGGGGCATGACCGAGACCATCACCCACGGCATCGTCGGCGAGGTGGATCAGCCCAACATCCCGATGTCGATCGGTCGCGCCGCGCCCGAATATCAGATCCGCATCACCGACGACGACGGACGGCCGACGGAGGTCGGCGACACCGGCAATCTCGCGATCAAGGGCATCCCCGGCCTGTCGCTGTTCGCCGAGTACCTGCACAACGAGACGGCGACGCGCGAGAGTTTTGACGAGCACGGCTTCTTCCTCACCGGCGACCGCGTCGAGCGATTGGAGAACGGCTTCATCAAGTTCGGCGACCGCGCCAAGGACATGCTGAAGGTCGGCGGCGAGAACGTTGCGGCCTCCGAGATCGAGCAGGTGATCGCGCTGGTGCCGGGCGTGCGCGAGGCCGCCGTCGTGGCGAAGACGCATCCGATGCTGGACGAGGTGCCGGTGGTCTTCATCATCCCGCAGGGCGGCGTCGCAGGCGCTGCGCCCGACTTGCATGATCGCGTCATGGAAGCCTGCCGCAGGGGCCTCGCCGACTTCAAGCTGCCGCGCGAGATCAGGCTCGTCGACGACATGCCGCGCTCGACGCTGGAGAAGGTGGCGAAGGCGGAGCTGCGGAAGCTGGTGGGGTGATCTCGTAGGTGGGTTAGCCGAAGGCGTAACCCACCTACTTCGTTCGGCAATTGCGGAGGCATGGTGGGTTACGCCTGGCGCCTGCGCTTCGCGCAGCCGCGAGGCTAACCCGCCCTACGACTACGGCATCCCGACTAGAACGACCCCAGCGCGACCGGGCGGAACGCCTGCAGCAGCTGCTGGTCGAGCTTGCCGCCCATGCCTTCCATCATCGTGAAGGCGCGGGAGTGGGTGAAGGGCATGCGGTAGGCGCGCTTCTCGACGAGCGCGGCGTAGATGTCGACGATTGTCGTCAGGCGCACGATGTCGCTGATCTGGTTCGACGACAGGCCGTTCGGATAGCCGGAGCCGTCGAGGAATTCGTGGTGATGCAGCACCACGTCCAGCATCTCCGGCGGGAAGCCGCCTTGCGCGGCGAGCGCATCATAGCCGCGGCGCGGATGCTGGCGGACCTCAGCCATCTCCTCGTCGGTGAGCTTGCCGGGCTTGTCGAGCAGCCAGGCCGGAACGAAGGCCTTGCCGACGTCGTGCAGCAGCGCGGCGCGGGTCAGGCGGCGCTGGTCGTCCTCGCGCATGCCGAGATGCTGGGCGAAGGCGACGGCGAAGCCGGTGACGAACAGGCAATGGCGGTAGCTGCCGACATGGTGACAGCCGACCGTGGTGAGCCATTCCCGCAGCGAGGAATGCTTGATCGCCTTCAGGATCTTGCTTTCGGCGGCGATGACGTCATCGAAGGTCAGGGGCACGCCGAGTGGCAGCTTCTCGAACATCTTGGTCAGCACCGCATGCGCCGCCTCGACGCCGCGGTTGAGCGTCTTGCCGCGATCGGTCGCGTCATAGGCCGTGGTGTCCGGGAAGGCGGCGCGGATGCGCTGCAGGATGGCCTCGGCCTGGAGCGGCCGCGAGATGGTGTCGGTGGCCCCGAGCGCCCAGGCCTGCATGGTGCCGTGATGCAGGGCGTCCGCGAGCACGAACAGCCGCGGCATCGAACGATAGGCATCGCCGCGCAGCTTGTTGCGGACCCGCTGCACGCTGTCGGGCGAGCGCAGATTGATGTCGACCACGAGCCCGGAGAGATCGCGCGACGGCTGGGCGGGGATTTCGTCCGTCTTCACCGTGGAGACGTCGCCGACCGCTTTCAGGATGCTGGCGAGCTCGCTGCTCCCGTCGCTCCGATCGGAGGCGAGCAGGAGCCGGCGTTTGGCGGCGGATTTGGCTGTGGCGTTCATGGCTTCCCCCACAAGGACCGGAAACTCGGGCGTATTGGCCGATGAGCCTAAGCCGGATCAGGTTCTCTGGCCCTTAAGAGGCGTGCTCAATGGAACCTTGGGGAATTGCACGCAATTTTACGGATTGGGGTTCAGGGGGGAATTTCACAACCGGCGAAAACAACCCCATGCACAGTAGAACGGGCATTGATGGATAAGGGGAATTTTGGACGCTATCGCCCCGCCCTCCGCTGTCGTCGCCCGGCTTGACCGGGCGACCCAGTACGCTGAGACGGTCCGGCTGAAACCGAGAAGCCGCGGCGTACTGGATGCCCCGGTCAAGCCGGGGCATGACGGTGAGGGTGTGGAGGCGGCTCCAAAACAAATCCGCCGGAGGTTGCCCTCCGGCGGATCAGCTCATTCGGCAATCGCAGCGCGACTTACGCCTTCATGCTCGCTTTCACGGCTTCCGCGGTGATCGGCAGGGCGCGGACGCGGGCGCCGCTGGCATTGAAGATGGCGTTGCCGATGGCCGGCGCGACCACGGTGACCGCGGGCTCGCCGACGCCGGTGGCCTTCTCGCCATTGGCGATCACGGCGATCGCGACCTCGGGCGTCTGGCTCATGCGCAAGGGCGTGTAGCCATCGAAATTGGTCTGCTCGATGCCACCGTCCTTCAGCGTCGCCTTCTCGTACATCGCCAGCGACAGGCCCCACAGCGCCGCACCCTCGACCTGGGCGCGGACATTGTCGGGATGCACCTGCGTGCCGACGTCGGTTGCGACCGTGAGCTTCTTCACGGTCACCTCCCCCGACGGCGCGACGGCGACGTGAGCCACGCACGCCGTCCAGCTCGCGGTCGCCCGCTCCTGCGACGAGACGCAGGCGACGCCCATGCCCTCGCCTTTCGGCAATTGCTTGGTGCCGTAGCCGGACAGTCCCATCGCGGCGAGCAGCGTGTTGCGCAAGCGCTGCGCGCCGCCGTCGTTCTTGCCGGCGCCGTCGAGCAACGAGATGCGGAACTGGGCGGGATCCTTGCCCGTCGCCGCCGCGATCTCGTCGATCATGCTTTCGACCGCCCAGAAGGTCCAGCCCGGCGCCACCGAGCGAAGCTGGCCGGAGGGCGTAGCGTTGTGCGCGAGCTCGTTCTTGATCGCGCGCACATAATGGTTGGGCACGGTGTAGAAGAAGTCCGCCCCGTTCACCGTAAAGGAATCGAGCGGGCCCTTCTTGTCGACCGAGGGCGTCAGGAAGTCGGGTATTCCCCAGCGCGCGGTCGGCCAGGCCGACACCACGTCGTGGCTGATCGCAATGAGCTTGCCATCGCCGTCCACGCCGGCCTTCACTTTTTGATAGGTGAGCGGACGCGAGAAGTCCATCGTCATGTCGTTCTCGCGCGAATAGATCACCTTCACCGGCTTGCCGACGGCCTTGGCCGCCTGCACCGCCGGAATCATCATGTCGGCATCGAGACGCCGACCGAAGCCGCCGCCCAGCCACATCTGGTGCATGACCACGAACTTCGGGTCGATGCCGGCAGCTCCCGCCGCGATCGCGCCGGAGCGCGTTGCGAACTGATTGCCGGAATAGATGTGCAGGATGTCGCCCTTGAACTCCGCAGTGGCGTTCATCGGCTCCAGCGGCGCATGGATGTTGATGCTGGTGGTGTATTCCGCCTCCACCACCTTGGCCGCCGAACCGAAGGCTGCATTGGGATCGCCGTCCTTGACGAAGAACTGGCCGGAATCGTCCAGCTTCTGCAGCCGCTTGGCCTCGTCGAGCAGCGACTGGCTCGACACTTTCGCATTCGGACCCGCGTCATAGGCGATCTTCAGCGCCTGCGCCGCCTTCTTGGCGTTGGCATAGGTGCTGGCGACGGCGACGACCCAGCCCGACGTCGTGCCGGTCTTGTCGTCGAGCGTGACGGCCTTGATGAAGCCCGGCACCTTCTTTGCCGCGCTGTCGTCGACCGAGTTCACGGTAGCGCCAAAGCGCACCGGCGGCGTGACCAGCGCGCCATAGGCCATGCCCGGCAGCATCACGTCGATGCCGTACTTGGCCGTGCCGTTGGTCTTGGAGGGGATGTCGAGCTGCGGCACCGAGACGCCGATCATGGTGTACTGGTCCGGCGATTTCAGCTTGATCGCCTTCAACTCGTCGGGCGAGAAGGTTTTCGTCGCCTTGCCGCTTTTCACGACATCGGCAAACGACATCTGCTTCTTCGATTTCGGATGCACGATCATGGAATCGCGCACCACGAGCTCCGATGCCGGCACGCCCATGGCGGCGGCGGCACCTTCGGTCAATGCGATGCGACCGGCGGCGCCGGCCCGGCTCATCGCTTCGAAGTTCATCATGGTCGACCAGCTGCCGCCGGTGATCTGCGCGCCCAGCACGGGATCGTTGAACTTGGGATCGTTGGAGGCGAGCTGCACGCGCATGTCGCTCCATTTCGCGCCCAATTCCTCGCAGACGATCTGCGCCATGGTGGAGGCGATGTGCTGGCCCATATCCGCCTTGCCGCAGGTCACGGTGACAAGCCCGTCCGGCGCGATCGCGTACCACACGCTCGGCTCGAAATTGGCGGGCGCGGCGGCTGCCGATTCGATGCCGGGCACGCCGGCATAGCCGAGCACGAGGCCGGTCGCGGCGGTGCCGACGAGGAAGGAGCGGCGGCTGAGATCGGTCGTCTCAGGTGTCACGTTCTTGACATGCTTGTTCATGTGGGCCTCCGCTCGCTCGAGGTGGCGGACGCCGTGCGCATCTCGGATGCGGCGCGCATGATCGCCTTCTGGATCCGCGAATAGGTCATGCAGCGGCAGAGATTGCCGTCCATATGGGCGACCACTTCCTCCTTGGTCGGATTGGGATTCTTGGCGAGCAGCGAAGCCGCCTGCATGATCTGGCCGGACTGGCAATAGCCGCATTGCGGCACCTGCTCGGCGATCCAGGCCTTCTGTAAGGGATGATCGCCCTTGGCGGAGAGACCTTCGATGGTGGTGATCTTCTTGCCGGCGACGTCACTGAGCATGGTCTGGCACGAGCGCACGGCTTCACCGTTGACATGCACGGTGCAGGCACCGCACAGCCCGGCACCGCAGCCGAACTTGGTGCCTGTCATCTGCAATTGTTCGCGGATCGCCCAGAGGAGCGGCGTGTCGTTCGCCGCATCCACGGACAGACTCCGCCCGTTGATGGTGAGAGTTGGCATAGGCGTCTTCCCCTGCCGGTGCATGAAGCCGCTTACGGCGGCAATTTGAATGGCGGACGCCCACCGGGCTGGCGTCAGCCTTGCCGGCGAGAATGATCGCGTTCCGGCGCGGAGGCAAATGCAATTTGGAACGAGTCGAAAAAGCGCTCGCCACACTCGCCCGTTGTGCGCCGCGCCAAGGGCGTCGACGCAGCCACTGGACACAACAGCGCATGCCTCCGGCATGCGTGCTACGCATTCAGGCAGTTTCTTCGAGGTAACTTGGCGAGCTAAGGTGCAGCTGCCGCCGCTTTCTTCCTTCTCCCCTTGTGGGAGAAGGTGGCGCGAAGCGCCGGATGAGGGGTTGTATCCGCGCACTCGCATTGAGAGAGTCATGCGCGGATAGAGACCCCTCACCCGGCTTCGCTTTCAGCGAAGCCACCCTCTCCCACAAGGGGAGAGGGTGCAGCGGTGTCGTGGCGAGGAAAAAGAAAGGGCGGGAAGCAATGCCGGAGATCAATCGCGACGGCGTCAACATCTACTACGAGGTTCATGGCAACGGGCCGCCGCTGCTGCTCACCCACGGCTATTCCTCGACCTCGGCGATGTGGCATGGGCAAATCGACGCGCTGGCGAAGGACCACACGCTGATCCTGTGGGACATGCGCGGCCACGGCCAGTCCGATTACCCTGACGATGCGAGTGCTTATAGCGAAGACCTCACGGTCGGTGACATGGCGGCGATCCTCGATGCGGTCGGCGCGAAGCGCGCCATCATCGGCGGGCTTTCGCTCGGCGGCTACATGTCGCTGGCGTTCTATCGCGCACATCCGGAGCGGGCCCGCGCGCTGCTGATCATCGACACCGGCCCCGGCTTCAGGAAGGACGATGCGCGCGAAGCCTGGAACGCGCGAGCGCTCGCCACGGCCGACCAGCTCGACCGCGAAGGCCTCGATGTGCTGAAAGCGGCGACGCGCGAGCGCGCCACCGCGAACCATCGCAACGCCAGCGGGCTTGCGCTCTCCGCGCGCGGCATGCTGACCCAGCGCGATGCGCGCGTGATGGAGCTGTTGCCTGAGATCAAGGTGCCCAGCCTGATCGTGGTCGGCGCCGACGACACCCCGTTCCTCGCCGCGTCCGACTACATGGCCGCAAAAATCCCCGGCGCACAAAAGGTCGTGATCCCCGCCGCCGGCCACGCCGTCAACATCGATCAGCCCCAGGCTTTTGTTGACGCGGTCGTGCCTTTCCTGAAGAACTTGCCGGCATAGGCCGATCGAGCAGGGACACAGGCGATGAAGCTGATGATGCTGGCTGCGGGGACGATGTTGCTGTCGCTATCCGCACAGGCCGAGCCGATCGGCGCCGTGCCGCCGCGCAAGCCCTTCGCCGCGACCTTGTCGAACAACACGCCGCTCGCCTTCGGCATGGATGCCGAACAAACCGCGCGCGCCCTCGGGCAGCAGCTGCAATATGTGCGGGGACGTCCCGGCCACGAGATCTATCTCGCCTTGCGCAACATCGGCGGCAGCGGCCTGATCCCCTATCGCCATCGCCTGTTCCTGCAATTCCGCCACGGCCGGCTGGCCGGATGGAAGGAGGATTACGGCGAGAACTGGATGTGGGAGTGAGGTGTTACCCCTCATCCTGAGGAGCTTGCACCGCAAGCGTCTCGAAGGATGCAGGCCCGGCTGCTGCATCTCGGCCTTTCATCCTTCGAGACGCGCGCAGGTGCGCTCCTCAGGATGAGGGGAGAGAGCTGAATTTCGGATCGACAACCAAGAAGGACAACCCGCGTGGGACAGGACATCAAGCTGACGGCCTCGGACAATTTCCAGCTCGGCGCCTATCGCGCCGATCCCGCCGGCACGCCGAAGGGCGCGGTGGTGGTGATCCAGGAGATATTTGGGGTCAATCACCACATCCGCTCGGTCTGCGACCGCCTTGCCGGGGAAGGCTATGTCGCGATCGCGCCGTCGATCTTCGACCGGACGGCGCCGAACTTCCAGTCGGGCTATTCGCCCGACGAGATCGCGGAGGCGCGCAAGTTCGTGGCCAATCCGGACTGGGCCGCGATGCTGCGCGACACGCAGGCTGCGATCGATGCGGTCAGAAGCGTCGGGCCCGTCGGCATCATTGGCTTTTGCCTAGGCGGCAGCATCGCCTTCGTCGCGGCGACGCGACTGACCGGCCTGAAGGCGGCAATCGGCTATTACGGCGGCGCCGTCGTGCGCTTCGCCGACGAGGTGCCGAAGGTACCGACCCAACTGCATTTCGGCGAGAAGGATGCCGGCATTCCGCTGACCGACGTCGAGACCGTCAAGACCAAGCGGCCCGAGGTCGAAGTCCACATTTATCCGGGTGCCCAGCACGGCTTCCATTGCGACGAGCGCGCCAGCTACGACAAGGCCAGCGCCGACATCGCCTGGCCGCGCAGCATGGCGTTCTTCGCGACGCATTTGACGAAGTAGCGCGCGGCTCTTTCCACTGTCATTCCGGGGCGCGCGCAGCGCGAGCCCGGAATCCATCGTGCGTCAGCGTTCGTGGATGAATGAATTCCGGGCTCGCGACTTCGTCGCGCCCCGGAATGACGAAGGAGAGAGTCGGGCTTGAATCCTAGAACCAGCGCTCGCCGACGAACACGGTGTCGCCGGGCGCGAGCGGCGTGCCGAGCGGCACCACGGCGCGCATGGCGCCGCCGTTCTCGGTGTGCGTGACGGTGACCATGTCGCGCTTGGCGCGCGGCGAGAAGCCGCCGGCGATGGCGACCGCGCTCTCAACCGTCATGTTCGGCACGTAGGGATATTGGCCGGGCGCGAGGACCTCGCCGAGGATGAAGAACGGACGATAGGTCTCGATCTCGACCGCCACCGAAGGCTCGCGGATGTAGCCGTTGCGCAGGCGTGCGGCGATCTCGCCGGCCAGCCCCGCCGTGGTGCGGCCGCGGGCGGGCACCGCGCCGATCAGCGGCATGGTGATGGAGCCGCCGGCGTCGATCGCATAGCTGTTGGTGAGACCTTCCTGGCCGTAGACCACGACGCGGAGCTTGTCGCCGGCGTCGAGATGGTAGGAGGGGCCATTGCGCACCGGCACCGCCATCGGCGCGGCGTAGCCGACAGGCATCGGTGCGGGCGAAGCGGCAAAGGAATTGCTGAGCGCTGCGATCGCGCCACCGCCGTTATTGGCGACGACGACCGGCCGCGGCGCATTATAGGGCTGGCCATAGGCCATGGCATCGAGATCGGGACGAGGCTGCACCATCGCGACGGGAGTTGCGGTCTGCATGCAGCCGCCCAAAGCGAGCGCGGCGGACGCTGCCAAGGACGCCAAGTTCGACCATCGAAACGCGCGTGCAACCGGCACCGGACCCATCCTCGAAACGAGACGGCTCCAGTGATGCACCGGTTATGGTTAATAAAGCGTTGAGTGGGGCTCCAACCCTCCCCTGGAGGGGGAGGGTAAGAGGCAGCGCTGTTACGCGGGTGCCAGCTGCAGGCTCAATCCCGGGAATAGCCGATCAGCGGTTTCCGCGGGCGGAACAAGATCATCAGGAGGATGCCGAGAATGCCGAGGACGGCGAAGACCGGCTGCTCCAGCACCAGGCGGATCACCGAGGTCCAGAGCCAGGGCGCCTTGGCCTCGACCCAGGTGCGGAAGGCCGATTGGCTGGCCTGATTGATATCGTTCCAGAACTGGCCGAAGCGGGTGAATTTGAGGGTCTGGTCGGCCACCCAGCGGGCGCCGTCATAGACCATGAAGATGAACCCGCCGGCGAGCAGCAACAGCCCTATCAGTCGGAAAAAGCCGCGGATCATGCCTCACCTAGATGGCCGTCGAAGCGGACGACCTTTTCGGAACGATGCCAGCCAATACCCGGGCGACGGCAGAAATTCAACCTCTTCAGGGCGTTACGGCACTCATCCAGGCCGCCAAAGGGGCGTTTCCGGCGCCCGAAAGCGTTGACGGTGCGAAAGACCCTCTCTATAAGGGCGCCAACTGGCGGTGGGCGCAATCCCGCCGCCGCTGTTCTTTGAGCAGTTGCAGGCACCCTGGGCTTCAGGACTCATCCGAGCTTGAAGACACCTTGGAGCCTCAGAGACAGCCGCAAGGCGGTCGCTCATGTTCCGGGAACGGCCCAGCAACCGAACACCCTAAATCCGAGCGTCGATTCCGCGGTCAAGCAAGCCGGCGCTACCCGACCAAGACGCGACCGGTACCCGCAAAGGACATTGAGACCATGGCCAATACCACTTCCGCCAAGAAAGCGACGCGCAAGATCGCCCGCCGCACTGCCGTCAACAAGTCGCGCCGCACCCAGATGCGTGGCGCCGTGCGCAACGTCGAGGAAGCCATCGAGAGCGGCGACCGCGCCGCTGCCGTGAAGGCGCTCGCGACGGCCGAGCCCGCCTTGATGCGCGCCGCCCAGCGCAACATCATTCACAAGAACAACGCCAGCCGCAAAGTCTCGCGCCTCACCGCGCAGATCGCCAAGCTCGCGAAGTAAATCTGCTAAGTCATCTTGGCGACATCGTCTGATCGGTCGATCCGGTCAGCGCGTCAAACAGCCCGGCCTCGCGCCGGGCTTTTTTGTTGACTGTCACATTCACGCAAGCAGTCACGCGAGGCTCACGCCTCGCTTGGATGATTTACATCGTCTGCGTCAGTCTTCATTCCGTAATTCTACCTGCCGATGTTCTGCAACAGAGGAAACTTCACTGCGTTGCAAAAAACCCCTGTGAGGCGGGCGCGAATTGAATCGATGGCCGATGAGAGTTCTGCACACCGTAGATTCACCGGAACGTGTGTCACGGTGGAGTTACCCTGCAAAACGAGTCTCGAAAAGCGATGGCTCGATAATCACTTATCAACATAGCAGCGACAAGCATTTGGAAAATTCGCCCGCACGTCGGGCGCATGACGAATTTATAAAAATAATTTGGCGCTGAACGAGAATTGTCACATGACGCGCGGCCTTCTCGATTCTGTGCACGGATTCAAAAACTTGCTTCGCAGCCTGTGAACAACTCCTGTGCGACGTTAACCGAGGTCAAGTTTTTTGACGGCTCAACTGTGAATCAATTTCGTTGCGAGTCTTTCCGCTTAGTGTATTCCTTAACCCAGTCAGCGGCGCCCACGATCTTCAGACCAGCGCGGTTTAGGAAACGGGGCGAGCGTGCAAATCGGCGGCGGTGTGCACGTAGGCGACGCTTCAAAAAGTGATGTCGGTGCAAAACCCACAGCAATGTGGGAATGGTAGCTCTTTGTCTGAATGTTTCCAAGCGGGACCTTTCCCGCTCGCGCCAGGCGCATCTACTCGCGCCAGGCTCATATGAGAGACATCGCGAAGCTACCCCGGCACGCAAGGTGGCGAAGTCGAGCGGACGACTAGTACATTTGGGCAGGCATCCGCGACAGGAGTACGGCGCGGTTGTCTTTAGGACACGCAGGACCTTGTCGTGAGCGATCACGGCAGGACGGGGAGGTATCATGTCTTACGGACTCAACGCGGTATTGCAGCACGTTTCCTTTTCCAACGATGCCGTTTCAGCCCCGTCGGATTTCCAGCCTCCCGCGCGTGACGGAGCGCCGAGTACGCGCTGACCTCGCGACCCCACCATCTCTGACATCGCTGATCTGACCCGCGGCGTTCGCGCCGAACGGTCGAGCCATGCCCGACGATGGACTCGCTCGAGGTCGCGCCACTTCAGGGACCGTGGCAGGAACCCTGCATGGCGCTCACAAACGCAACTATATCTCTCAAGAGAAGTTTTCTGACGATGACAATGGAACAGGATCGCTGGTCACGCGTGAAGGGTCGGCTGCGTTCGAGCGTGGGCGAGGACGTCTACACAAGCTGGTTTGCGCGCATGGATCTGGAAGGCGTGCAGGACGAGAGCGTGCGGCTCTCGGTGCCGACGCGGTTCCTGAAGAGCTGGATTCAGGCCCATTATGCCGAGCGCGTGCTGTCGTGCTGGCAGGCCGAGATGCCGGAAGTGCATCGCATCGACCTCACGGTGCGGTCCGCCGTGCGCCCCTCGGCGCAGCCGAAGGAAGCGCCCGCGCCGGTCGAGGCGCGCCGCGCGCCGACGCCGGAATTGCGTTCGACCGCGACCGCGCCGGTCTCGGCCAATCACGACGCACTCGGCGGCTCGCCGCTCGATCCGCGCCTGACCTTCGCGAGCTTCGTCGTCGGCCGCTCCAACACGCTGGCTCATGCGGCCGCGCGCCAGGTCGCCGAAGGACGTCGCGGCGACCCCGTGATGTTCAACCCGCTCTACATCCATGCCGGCGTCGGCCTCGGCAAGACGCATCTCTTGCAGGCCGTGACCTGGGCCGGCAATTCCGGCAACGAGCGCAAGGTGCTGTATCTCACGGCCGAAAAATTCATGTACGGCTTCGTCGCCGCGCTGAAGACGCAGACGGCGCTGGCCTTCAAGGAAGCGCTGCGCGGCATCGACGTGCTTGTCATCGACGACCTCCAGTTCCTGCAGGGCAAGTCGACGCAGGCCGAGTTCTGCCACACGCTGAACGCGCTGATCGACGCCGGCCGCCAGGTCGTGATCGCGGCCGACCGTCCGCCATCGGATCTGGAAAGCCTCGACGATCGCGTCCGCTCGCGGCTCGCCGGCGGGCTCGTGGTCGAGATGGGATCGCTCGGCGAGGAGCTGCGCCACGGCATCCTGAAGTCGCGCGTCGCGGCGGCCCGCGCCCATCACGCCACGTTCGAGGTGCCCGAGGAGGTGCTGCATTATCTGGCGCGCACCATCACCCATAACGGCCGCGACCTCGAAGGCGCGATCAACCGGCTGCTGGCGCATTCCAAGCTCAACAACCGGCCGGTGACGCTGGAGATGGCCGAGCACGAGGTGCGCGACCTGGTGCGGCCGCAGGAGCCGAAGCGGATCAAGATCGAGGACATCCAGCGCGTGGTGGCGCGGCAGTATAATGTCAGCCGCTCCGACCTCTTGTCCTCGCGCCGCACCGCCAACGTGGTGCGCCCGCGCCAGGTGGCGATGTATCTCGCCAAGACGCTGACGCTGCGCTCGCTGCCCGAGATCGGCCGCCGCTTCGGCGGGCGCGACCACACCACCGTGCTGCACGCGGTGCGCAAGATCGAGGCGCTGGTCTCCAAGGACACCGCGCTGTCGGAGGAAGTGGAATCGCTGAAGCGCCAGCTTCAGGAATAAAGGCCTAGGGCTCCCGCCCTGCTCCGCCGCCCCGGCTTGCCTGGGCGGCGGTCTTCGTTTTGAGGCGGTAAATCGTGGGGAACTGGCCCCAATCCCTTGAATCTGCGGGCCATCCGCGCCACCTTGCGCGACCCAGACGGCTTTGGTCATATCGGCAGGAATGATCCGGCCGGTCGGGGTCTTCGATGCCGTGGCGCGCGTCCCGCCGCCCGGCCTTCTCAACGCTGTGTTTTCCTAAGGGATCGGGCGAGTAGTGCAATGAAGGTTACGGTCGAACGCGCACAACTGCTGAAGTCGCTGGGCCATGTCCACCGCGTGGTCGAGCGCCGCAACACGATCCCGATTCTCGGCAACGTGCTGGTGCGCGCCGAGAACGCGAAATTGTCGCTGAAGGCGACCGACCTCGACCTCGAAGTGACCGAGACGCTGCCGGCGGAAACCGCGACCGCGGGCTCCACCACCGTGCCGGCGCACATGTTCTACGACATCGTGCGCAAGCTGCCGGACGGCTCGCAGATCGTGCTGGAGGCCGACGGCGACCGCGCCGTGCTCGCCATCCGCGCCGGCCGCTCGCGCTTCACGCTGCAGACGCTGCCGGAGAACGATTTCCCGGATCTGGCCGCCGGCGACATGTCGCATTCGTTCTCGCTCGCCGCCAAGGACGTCAAGCGGCTGATCGACCGCACCCAGTTCGCGATCTCGACCGAGGAGACGCGCTATTACCTCAACGGCATCTATCTGCATGCCGCCGGCACGCCAAAGGCCGCCACCCTGCGCGGTGTCGCCACCGACGGTCACCGCCTCGCCCAGCTCGACCTGGTGCAGCCCAAGGGCGCCGAGGGCATGCCCGGCGTGATCATGCCGCGCAAGACGGTCGGCGAGGTGCAGCGCCTGATCGAGGACACCGAGGCCGAGATGACGATCGAGCTGTCGCAGGCCAAGATCCGCTTCACCATCGGCAACGTCGTGCTGACCTCGAAGCTGATCGACGGCACCTTCCCCGATTACGGCCGCGTCATTCCGCAGAACAACGACAAGGAGCTCATCGTCGACAAGAAGGATTTCGAGAACGCGGTCGACCGCGTCTCGACGATTTCGAGCGAGCGCGGCCGCGCGGTCAAATTGTCGCTGTCGGCGGGCAAGCTGGTGCTGTCGGTGACCAATCCGGATTCCGGCAGCGCGACCGAAGAGCTCGAGGTCGAATACGCCTCCGACGCGCTCGATATCGGCTTCAACTCCCGCTATCTGCTCGACATCGCCGCCCAGATCGAAGGCGACGTCGCCACGCTCCGCCTCGCCGATCCCGGCTCGCCGACCCTGGTGCAGGACCGCGACGACAAGAGCGCGCTGTACGTGCTGATGCCGATGCGGGTGTGAGACCTACCGGCATCCACACCTGTCACTACATCGTCATGGCCGGCGTAGCCGTCCGAAAGGACGGCGTCGCTTTGCTCCGCCTATGTCCCGGCCATCCACGTCTTCGGAGCCAAGAACGTGGATGCCCGGCACAAGGCCGGGCATGACGGAAAACGGATCTCATGACCCCCTCCCGCATTCATCGGCTGACGCTGACGCATTTTCGCAATTACCGGGCGGCGGGGCTCGAGACGGCGGCTGATCTGGTGGCGCTGGTCGGACCGAACGGGGCGGGCAAGACCAATTGCATCGAGGCGATCTCGTTCCTGTCGCCGGGCCGCGGCCTGCGCCGGGCGACGCTGGAGGATGTCGCCGACAACCAGGGCGACGGCTCCTGGGCGGTGTCGGCGCAGGTCGAGGGCGCGCTGGGGCTGGCGACGCTCGGCACCGGCATCGATGCGCCGCGCGCGGATACCACGGTCAGCCGGCGCTGCCGCATCGACCGCGAGCCGGTGGGCTCGGCCAGCGCCTTCGGCGATCATATCCGCATGGTGTGGCTGACGCCGGCCATGGACGGGCTGTTCATGGGCGCAGCGTCCGAACGGCGGCGCTTCTTCGACCGTCTCGTGCTCGCCATCGACAGCGAGCATTCCAGCCGCATCAACGCGCTCGAGCGCTCGTTGCGCTCGCGTAACCGCCTGCTGGAGACGCGCAATTACGACGACCATTGGTGCGACGCGATCGAGCGCGAGACGGCCGAACTCGCCGTCGCGGTGGCGGCCACGCGCGGCCAGACCGCGGCAAGGCTCACCGGCATGCTCAACGCGCGCGCACAGGCATTCGCATTTCCGTCCGCTCAGATCGCGCTCGACGGCTGGATGGAGAATGCGCTGCTCGAGGAGACCGCGACCTCGGTCGAGGACCGCTACCGCCAGATCCTGCGCGACAACCGCCCGCGCGATGCGATCGCCGGCCGCACCACCGACGGCCCGCATCTCACCGACCTCCAGGTGATCTACGCGCCCAAGAGCATGCCGGCGCGCGATGCCTCTACCGGCGAGCAGAAGGCGCTGCTGATCGGCCTCGTGCTGGCGCATGCGAGCTTGGTCGCCGAGATGACCGGCATCGTGCCGCTGCTGCTGCTCGACGAGGTGGTTGCGCATCTCGATCCGAACCGCCGGGCGGCGCTGTTCGATGAGCTGAAGAAGCTCGGCGCGCAGGTGTGGCTGACCGGTGCGGATCCTGCCGCCTTCGCCGAGATCGGCGCGGGGGGCGAAGTGTTTGACGTCGAGAGCGGACGAGTCTCGGCCCGCAGCTAGGCCGCCGCATTGAACCCGCCTGTTCCAGATCGCGACTAGCTGCTTGAGGCCGCAAGAAGCGGCCATCGCGCAGCACTCGGACATGCGCGACATCCTTGGAGCATGAGCATGACGGCGGTGAGGCATGGGGCGCAAGCCCCGGCACGATGGCAGTTGTTTGCGTGCGGCTTCGCCCTGTTTGCGATGTGCATGCTCGCGGCCAGCGCCGGTGCCTCGCTGCCGCATCTGTTTCCGACGCCGCTCACGCTGGATTCCGATGCCAAGCTGCCCGCACCGACCCGCTATACTTACAGGGGGATCCACACCACGCTGATGCAGGGCGTCGACGCGCCGCTCCGCGTCAGGCTGGAGGCCACCGTGCCCGCGGGGATCAGCGACGTGCTCGCCTTCTACCGGACCGAGCTTCGCAAGCTCGGCTGGCAAGAGCAGCATGATGGCGCCGTGATCAACGCCGATCACGTCCGGCTCGCCTTCGTCTCGCCGCTGGGGCCGGCCGCGCTGAAGCTCGACCGCAAGGATTCCGGCACCTCGGTTCATCTGGTGCAGAAGAACGCGGACATGGCGACGAAGGCGAACGTGCTGCCCGAGCCCGGCCAGGCGAAGCTGGTGTTCAGCAATATCGGCGACAAGGAAGCGGTCCTCACCATCAACGGGCGGATCATCCCGCGCCCGGCCGGCGCGAACGCCGTCGCGCTGGACCTCGCGCCGGGCGAATATTCGTACAGGCTGGGCGTCCCGGGCCAACCCGCCACCACGAACATCCTCACCGTCGCCGCCGGCGACACCTGGGAGCTCACGGTCGGGCGCGACGGTGACGCCTGGCCGCCGTTGCAGCTATACTGAGCCTGTTGAACCTCTCCGGTTCCCGGCGCGACTTCTCGTCTGAGGCCGCGCCGACGGCGCCGCAGCCCGCCAATGCGCAAGGGCAAGACGACCCGCGCGACATCCAGGAGTTTTTTGACGATGCCGATGACCCGGCGCGGGGCGCAAGTCCCGGCAAGATGGCTGCTGCTTGCCTGCGGCATTCTCGCGATAGTGATCCCCTCGCGTCCCGCCGGCGCGGCAGACGATGGCATCGTCGACGTCCATACGCTGCCGCGGCTCGACGGTGCGGTGGAGGACACTTCGCGTCCCGACACCTATCGCGTGATCTACACCGTGCCGACCCCGCTTGCCGCCACGTCGGACGCGACCAGGAAGCTGCTGAGCGCCGACGGCTGGGTGCCCTATGTGTATCCCCTGGATGAGAGAAGCGCAGCGTTGACCTTCAAGAAGGGACGGCAGGGGCTGCGCGTTTCCTTCACACAGGCGCGCGGGCGACCCGACCAGTCCGCCGTGTTCTACACGCCGAACCGGATCTATGCGAACGTGCCCTTTCCGGAAGGTGCGATCGATCTCGTGTTCGACGAGACCCGGCCCTATCTCAGCTGCATTGCGCCCGGCGCGCTCGATGCGACCGCAGCATTCTTTACCAAGGACATGGCGGCGATGGGATGGCGCAAGCTGAACCCCGATACGGCATCGCGCTGGCCGAACGCCGATCTTGCCGGAGCCGTTCCGAACGGCGTTCGCGTCTTCTACGACCACCCCGATCGCGACGCGACGCACATCTACCAGAAGCCGGTGATGCTGACCCTGACGCGCCGCGACGATGGCCGCACCAATGTCGAGATCAGGGTGGCGCCGTTCGCACTGCCGGAGGTGCTCGAGGCCGACGACGACATGGCCGGCCTGCCACGGCCGAAGCCAACCAAATCTGCGCGGGGCCTCGGCAGCGCCAACTCGAACAAGCGCGAGATCTCGGCCGCCGCGATCGCCGAGCTGCCCGCCGTGCTCGCCTTCTACCAGCGCGAGCTCACCGCGCGCGGCTGGCAGGAGGACGGCCGCGCGCCGCTCGCGCCCGGCGACGAGGTGGCGATCAAGATTTCCAACACTGATGAAACCGGTGTGCTGCGGCTCGGCCGCAAATATGATTTCACCATGGTCAGCCTGACCGCGCAGGTGAAGGAATCCGCGCTCGCCGCTCGCGCCAAGGCGAAGAAGGAGGCCGACGCGAGGTTCCTGAGCGATGCCTTGGGTACGGCTCAGCAGCTCATTGCGGCCGATGATATCAGGCGCAAGACGCAGGCCGCCTCCCTGTCGGACGCCCCGCTCACCGCGCTCGCTGACGGCAAGACGCCGGTGCCGCTGCCCGAAAACGCCGAAGCCGTGACGTTCGAAGGCGGCGACGGCCACCTGGAATTCTCCTCGGAGTCGAGCGTGAAGGCGCTCAGCAGCTTCTATCGGACGGCGCTGAAGAGCTCGGGCTGGAAGGAGCAGCCCTCCGTCATCAACCAGCCGAACATGGCGGTGATGGCGTTCTCGAAGGGCGGCAAGTCGATCTCGATGACGGTGATGCAGATGGGCCCGAAGGTGAATGTCCGCGCCGACGGATCGGGCCTGGTGACGGAAGCGGCCAAGGCTGCGGCCGGCGCGGAGGTGGAGGTTCAGGCCAAATCCGCCGAGCCGCTCAAGCCCGATCCTGAGTCCCCGCTGCCGGTACCGACGCAGCGTTCGTCGAAATCGCTCGCGACCACCAAGATACCCGGAGGCGAAGCGCCGCTCCGCCGCGAGCTCGAGGCCCGCATCCCCGCTTCGCTCGACGAGGTCCTCGCCTTCTACCGGGCCGAGCTTGCAAAGCTGGGCTGGCAGGAGAAGACCGACGGCGCAGCCGTGTCCGCGGAACGCGCGCAGATCGACTTCACCTCGCCGCAAGGTCCCGCCGTGCTCAAGCTCGGCCGCGCCAAGGGCGAGACCACGGTCAGCCTGGCGCAGAAGAATGCCGATGCCGCGGCCAAGGCCGAGATCATGCCGAAGGCGGGACAAGCGCGGCTCATGCTCGGAAACATGGCAGCGAACGAGGTCGCGCTGACGATCAACAAGCAGACGGTGAAGATCGCAGCCGGCGCCGGCGGCCCGCAATCACCGAAAGGCCCGATGCTCGACCTACCGCCCGGCAAATACGTGTACGCGTTGCGCCTGCCCGGCCGCCCTGCGCGTAGCGAGTCCCTGACCGTTGCCGCCGGCGAGGCCTGGGGCCTTCTGGTGGGCCCGAGCGGCGACGTGCTGCCGCTGCAGATGTATTGAGGCTGCACGCTTTCAGATTCGCGGTATCGTCATGGCCGGGCTTGTCCCGGCCATCCACGTCTTCCGCGACGCCAAGAACGTGGATGCCAGGACAAGGCCGGGCATGACGGCGATCGATGAATCAGTTTCAGGTGCCCCAAAACCACTCTTCCTGGCCCCGCAAAATCCACGGCTTTTCGAGGCAAGAAACTGCCCTCGAATCGGGCTTTTTGCGGCGCCCAGAATCGGCCCTCCGGCGCCTTGAAAACCGGCCGAAAAACCCTATCTGCTCAAAGGGTTGCCGGAGGATACTTTGCGCTAGGCGCAAGCGGTCTTTCATGGCACAAATAGCCCCGCAAATCAGCGCCTTTTGCGCCGCTGATTCGGGCGACATCTCGAAGGCCTCTCATGACAGAACCTGCTCGGCAGCACGCTGCCGAAAACGAGCCCTCCAACGCGAGCGATTACGGCGCGGAATCGATCCGCGTGCTCAAGGGACTCGATGCCGTCCGCAAGCGCCCGGGCATGTATATCGGCGATACCGACGACGGCTCGGGCCTGCACCACATGGTCTACGAAGTCGTCGATAACGCCATCGACGAGGCGCTCGCCGGCCATGCCTCGCGCGTCGAGGTGATCCTCAACGCGGATAATTCCGTCACCGTGCGCGACGACGGCCGCGGCATTCCCGTCGACATCCACAAGGGCGAAGGCATCTCGGCGGCCGAGGTCATCATGACCCAGCTGCACGCCGGCGGTAAGTTCGACCAGAACTCCTACAAAGTTTCCGGCGGCCTGCACGGCGTCGGCGTCTCCGTCGTCAACGCGCTGTCGAGCAAGCTCGGCTTGCGCATCTGGCGTGACAACAAGGAGCACTATATCGAGTTCGCTCACGGCGATGCCGTCGCACCGCTGAAGGTGGTCGGCGAGGCGCCGGGCCGGCGCGGCACCGAGGTGACGTTCCTGGCCTCGACCGAGACCTTCAAGAACATCGAATACGACTTCGCCACGCTCGAGCATCGCTTACGCGAGCTCGCCTTCCTCAATTCCGGCGTCAACATCGTGCTCTCCGACATGCGCCACGCGGTCGAGAAGCGCGAGGAGATGTTCTATTCCGGCGGCGTCGAGGAGTTCGTCAAATATCTCGACCGCAACAAGAAGGCCCTGGTGCCGGCGCCGATCATGGTGCGCTCGGAAGCCAACGGCATCGGCGTCGAGGCCGCTTTGTGGTGGAACGACAGCTACCACGAGAACGTGCTGTGCTTCACCAACAACATCCCGCAACGCGACGGGGGCACCCATCTCGCCGGCTTCCGCGGCGCGCTGACGCGCCAAGTCAACGGCTATGCCGAGGCCAATGCCAAGAAGGAAAAGATCGCGCTGACCGGCGACGATTGCCGCGAAGGGCTCACCGCCGTTCTCTCGGTGAAGGTGCCCGATCCGAAGTTTTCGTCGCAAACCAAGGACAAGCTGGTGTCCTCGGAAGTGCGCCCCGTGGTCGAGAACGTCCTTAACGAGGCGCTTGCCGCCTGGTTCGAGGAGCACCCGAGCGAAGCCAAGATGATCGTCGGCAAGGTGATCCAGGCCGCGGCGGCCCGTGAAGCTGCGCGAAAAGCGCGCGAGCTGACGCGCAAGAGCCCGCTCTCGGTCTCCTCGCTGCCGGGCAAGCTCGCCGACTGCCAGGAAAAGGATCCAGCCAAGTCCGAGCTCTTCATCGTCGAGGGCGACTCGGCAGGCGGCAGCGCCAAGCAGGGCCGCAACCGCGAGTTCCAGGCCGTCTTGCCGCTCCGCGGCAAGATCCTGAACGTCGAGCGCGTGCGTCCCGACAAGATGCTGTCGTCAGAGCAGATCGGCACGCTGATCACCGCGCTCGGCACCGGCATCAGCGACGAGTTCTCGGTCGAGAAGCTGCGCTATCACAAGATCATCGTGATGACGGACGCCGACGTCGACGGCGCCCACATCCGCACGCTGCTGCTGACGTTCTTCTACCGGCAGATGCGCGACATCATCGATGGCGGCTATCTCTATATCGCCCAGCCGCCGCTCTATAAGGTCTCACGCGGCAAGTCCGAGCAGTACCTGAAGGACGAGCGGGCGCTGGAAGACTATCTCATCGACGCCGGCCTCGATGATTGCGTGTACATCCCCGGCACCGGCGGCGACCGCTCCGGGCGCGATCTGCGCGCGCTGGTCGATGACGCCCGCGTAGTCCGCAGCGTCCTGCGCAACCTGCACAGCCGCTATAATCGCAAGGTGGTCGAGCAGGCCGCCATCACCGGCGTGCTGAACAAGGAGATCTACGGCGATCCCGAGAAGGCGGCGGCCGCCGCGCAATACATCGCGAGCCGGCTGGACAACCAGGCCGAGGAGGTCGAGCGCGGCTGGGTCGGACAATTCATCGAGGGCCAGGGCTTCCTATTCGAGCGCTCCGTGCGCGGCGTCAAGGAAGCCGCCGTCATCGACGATGCGCTGCTTGGCTCGGCCGAGGCGCGCAAGCTCGACGAATACACGACCAAGCTCCAGGACGTTTACGCCCGCTCCGGCAAGCTACGGCGCAAGGATTCAGAGCACGTGGTCCACGGCCCGGTCGATCTGTTCGAGGCCGTGACCGATTCGGGTCGCAAGGGCATCAGCCTGCAGCGCTATAAAGGCCTCGGCGAGATGAACCCGGAGCAGCTCTGGGAGACGACGCTCGACACCGAGGCACGCTCGCTGCTCCAGGTGAAGGTCAAGGAGGTCGACGAGGCCGACGACATCTTCACCAAGCTGATGGGCGACGTCGTCGAGCCGCGCCGCGATTTCATTCAGGAACATTCGCTGAGCGCGACGATCGATATTTGAGGGCTCGCTGCTTTGTCGGGTAACGCATTTCCCTGACTCTACAACGTATATGTCTGACTCAAATATCGCACAACCCTGACTCTAAAGCTTACGCGCGGAGGTTGAATGCGGCCTGACCGCGGCCTGCGGCGGTTGGTTAATCCCGCCGCTAGGTGGCCGAGGCCTTGCGCGGCTTCTAACCGCTCGGAACGAGCAAGCTGGCGGAACGATTCGTCCGGTCAGGAGCGATCTCGATGCTGATGACGAAGGGACGGCGACCGGCGATCCGGACGCTGGGCGATCATTGTCGTGCTGGAAGCCGGCACCATCCTTGCGAGGAGCACGACTGGATGCAGGACGACGCCGCCTACACGCCCGCGAGCGCGCCTTCGATATCGCCCCCCAGGATCCGCTGCCCGGCATGTCGCCGGAAGCAGCCGTCGCTGAGTTGCGCGCTGGATTCGACTGGCGACACCTGTTCGGATTGTCCTTCCCTGACCCGTGCTAACCGCCCGAAACGAGCGGGCGGGCGGAAGGATTCGTCCCGGCAGGAGTATCTCGATGCTGATGACGAGGGAAAGACGACCGGCACTCCGGACGCTGCGCGGCTGGGCGATCTGCGTGCTGCAGGAGGCCGGCGCCATCCGCGAATGCGAGGAGCATGGCTGGGCGCAGGACCGCGCCGACCCGCACGCGCGCGAGCGCGCCCTTGACATCGCACGTCGGGATCCGCCGCCGGGCATCTCCCCTGCCGAGGCCGTAGCCGAGGTCCGCGGTGTCCTGGATTCGATCGGCGATACGTGCCCGGAGTGCCCGACGGAGTCCGTCTAGCCGGCTTCGCCCGTCCGGCCGTCCTCACGTAGGCGGCCGCCCGCAGACGCGTGAGCTACGCCAGCGCGCTCTGGATCATCCCGCCGCCTGCCGCGATCGCGTGTGAACACCTCCCTTGACGCCCAAGGCTTCCCATCCATATACCATCCATATGGATGTCAGCCGGATGGTGAGATGATGCCGAGCAGCGTTCACGAAATCCGGCCAAGGCCGTCCGACACGGAAAAAATCACGATCAATCTAGGTTTTGTCGATCTCGGTCAGGTCGATTTGATGGTGCAGGAAGGCTTCTACTCGAACCGCACAGATTTCATCCGGACCGCGATCCGCAACCAGCTCGAGCGGCATGCCGACGTGGTTAAGAAATCCACGGCGCGAAAGAGCTTGGACCTGGGCTTGCGAAACTACAGCCGCGAGGATCTCGAGGCGGCGCGGAGGGCGGGCGAGATGCTGCACATCAACGTTCTGGGTCTTGCCACCATCGCCCAGGACGTCACGCCCGAGCTGGCCCGCGCGACGATTGCCTCGGTCTCTGTGCTGGGGGCCCTGCATGCCAGTCCGGCGGTCAAGTCCGCTCTCGCCGACAGGACGAGGTAAGGTCATGCTGAATCAGGACATCATTCGCGAAGCCACACGCCTCACGCGCTCGGGTCAACTCGTCGAGGCCACCGCGCTGCTTCAGCGCATGCTTCGGGGCGAGAAAGAGCGGGGCGCTACCGCACCGACGACCGGTCACCCCGCCCCTGCCGCAGGAATGGAACCGACGACCATCGACGCCGAGGCGAGCGCCACCGAAACGAGGCGTCCGCGTCGCACGGCCGGGCCGCCAGTGGACCTTGCCAACAGCATCCAAGGGCTCGGACTCCGAGGATCGCTGGGGCGCGTCCCGCCGTCCATGGCGGATATCGTGCCGGACGGCGCCAGGTTCATTGAAGGCGTGTACGCAAATGCCGCGGGAAGCCGCGCCTACCGGCTCTTCATCCCGAGCGGCTATCATGGCCAGCCCATTCCGCTGGTGGTCATGCTCCACGGCTGCACGCAGTCGCCGGAGGATTTCGCCGCCGGCACGCGGATGAACTTCATCGCCGAAGAACAGACCTGCTTCGTCGCCTATCCCGCGCAGCGGGCGGAAGCGAACCAGGCGAAATGCTGGAATTGGTTTCGGCCGGCCGACCAGCAGCGCGGCGGAGGCGAGCCCTCGCTCATCGCCGGCATCACCCGCCAGATCATGCGCGACCATTCGGTCAATCCGGAACGCGTCTACATCGCCGGACTCTCCGCTGGGGCCGCGGCCGCGGCCGTCATGGGATCGACGTACGGCGATCTGTACGCAGCGATCGGCATTCATTCCGGACTGGCCTGCGGAGCAGCCAGCGACCTTCCCTCCGCGCTGATGGCCATGAAGCAAGGCGGCGGACCTGAGGCAGCGCCGGGCGACGGCCCGCCCGTGCCGACAATCGTCTTCCACGGCGATCGCGACACCACGGTGCATTCCAAAAACGGCGCTCGGATCGTCCGACAGTTGATCGGCGGATCCCGCACGAAGGCGAAGGTGCATCGCGGGCGGGTACCCGGAGGGCATGCCTACACCCGCACCGTCCACGCCGACGCCCGCGGGCGCGGAATCCTCGAACACTGGGAAATCCACGGAGCCGGACACGCATGGTCGGGAGGCAGCCCCGCCGGCTCCTACACCGATCCGGACGGACCGGATGCGACGAGGGAGATGCTGCGTTTCTTTCTCGAACATTCGCTGCAGCGGAGACGCAACTACTAGCTTCACTGAGGACGCAACGATCAGGTCTTGAGCTTGTGTTCGACGGCCAACTCGCGAGCCAGCCGCTCCGCCTTCAGGCGCTCCCGGTTCGCATGGAATGCCTGTTGGTCGCGCTCATACTCCGATGCGGTCTCCTTGGCGCCTGCATCTCGAAACACCTTTCGAGCTTGGCGCTCCGCGGCGGTCAGCGCTCTCCGGTCCGATATGCGATTGCTCATTGCTCACTCCTCCAGGCGCAAACGGTCCTTGCGCTATAGCTGCGCATTCGGACCGCCAACCTAGTGGATAGGTTTTCCCCCGGCGGGGCTTTTGGGGAAGTGCCGGGGGCGGAGATTCGACGCCTCGCGAAGCCGTTAGTTCCAATCGGTTCACGTTGCTCGCACGCGTCTCAGGCCGACTTCCGCGCGGCTTGGCGGCCGGCTTCTTGGCTGCCACGTCCTTTGCCGGCTTCTTGCCCTCGATCGGCATCAGCATCTCGCGCTGGCCGCTCGCCGCCTTCTTGGGCTTCTTGGCTGGCTTGCCTGATCTGCTCCCGCACGGACTCGTCATCCGGTCTTGGCCTAGAGATGGGTGTCTGAGCCGCCGTGACTGACGACCACAGGATGAGTAGTGCGACGATGAGAGGTGTCTTCATCCCTGCCGTTAGCACGTCTCGACTAGGTCGCCCGATTTTGTTTGGGCGACTTGCTAAGTCAGATAACGGTCGAAACGCTCCCTCGCAGCGTCAACGTCTGCCTTTGCGAGGCCCAATTCCTCCGTGAGAGACGAGGCAGCCTCCAAATGGTGAGCTAACATTCTATAGCGGGCGGAAACCCGATGCTCCGAATGAAGGGTCGCCTTTTCGTCCGTCAGTTCACTGATGTCGTATCGAAGGAGCGTCTGCGCGAGCACTTCTGTCGCGCGATAGAGCACGGAATTAAGATCGACTAACTGAAGATCGACCGCGTCACATCTGGCACACATTCGACGTTTCCGCTTCAAGAAAAGGCGGCAGGGCGCATCTCTCCGCCGCCCGCCCGCGTGTGGCACGTACCCAGACGGGCGATGCGGACTAAAGCCCAGCAGGCCGAGATGTTTCAAAATACCTGCGAATTGGTGACTAACCGCTCCCATGGGATCGATTAGGTTCCACCTGTTCGAGCGTCCATGGAGGTGCTGAAACCAGTACCGGCACTTTACAACGCGGAGCCTGATTCTGCCGTTGAAGCCGCCGGCTGCTAGGTAGAAGTGCGCTCCTTCAGGACAGCTATCGCCTGGCGCGGCATTAGCGAAACCCGGCTTGGACCGATCCTAGGGGACCGACAGGTGCAACTTGCCTTGCGGTGCCGGCGGGTAATCTGTCAGCGTTGGCGTGAACCAGGGCTCAGCAATCTTTGCCTCACCAGCCACCAAGCTGTCAGAACGAGGCTGCCTTACTCTCTGTTTTCGCGGTAAGCCTTGCTCTCGCTACGACATGAAGCGCTTTCCAGCATCGCCCTACGAAGCTCGCCGCGCTGGTATTCGTTCTGCTCGTGGAGCGAGCGCCTCAACTGCTGGAGGCTTCGGCTCTCTTCAATGGCGAGTTGGGCACGTGCGAAGAGTTGGTCGATCATGTTTCGGACAATGGCTGCGTCGCAGCTGTTGTGCCACATCATAGGTTTAATTCGCCCGTGGCCCTCCAGAAGCAATCGACATTTCTTGATCCAAGTTAGCTGGTCTTTGAGCAAACGTGGGATACCTGGTGTTCCGGGCCCTCGGGGTGCCAAACCTTCGGTACTTCTTTCGAAAGCAGTTCTTTGGAGTGGGCAATCTGTTTTACTGAGCGCTTGATCATCCGGCGGGTCATGTCTTCGGCCGCGCGGTGGCGCTCCTGCTTCCGTCGCAAGTAACTCGCGAAAGCCTGCTTGTCGTAAGGCATGTCGGTATCACCGCCGTCTGCCCTACTTTAACATATGTTAAAAAAGAAAGCCTCGCAATTCAGCTCGGGAGGGTAGGATCAAACATGGTCGATCTCCCTGAAGAGATGGACATCGCAGAGTTAAGGAGCGCATTCTCGCAATGGTTCGTGATGCGTCTGCCGAACCTCAAATAGCTCAAGGCATCCCCCCTCCTGATGACGTGTTGTGGCGTTGGTTTAGGACAGCGGGCGCTGCCGCGCGAGCAAGCGCGTGGATAGCAACCAAGCATGCGTCAGCCTGTTCACATGCATGGAAGCGCATCTTCTTCGGGTCATTACTGACGATGGCGAGTGCCGGTTTTGGTTAGCGGCCGGTACGGAGGAAGAGGCCGTTCAACTGGTCTTGGATGCCATCCCAGAGGGGTGGACTGCCAAAGTGATCGATCGTGGATGGTTCGGCGGATGCGACGAAGCTGCGGCACTCCCCTTAACCGGCGGCCTCGCGCCGGGAGAAGTCCGCGAGGTAAGCAGAGGAATCGGCCTTACCTGAAATGTGTCCCCTGGTGTGATCCGCCATCGGCAACAACGAAAACGGTTCGGGAAGGCCGGATGATTACAAAACTAGCCCTACAGGGAGCCTCAGATGAGCGAACGACGTGAGCTCTATCGAAGTACCAACGGCGATGCCTGGTTTCTCGGGCGCGAGCCCGCCAATGGCCAGGCTTTCGTCATTCATCAGCCAAATGCACCTTCTGGCGGTCGACTGACGCACATCGAACTCGGCGATTTTTTGCGCAGCGAGCCGAAAGGACCGGAGCACCAGGCCCTCCTCCGTCTGATTGGGACCCTCGTGAACGTGCCGCCGTACGCATAGGTTTGGTGACCGGAGAAACGACGGCAAACACGGAGAGTGCGTGGGCGAGGAGGATCTAGAGTACCTAGCGCTCGTTCCGCATGTATGGGCTGTTCTCAGACTCCAGAAGCAATAGATGGATCGGTGTGCGGCACGCCTCCATGGTCAAACGAAGCTTTCGGCAGAGCCACAGCGCAGATCCCCGCGATCACTGCGATCGAGAACAAAGCCCCCAATACAATACAGCGCTGCCTCTGCATTTACTTTTCTTGGGCAGAGTACCAATGGCAGGGCCAACGCGAGTCCTCGACGAGCCGTTCCTATTTTCTGAGTCCGGATCGCCGCCGAGCCGATAGACGCCCAAAAATACGGTGTCGCCTAAAGGTTGACCTGCGATCGGAGCCATTGAAGGGGGCGTGGGCAATGAGTTCAGTGATCCGCTCGCCTGACTAGCGAGATAGGATTCGTCTGCTCGGCTCTATGCTACTTCTTCTTTGCAGGCCCGAAATCAGGCTGCCAAGCCGCTTCCTTGCGGCTCGGCGCTGCGGCGATCACCTTGACCTTTTCCTTTTTCGGTTTCTTGGCTTCGCGATTGCCGCGTTGCTGTCCCTTCGCCATGTCGCTCTCCTTTGGTGGTTTGAGTTCGTCGAGTTCATCCGACTGCAGCACGCGGCCCCGCGGAGTGCAGACCCTGACGTCCATGTAGCCTTCACGCAGAAATCTTCTGGCGAGCCGCAGCGCGACTGATGCACTGCCACGCCCGAGATTGGAGCTGCCGTATTCGTTGGTCCCACTGACCAGATACGGCACCCGGGTTGCCCTAACCATTGAGGACAGCGGCTCCGCACACGAGAAGCAGTAGGAACAACGGAACGATCACCGGCGGCACGATCCATTCCGAAAAGCGAAAACGCTGCATCGAACGCTCCTGCGAATCCTTCGGCGGGAGCACACGTGACCCTCAGTCACCGGTCGAAGCCGTTGAGAAGTGCGGTGATGGCAGCGACCCTACGCCCCCGCGGCGCCTTTAGCGAGCGCTAAATGCGTCGCAGGCGACGGTCGCGTCGTGACGAGGTCGTTTACCGCGGGATGAGGATAGTGCTGGCTATTGTCGGACCATGGGAGCATGGTCGTCCCGGTCGGCATCAACTTCACTGCGAAGGGCAAGCGTGCATGACTATCCGCTCGCGGCAAAACCATCGCGTTCGGGCATTCTTTCCGCATCCGCGGCATCGAATGGCTTGTGTCCGCAGGGCCCAACCGGGATGCGGGTGTCACCAATGACTGACCACACTGTCGATCTCGACAAGCATCGCGGCATGGCCGCGCAGAAAGCGACCGATTTGCGCCGAGCGCTGGCCGAGGTCGAGAACAATGTCCGCGAGCTGCGCGAGCGCGAGGCCGATCTGGAGAACCGCCTGCTGACAGTGGCGGCCGCGTCGTGGCCCGAGGCCGCAGCCAAAGCGCGGTATCTTCTCAACCTCTATGCTGCAAGCCTGCCCCCCGAGGACACGCGCCACCGCGCGCTAGTGGCAGCACTGTTCGACGATTTCGTCCGGTTGTCGGGGGAGGACTGAGGCGAACGAGCGCTGCCTGCATAGCGACCCGTGCCATCCGGCGCGACGGGAAGCGGCGCCGTCGCGGGCGGTGATTTGAGCGCGCGATAATGCCGACGCACGATCAGCCTAACGGAGTAAGCCATGACACTAACCAGCGGCCGCTTCATCGGCCACGAATACGACCGGATGATTGTTCGGTTCTCGATGCACGATGGAGCCAAAGAGGTTCCCTGCGCGATCTCGACCTCGGCGATGGACCATCTCGAGGGCGGGCCGCAAGTCAGACCCGAGCAGCGCGAAGCCCAGTTCACCCGCCTGCGGGATCGTATCGAAGCATGTGCCGCAAGCAAATATCGCGCGACGGAGTTCGAAGGCACGCCACCGGGCATCGTGCTGCGAGGCATCGATTTCAGGTCGTAGAAACGCGTGCTTTGACCTCTGGCAAGGGCGGCTTGCGCTCGAAAGGCTTCTTTTTCGGCGGCGCGGGCAGCAGTCCTTCCCTAATCGCCTGCTTGCGGGCGAGCTTGCGCGCTCGACGAACAGCTTCCGATTTCTCGCGGGTTTTTCTCTCCGACGGCTTTTCGTAGGAGCGCCGCTGCTTCATCTCGCGGAACACGCCCTCGCGTTGCATCTTCTTCTTGAGAACACGAAGGGCCTGCTCAACATTGTTGTCTCTGACAAGTACCTGCAATCGATTGTCCTCCCTTGTGGCTGCAAATGCGGTACTTCCTGCATGCAGCCAAATGCGCAGGAGCTTCATTGCGATTTTGAGGATAGCGGCGGCGACATTCGTCACGGAGTTGACGTGCTGATCTGCTTGCAGCAGCGATGCAGCCTGGTGACATCAACGTGCCCACTTTAATTGACCGCTGTCAATCAAGAAGGCCTTCATGAAGACCTACGGACACCGGAAAGCCAGAAAGGGCCGGACGAAAACAAAATGGCTTCCCACCTTGCAGAATCCGAAAAGTGATGTATATTAGGAGTTGTTCGATTAGCCGCTGTGCCTTGTTGAATGCGCCCGCGGGCTCCTTTTCCAAAGACATCGACGAAGTTGAAGATCACCGTGTGATTGTCACGCGGCACGCGCTTGCGCGCTTTGGAGAAGAAAATGACGACAGGTACTGTTAAGTGGTTCAATGGCCAAAAGGGCTTCGGTTTCATTCAGCCGAACGACGGCGGCAACGATGTGTTCGTTCACATCAGCGCTGTCGAACGCGCTGGTCTTTCCGGACTCGGAGAGGGTCAGAAGGTCGCTTTCGAGATCAAGACCGACAAGATGCGAGGCAAGGTCAGCGCTGAGAACCTCTCGCTGGCTTGATATCGTAGCGCCGTTTCACGGATGTACTGAGACGGCAGTGCGGCCCGCTCGATCACAGGGTTGAGCGGGCGTTGCACGCTTCGATTGGATGAGACATGACTGGCAAGAGGACGGGCGAGCCTTCCCCTGATAGCGTCGCGCGCGCCAACCGGCAGCGTGTGGCCCGGGAGGAAGGCGCGCAAGCTCTGGCAGATGCGAACCGCCGGGCCGTCGAAGTCCGTCTGAACATGCAGCGGCTTCGCGCGTTGCGGGAAGCCAGGCTGTTGGAGGAAGCGAGTGCGCGGACAGCTCTGCCGCCACCAAAGAAGAAGCGCAGCAAAGGGAATGCTGGATAGCGCTGCCGAGTTCAGCCGCTATCAGCACCGATAGAAGTCAGGGCTTCGTCAAAAGGTGGAAGACGGCATATGCTGAACGATGTGCGGATCGCTCCCGAAGTCAACTCGCGTAACGGACATTCTGTCACCTTTGTGCTGGCCATCGGCACGGTGCGGCAGATGTGCCGCCTTCAGACCAACTTCGCGTCGCAAAATCAGGCTTTCAACTATCTGCACAAGCACCGCAAGCGGTTCGAGCAACTAGCCCGCGAGCGGTTCGCGCTTGGCCAGATCGAAGACGGCTTGATCAAGCTGCCGATGTTGTAGGCGAACGAGCAGCTCACCCGGCTTGGCGCATTGCGAGCGCGTGCGAGGCTCAGCTGTCCTTCAGTGCGCCAGTCCGTCCCTCCACGTTGAGGAACCGATGCAGGCGCCACCTGTTGTCCCTGGTACGTAAAGCGACGCCGACCATCCCACCTCCCACCACAAACCTGCGGTGCAGATGAGCGCGAAATTGAAGAGCCGTAGCAATCGCGCCGCCTCAATGGTCTTTCGGCCGACACCTCTGCTGCGAGCGGCGATCGTCAAGTGGGCGGAGCGCCAAGCCGAGAGGCTCACCTTGTCGCAGGCGGTGTGTGAGCTGGTCGAAAGTGGTCTCAAGGTGAAAGAAGCGGACCCATCCGGACACAGGCAAGAGCGGCGCGCCCGCAAGATGGCCGGCGAGACGATAGACGATATGATCAGTGCCAACATGACCGCCGACGTTAAAGCTGCGAGCAAGCGACACCTGCTTGACGGGCCTGAAGAGTTTAGCCGCGTTCGCGTCGACCGCCGAAAGGCAAGTCGATCTGCTGACCGCGGCGAGCGATAACCGAGCGTGAATGGCGCCTAAGCGCCGCCGCTCAATTGGAGTTTGAGAGATGATGAGAGAAAGAGAGTTCGCCCGCGATCGGGCCATTCGCGAGGCCAACAAAGCATTCAAAGCTCGCGAGCCGCTGACCCCAGCGACCGACTACGCAAAGGCGCAGCGGTCCTTCCAGGAAAATCGCGAGCGCTTAAAGGCGCAGCGGCTGGCACGCGATGCCAAGGCACCGTAACGAGCTGTTCTTGGGCGGTTGAACAGACGGTGGTCTGCTTGACGAGCGCACTTCCCAAACATGCTGTCGACACTCCAGGCCTTGGAACACACTGACGTGCGTGTCTGATGTGGGTCAAAGATTGACAGGGGGGCCAGAATGATCGCGGCTTCTACTTCGCGGGCATTAAGGTGTCCGGCCGCGCCCCCGACTTTCTGATGATCCCCGGCTACGAACAGGTCCGCTCTATCGCTGCCGGCATCGCGGGAGACAGAGAGGCCGCCGGGCGCGTCCAGCTCGAGCTGCCTGAGACCGGCGTCTGCACGCGCGGTGGGGTCGATGGCCCTGCCGGCGCCTCCCGATGCTGCGGCGGTCCCGCGAATCAGGATGCGATCGCGTCCTGCGCGGCGGATGAGAGCGCGAAGAAGGCTGGCGCCGCTTAGACAGGCTTCTCTCTAGGAATGACAAATACGCTTCTTGCCCGCGCCAAAGTCGCAATCGGCGAGACATGAACCGTGTGCGTTTCTTCGTGGGTTGTTGTAGCCATTGCCCATCTCCGCTTGGCTGTACTTGAGAGCCGAGCGCTCCGCAGCGAACTACAAGCCGCTCGGCAGAGTGAAAATCTACGCGCCTCGTTGTAAGCTGAGACGCCACTAGGACGCGGACTCATAAAGACGCAGCCATAGCCTTATTGACGCGAGCTGAACGAAGGCAAGATAGTTGGCGGCCAGCCTGTCGTAGCGCGTGGCCACCCGACGACATTGTTTGATCCTGTTGAAGAACCGCTCGACCTGGTTGCGGGCACGATAGAGATAGGGGCTGAAGCAGATCGGAGCGCTGCGGTTGCTTTTCGGTGGAATGTTGGCCCACGCGCCCTTCTTCATGGCAAGGTCCCTGATCCAATCCGCGTCATAGCCTCGGTCGGCAAGCAGCATTGACCCGGATTTCAGACGAGAGAGCAGTTTTCCGGCAAGTCGAACGTCATGCGCCTCACCTGGGCTCACCGCGAGGCGTACCGGCAAACCATTGCTATCGACCACGGCATGTATTTTGCTCGTCAAGCCGCCGCGGGACCTTCCCATCGATTGGCGTTGGTTTCTTGTGATGCAGGCTCCATGCTGATGCACGCGGACAATAGAGGTATCGATCATCTGGACAGCGGCATCATGGGCAGTGGCAAGCGCTTCTATGATGCGGCCCCAGACACCGGCCCGCCGCCACCTGACGAAGCGGTTGTAGCAAGTGGTGTACGGGCCAAACGCCGTAGGTAGATCACGCCAAGGCGCTCCTGATCGCAGGACCCAGAAAATGCCGTTTAGGACCCGTCTGTCGTTCACCCGAGGGACGCCACGCGGCTTGTTCGGCAACATCGGTTTGATGGCGGTCCATTCATGGTCCGCGAGTTCGTAGCGCATGATTCGAGCCCCTGATGACGTGGAGGGCTTGAATCATGGTTCGGGGCGCAAGCTCAACTGGTCGCTGTGCACCCGATAGCGGACCTATTGTGCTCAGAGTGAGTCTTGTTGTTCATGACCCAATGCAGAAGTCGCTGAACCAATCATTGCCCGCAATCGTCCATCGGCACTTCACGCGCTTGTGTCCCTAGCAAATCGCCGTCTTCATTGAATTACGCTCGTAATTTTATATTATGACCGTAATGGCATTGAGCTGGACCGCTCTTGGGCGGCGGCTGGGTGCCGCCAAACAGCTCCTGACGAGGATTTCATGGACGACACGACCACTGCCTCATCACGACAAACCGCAGATGTCAGCTCGCTTGGGCTCGCAGCCGCTGCAGCAGCGGTTCGCAACGGCGACATCACCTCCGAGGGCTACACCGCGGCCCTTTTGCAGCGCGCCCGAGCGCTTGCCGAACTGAACGCCTTCATCATCATCAACGAGGCGGAGGTGCTGGCGGCCGCGAGGGCCGCAGACAAGTTGCGTGCGGCCGGATTGGCGGCCCCGCTCCTTGGCATGCCGCTTGGGGTGAAGGACAGTTATTTGACGAAAGGGCTACCAACTAGTCTGGGAATCGAAAGTCTGGCTCATTTTGTGCCGCGCGAAGATGCCGACGCTGTCCGGGCCATTAGGGAGGCGGGCGCGTTGATCTTCGGCAAGAACAATCTTGTCGAGATGTCTTACGGCTTGACCGGTCACAACGCGCGTTATGGTCAGGTGAAGAATCCGCACGCGCGGGATCACATGTCAGGGGGCTCCTCAAGCGGCTCCGCCGCATCCGTGGCTGCTGGACTCGTTCCCGCGTCCTTGGGCGGTGACACCGTGGGGTCCATCCGGGTGCCCGCATCGTTCTGTGGAGTTGTGGGCTTCAAGCCGACCACGGGGCGTTGGCCGCGCAACGGTGTTGCTCCGATCTCCCATACACTCGACACAACGGGCGTATTTGCCCGAAGCGTTGAGGACTGCATTCTGGTTGACGACGTCGTGACTGGCGAACAGGCTGCGGAGTCCCCAGAGGGCGACTACGGCTTGAAGGGAGTCCGGCTTGCCTTCGCCCCGCGACAGTTCCTGGATCTGGTTGACCCCGAAGTCGAGTCCCGATTCCGTGCGGTGGTGCGGCAACTGCAGGACGCCGGCGCCGAGGTGGTGGAAATTGACCTTGGCCACGACTTCAATTCCCTCGTCCAATCGGCTACATGGGGCATCTTCGCTCATGAGACGATGGGCGCGATTTCGGAGTTTCTTCGGCGCCACGCGCTTCCAACGACGTTTGAGGCCATTTACGAAAGCCTTAAGCCTCAGCTTCGGCAGGCGTGGGAGCACATCGTATTGCCAGGTGGTGCAGGTGCTACCTCCGCAGAGGCCTATCAGGTAGCGCTCAACGTGAGTCGGCCGGAAATTCAGCGTCGCCTCGACACGGCGTTCGTCGCTCATGGGGCGTTGGCCATTCTGCAACCGACCACGCCCTGCACGGCGCCTTCGATCGGGGAACAGGCGACCGTCCACATCGCGGGGCAGAACGTCAGCTACCTCGCTCTGGCGAACCACACCGTGTCGGCAAGCAGCGTGGGACTGCCCGCTATCAGCCTTCCTGTCGGCCTGTCTCGCGCCGGGCTGCCGATTGGGCTCGAACTGGATGGCCCCCTAAGAAGTGATCAGCGGCTTCTAAACCTTGCCCGCGGTATCGAAGGCATCTTGGGTGCCAAGTCCGGTTCAACCTAGTGTCATGGTTGCATCGCGGGGCGAAGGGGTCCTGCAGACAGCGACTAAAGATTAGAGGATCACCAGATGTCCAATGCACTGCACTCAACGCGTGCCATTCCGGTCGAGCACGTTACCATCCGCTCAACAAAGCCCTTCGAGGACGTTGGAGCCAAGCTCGCGACCTTGGCGCCACGCATCGATGACGGGATATTCACTCTCTTGCGATACGGTGAAAGTGAGCGCGCGCTTCGAGAGTTGGAGGCATGTCCGCCGCTCACTATTTTCGGGCAGCGTGACCACGGCGCGCTCCTAGCTGTTGCTGGGCTGACACGCCGATCCATCCAGTTTGATATCGGAAATCCGCTCACCGCATCCAAGATGACCCGCCATCGATTGTCGGCGGGGCTCTATGCACCCATTCGCGTCCTTCTGCGCGAGAATGAAGATGGCGGTGTCGCGTTTGAATATGATCGGCCGGCATCCCTGTTCAGTCAGTTTGGCAGCGAACATGTGAATGCAGTTGCCCAGCAACTTGATCGCGACCTCCAGGTCCTATTGGAAGCGGCCGCAGCTTAACGGATATTGATGGAGTGGAGAGAAGATGCGTTTCGAGAAAGGACACAAGGCAGCGACGCGACGACACATCATCGATGTAGCCTCGAAGTGCATACGCCAGGACGGTATCTCCGCCGCCGGGATCGCCGGGATCATGGGCGAGGCCGGTCTGACCAAAGGCGCATTCTCTCCGCACTTCGAGTCTAAAGACGCACTCGTTCGCGAGGCGCTGGCGAGCGCGCTCAGCGACCAACAACATCGCCTCGATGAGGATCGGCGGACGGGCCTAGCCCTTGAGGGCGCGATCCGGAGATACCTCAACCGCGCTCACCTCGAAGACCCGGCGAACGGGTGCCCTTCGGCGGCGTTGCTCCCGGAAGTCGCCCGCCAGCCCCTGTCCACTCGGCAGGACTACGAGAAAGCGCTGCGAAGCTACGTTTCGTCACTGGCTGCACTACTCCCAGGTGCCGACTCTGCAGCGAGCCGCCGTCGCGCGACCGCCATCTTCGGTCTCATGGTGGGCACCCTCCAGTTCGCGCGGGCCGTCCCCGACACCATCCAGGCAGAGCAGATCCTGGAAGGCGGCGTTGAGGCTGCGCTGCAGTTGGCGAGAATTTGATCTTGCAAAGTTAGAACGATGCAGCGGTGCGGGAAGATTTGTCACACCGCCGGAACGAGCCAACACCCCGGACGCCCACTCGCTGACCGCCGGCAATGTCTCGTTCTGGCCCTCAGCCGAACGGGGCTGAGGCCATTGTGATGTCGGCTATCGGCGGTGGACCGCACGCGGGGCTGCGCTTGCCTCGACCGCCGCTAGTGACCCGGAGCGGACGTCGACCGTGGGCGAGCCTCATATGCAGCCCATCGAACGATTCTCCACGTTGCCGCAGTCACTCGGGCAGTTCATGAATCTGGCGGTATCGGCGAGATGCGAGCTGGAAAGTCCATTTCTGTCGCTAAGTGCGACAGCTTGTCCGGGTTTTTGACGATGTAGATCGCGGTGATCCCGTCCTCGCGGATGTCGAGCGCAGTCGTCTGCAGTACGCCGCTTCCATCGAGGCTAACGTAGCCTGGCAGGCCGTCGATGGTGACGACACGAAGCAGCTTCGGCGGTACGACGTATTTGCGCCGCTGCCTCGCAAAAAGGCGCAGGGCCCGCTCGACCCCCCGAATGACATTGCGGAAAGCAAGGACCTTGCCGCCGCCATCGGTATGGATCTCGACGTTCCTTGCCAGCAGCGCCGAAAGCGCCGCCACGTCCCCGTCGCGTGCTGCGGCGAAGAAAGCTCGGGTGATCCGATCCGCATCCGCGGGTTCGACGTCAAAGCGGGGACGTGCGGCCTGCACGTGCTTGCGGGCGCGCGCCGCGAGCTGACGAACAGCTGCCGGCTCGCGGCCGATGGTGATGGCCACTTCGGTCAGCGGCACGTCAAAGACGTCGTGGAGAAGGAAAGCGGCCCGCTCAAGAGGCGACAGGCGCTCAAGGGCCAGCATCAACGTGACCGTGACGTCGTCGGCGACCGTCTCGTTCGGGTCCACGGAACCCACGAGAGGATCTGGCAGCCAGGGGCCGACGTAGGTTTCCCGGCGCGCCCGCGCGGAGCGGCGTCGGTCGAGGCACAGGCGTGTGACAATGCGGGTCAGATAGCCGGGAGGCGAATCGACGCCACCCTCCACCCCGACCCACCGTAGCCATGCGTCCTGAACGACGTCCTCCGCCTCGGTGAGCGAGCCCATCATCCGATAGGCCAAGCGTGTCAGGCGCCTGCGCTCCGCTTCGAACTCGGTGGTCCGCTGATCGTCCATCGCCTCCATCCGCCCAGTTTCCTCGCAGATCATATCCGCTGTCACCGTCGCTCGCGCATCCCGAACCCGAGAATAAGACGATCGGACCTGCGTGGATGTGACATCGGCCGCTTTGAATGGAACCGCCGAGTGCCATGTCACACCCTGACCGCTTGGCCCGTCATGGCTCCGAGCGTCGAATCTCCGGCGTTCCGAACAACGAGGCACGTCATGAGCGAGAACAAGCGGCTGGTCTGGAACGAAGTGGCACCCCACGGTGCAAAGGCGCTCTTCAGCATCCATCACTACATCACCACGGATACCGACCTGCCCCACGAACTGATCCACCTCGTCTTCCTGCGGGTTTCGCAGATCAACGGCTGTGCGCACTGCATTGACCTGCACACCCGGGACCTCTTGGCCACGATGTCATTTGAAAAAGTCGCCCTCGTTCCAGTCTGGGCCGAGGTGCCCCACCTGTTTCCCGACAAGTACCGGGCTGCCCTCGCATGGGCGGAGGAAGTTACGCTCGTCAGCGAGACGCACGCCTCCGACGAGGCCTATGCGGCCGCAAGCGCGGCTTTCGCGCCAAAGGATCTCGTGGACCTCACGATCACGATCGCGGCCATGAACGCGTTCAACCGGTTGGGGGCGCCCTTTCGGCTCCCGGTCAAGGCCAAGGCCTGATCCCCTTCTTCGCATCGATTCGGAATGGCCCAAGGGCCGTTCCAAAGCGGAGCCGCGGGGGCCGGCCTATGAACCGGAGCGGAAGTTGCGCCCGGAGAGCTGTAGGTCGCCGCGCGCCTCAGGTCTCTCGCTCAGAGCTTTACCGAGATGAAGGCTTCTTCCGGAATCGCAAGCCCAGGCATTGCGCCGACTACAATGCCAGCGATTGGCCCAACGCTTCCGTCGACGCGGTCCCCCCGCATGTCGGCTCACAAGGGCTGACCGGAAGTTTGCAGCCAAACGTCAAATCGATGCTTCTGACCCATTGCTGACATGGCTTAATCTACCTGCCAGTGCTAGTCGGCCACCACGTTACGGGGAGCTTGTCCAGCATCTGGATATCTCTTCTCCAGCTCCTGGATCATACCGCGGGCGATTTCGCGCTCACCCATGATCACGACATCCGCGCCCAGTCCCTTTAAGTGAGCGACCTCCTCATCCGCATGTGCCCGCGCGATGATCTGGATGTCCGGATTGGCCGCACGCGCCTGCTGCACGATCTGTCCCGCCTCGAACGCTTCGGGGATCGCGATCACCAGATGCTTCGCCCGGGAAAGGTTGGTCGCACTGAGAATTTCGGGTTTCGCGGCGTTGCCCATGACGGTTTCGATGCCGCTCTGCTTCAACTTCTCGAGGACGCGCTCTCCGACTTCGGCAACGAGAAAAGGCCTTTTCCGCTGCATTAGAGCATCGCCAACCAGCGCACCGACGCGGCCGTAGCCGATTACGATCGTGTGGTCGGTTAGGTCCGTCATGCGGACAGGCTGGGGCACGGCGGCCGTGGCCTTCGGCTTGTCCGTGCGCGGCTCGAAACGCGGCGCGAACCAGCTCACGGCCGCGAACATCAGCGGATTGAGCATGATCGAAAGGATCGCGCCCGCCATGATCAGGTCACGGCCCTCCTTCGGCAGAACCTGCGAGGCGACACCGAGCTCGGCAAGGATGAAGGAGAACTCGCCGATTTGCGACAGGCTCGCCGAAATCGTCAACGCGGTCGGGACTGGATGCCGGAACAGGATCACGATCAGGAATGCCGCGGCTGACTTGCCGAGCATAATGATCGCAAGCGTCGCGAGCAACGGCCAGGGCTCGCGGATGACGCTAAGAGGGTCAAACATCATGCCCACGGAGACAAAGAACAGCACCGCAAAGGCGTCGCGCAGGGGGAGCGAGTCCTGCGCGGCGCGTGCGCTGAGCGGAGATTCCCGTAGCATCATGCCAGCGAAGAAGGCGCCCAGTGCAAGCGAGACGCCGAAGAGCTTCGAAGCTCCGAACGCGACGCCCAACGCAATCGCAAGCACACCCAGGCGGAACAGTTCGCGCGAGCCCGTATGCGCAATGTAGTGCAGAACCGCCGGGATGAGCCGGCGTCCGACCACCAGCATTAGTCCGATGAACACAACGATCTTGACCACCGTCAGCATCATGACGCCGGTCAAACCGAGGCGCAGCTGCGCAGCGAGCGGATCGAAAGCAGGTTTGCCATCCGAATCACCTTGCAGGCTCGCGATCGCCGGAAACAGCACCAGCACGAGTACCATTGCGAGGTCCTCAACGATGAGCCATCCAACGGCGATGCGGCCTCGGTCCGTTTCCATCAATCGCCGCTCTTGAATAGCCCGAAGAAGGACCACGGTGCTGGCCACCGATAAGGCCAATCCAAACACGAGACCGGCGCCAATGCTCCAGCCCATCAGAACGGCAAGACCAAGCCCCATCACCGTCGCGGCCGCGATCTGCACGACCGCACCTGGCACGGCGATGTTGCGGACACTCATCAGATCCTGTAGCGAAAAATGCAGCCCGACGCCGAACATGAGCAAGATGATGCCGAGTTCGGAAAGCTCGGTGGCAAGCGCTTGGTCGGCGACATAACCCGGCGTGAAGGGGCCGACCGCGACACCCGCGAGGAGATAGCCGACCAACGGCGGCACGCGGAATCGCTGGGCAATGGTTCCAAGTACGAAGGCTAGTCCAAGTCCAGTGACGATGGTGGCGATGAGAGGCGTGTCATGCGGCATTTTTGCCTTTTGACACAATTTGATACCTATGGGCACCGCGACCTGTGCGCGCAGTCAGGAAAGCACACCGCAATTTGCGAGCTCAAGGAGCCTCTGCGAACACGGCGGCATGTGTAACGGAGCTTGCCCGCGCATTCCCCTGAGATGGCTGCGTGAAGCCCAGGCAAGAACGTCGGCTTGTGGCCCGTGGGTACTTGCCTAAATAGGCACGTGGTGCGCTTCCGAGAGTTGGAGTGTGGAGCTGCCGAGAGCGGCCTTTGTCGATTGATGGCTTAGTTGGACCCGCTAAGCCGCCGTTTGGAATAGACGGCCGGGGACTGATGTGGATAAATTGGCGTCAATTCCGGAGGATGAGATGCCGTACTTCACAGCCAGCCAGACCCAGTCCGATCGCACTTCGAAGGTACTTGCAGATATCTTCTGTGCACTTCTACTGGGGACTTTTTCCCTCGTGTTTTTCGGTTTGGTTGGCGGCCTCATTGCTTTTGTTCTGCTCGAAGCTTGCTTACTAGCCCTCGACTGGGTGATGCCCGACGGCGATGATGCGGCCGGCGTTGTTCGCTAGGTAAGCAAGGGCCAACGAAATGAGCAAGCCCGTAAAATCTGAAAGCGAACTCATCGCCATGGCGAAGGCTGAATTGAAGGTTCACGCCGACTGTCCGATGGAATGACGATTTCCATCCTCCGCGACGGGAAATCCTGGGAGTTTCGGGCCAGCGCTGATCAGGCGACCTCTGATCGGCCGGGCTATCCTGAATGCGTTGCCATGCTGGTCCAGATTGGGGATCACCTCTGCAGGCAGTACGACGTCGAGGGTTAGGCGCGCCTCGATAGCCGACACCGGTCAGAAGATGCGGTCGATCACCATCGTCAGACCAGTTGAGAAGGCCATGATGATCACCAGGGGGACTCCAGTCTCAAAGAATGGCAGCTCCATCCACCGATGTGACTGCCCGTTGCGAGGCAGGAAAACCCAGAGGAGAGCGATCGACAAGACGACCAGGAATGCGCCGATCACGAAATCCTCCTCTGGAGCAGTGATATCTCGCTGGAGGTTATCCTCCGCCGGTCGCCTCGCCGGCAAGCCCCGAACGTCAACCCAATTAAGCCTAGTGACGCTAACTTAGACATTGCTGCGGCAAACTGTCCATTTTCCTGTTGACCGGGAATTTGCCGACGGTAAAGGTGGCCCTGCTTCACGCGGCGGGTGAGACCTGAACATGTCTTGCCGAAAACCGACAACAATAACGGGCGGAAGCATCAGGAGGGATGGACTAGCTCCCGCGCAGACGTGGCAGGCAGCTGATGCCGCGCCATGTTTCTGTTCGCCTGGGGGATAGTACTCAGTGAGCGGGACAAGGCATCGATGCGCCCATTGTTGGCGATGAGTACGGCTATCGACTGGCTGAACGAAAAGGTCGGCAACGTCTGCAATATTCTGGTGCTCGCGGCCTGTGTCGTGAGTGCTGTCAATGCGATGATCCGGTATGCGTTTAGCTACAGCTCGAACAGCTGGCTAGAGACGCAGTGGTATATGTTCGCCGTCATCGTGATGTTCGGCGCGTCCTACACCTTCAAGCGCAACGAGCACGTCCGCGTCGAGATCCTTTATCTCATGCTCTCCGAACGCGGCCAGCTGTGGCTGGACCTGATCGGGACATTGGTCTTCCTCGTGCCTGCCTGCCTGCTCCTCAGCTACCTGTCTTGGGCGATGTTCTACAACTCGTTCGTCATCGGCGAAATGTCCAACAATGCAGGTGGCCTTCTGCGGTGGCCGATCAAGTTCGTCCTGCCGGCCGGATTCTTCATGGTGGCTTTGCAGGGTATCTCGGAGGTCATCAAGCGCGCGGCCGCCTTGCGCGGTGAAGCCACCATCGATGCGAAATACGAACGGCCGACCCAATGATCACGATCGAGATGATGCCGCCGCTGATGTTCGGCGGCCTAGTCCTGGCGATGCTGATCGGCTTTCCGGTCGCATTTACGCTGGCCGCCCTCGGCCTTTCGTTCGGATTCCTGGCAATCCACCTGGGATTTTTCGGGTTCAGCTTCCTCCAGGCCATCCCGGAGCGAATCTACGGCAGCGTTCTGGGCAACGAGCTGCTGCTGGCGATCCCATTCTTCACCTTCATGGGCGCGATCCTCGAACGATGTGGCCTCGCAGAGGACATGCTGGATTCGATGGGGCAGCTGTTTGGCCCCGTTCGCGGCGGTCTCGGCTATTCCGTGATCATCGTCGGCTTCATCCTCGGGGCCATCACAGGCACAGTGGCGGCGCAGGTCATCGCGATGGCGTTGATCTCGATGCCGGTCATGATCCGCTACGGCTACAACGTGCGCTACATCACCGGCGTGCTCGCAGCGTCCGGCACCATAACCCAACTGGTGCCTCCCTCCCTGGTTTTGATCGTGCTCGCGGACCAACTCGGAAAGTCGGTGGGTGACATGTATCTGGGCGCCTGGGGGCCATCGATACTCCAGATCGCGCTGTTCGCGGGCTACACCTTCGTTCTGAGCATCGTCA
>NZ_JADYVQ010000022.1:0-99921 GCF_020193895.1 Bradyrhizobium sp. NBAIM14 | reverse complement strand
TTGCTGTCCGTGCTCCAGACCGTGTAATGGCCTGTCGTCGAGTCCTTCCAGGCCACATTGTATCCGCCGCCGGTCTGCTCGGCTGCGATGGGCGCCCAGGTCCCATACACAGCGGCACTCACCGGCGATCCCGAGATCTTCAGGACAGGCCCGCTGCCGGTGCTGATCGCCTCGAGATAGAAGTTGTCTCCCGTCCGTACCAGACTAGTCGACCCGACCGTCTCGATCGCAACGTTGATCACGCTGACGCTTGCGATCGTGCCATCCGAGAACTGAAAATATTCGACACCGGTCACGGTGTCGGTACCGTCAGGCGAGCCGGACCGCTGATCGGCAATGGTGAAGGTCTGCCCGCTCGCGTTGTACGAGATGATGTAGCTCGCCTTGCTGCCCGAATATCTTGCGGTATCCGTGCCTGAGCCGCCGGCGACGGTGTCGTTGCCCGCACCGCCGGTGATCGTGTCGTTCGCGCCGCCGCCGCTCAGCGTGTTGGCGATGGCATTGCCGATGATCGTGTCGCTGCCGGACCCGCCGGTGGCGTTGTCGATGTAGGAGCGCGCGTCGCCGCTATAAAGATAGGCGTTGTAGACGTTGCCCGATGCGTAGTGGCCGTCGCCGAGATAGGCCAGCTGCACGGAGGAGAACACCGACGAGGCACCGGGATTGAGGTTGATGCTCAGGTTCGTCGTGTAGTTCGACAGGTCGTAGGTATCGATGCCGCCGCCGTCCCAGACGGTCTCGTAGATGCGATTGGCCGAGCCGCCGACGCCTCCGCCCGGTGCGAGCTGGCCGACGCCATTGATGAACTGCTGCCCCGTGGTCGGATTCCAGGTGTAGACGGTGCTGCTGCTCTGGGTCGTGTAGTCCGCGCCGTACATCGTCTGGAGCGCGAGGATATCGTTGGCCATGTAGGTCTGCGAATATCCGTAGGCTTCGTTGGTATAGCCGCCCGTGGTCGAAGCGCCGACATAGCTGCGATAGCTCATGACGGTGTATTCGCTGCTGTCATGCGCGCTCGGCACCGCAACGTTGCCGGGGCCGCCGGCCTCCTGGCTGTGCTTGAGGCCGATCGCGTGTCCGAGCTCGTGCAGCGCAGTGGTGAAGTAGTAATTGCCGAGCTTGGCCAGCGAGAAATTGTATTGAGTCCCGAACCAGATGTCGCCGCCGGGTGCATAATTGCCGGGATAGTAGGCGTAGGCGGTCGGATTGGCGGCCGACGACTGCGCGATCATGAGGTCGGCGCCGTTCGTGCCCGCATATTGGATGTTGGCGTTGGTGTAGCTCAGGATCAATCCGACGGCGTAGTTGATCGCCGCCTGGATCTGCGTGGGCACCGAGGCAAAGCCCGAGGTGGTTGGCTCGCCGCTGCCGCCGGAATAAGGATTCGAATAGTCGCTCGGCGCGTCAGGAAAGCTGTAGGTGATCGTGCCCGACCATTTGACGCCGGACAGCAGGCCGTCAATCTCGGCGTTGTTGGTGGCACTGACATAAACGGCGGTGGCCAATGGACTCTCCAAGCAACGCGTCGTGTGATTCGCCGCGGGGGCACATGATTCTAGCTAGAGAGTTAAACGTTTGGTTTAAATGGGGCAGCGGCGTTTGCGCTGCTCCCATAAGGCCGTGTTAGCCATTAAATCCCGTAGTCATACGGAACGGCAGCATAGAGTTTCGTTCCCGGAAACACCCGTGATTTGCAGGGTTTCATGAAACGACGCACACTCCCGGCCAGCCTGTTTGGCGCCTTGATTGCGCTTGCTGGACTGTCCCATCAACCTCTCGGAGGACTGCCCGTGATGGTGGAGAAGGCCAAGGCAGACGAAAGCAGCAAGGCAGGGCGCGCGCCCTCCATGCCGATGGCGCGGGATCCTGCCGCTGCGGTGGCAGAGGAATATGAAGCTGCCCGCCGGAAGGGAACGCGGGAGGCCCTTGAACTCTTCATTGCGCGCCATGGCGATGATCCCCTTGCCGCGCAGGTGCGGGCCGAATTGAAGCGCCTGTCGCGCTGATCTCGCAGACAGCGCCTCAGGCAAGGCATTTCAGCAGGCGGCATCGGCGCCGGCCCGGCTTGTCGCGTGATCTCTGGGCACTATGGTAGGCGCCCAATCTGTCCCGGAGCCTTTCACGATGCCCTTCCCGCATGCCTCGGAAGCCCTGTCGCGCTTCACCGTGCTCGATCTGACCCGTGTTCGCTCCGGGCCGACCTGCGTGCGGCAGCTCGCCGACTGGGGCGCCAACGTCGTCAAGATCGACGCGCTGACCGAGGATGCCGGCGGCGAGCAGCCGGGCGGGCCGCGGCGCGGTTCCGACTTTCAGAATTTGCACCGCAACAAGCGGGCGATGACGCTGAACCTGAAGGACGAGCGTGGGCTGGCCGTGTTCAAGCGCCTCGCCGCCAAGGCCGACGTCGTGGTCGAGAATTTCCGCCCCGACGTGAAGAAGAAGCTCGGCATCGACTACGACAGCCTCGCCGCGATCAACCCGCGCATCGTCTATGGCAGCATCTCCGGCTTCGGCCAGGACGGCCCCTACCACAAGCGGCCGGGCTTCGATCAGATCGCGCAAGGCATGGGCGGGCTGATGTCGATCACCGGCGCGCCGGGCGAAGGCCCGATGCGGGTCGGCATTCCCGTCGCCGACCTCAGTGCCGGTCTGTTTTGCGCGATGGGCATCCTCACCGCCCTGCTCGAGCGCGAGGTCTCGGGCAAGGGCCAGTGGGTGCAGACCTCGCTGCTGCAGGCCCAGATCTTCATGCTCGACTTCCAGGCCGCGCGCTGGCTGATGGAGAAGGAGGTCGCCAAACAGGCCGGCAACAACCATCCGACCAGCATTCCGACCGGCGTGTTCAAGACCTCCGACGGCTACATCAACATTGCCACCACGGGCGGGCGGATCTGGGAGCGCTGTGCGCAGGCGATCGGCGCGCCGGAGCTCTACACTCATCCCGACTATGCGACGGCTCCCGCCCGCTCCAGGAATCGCGATGCGCTCAACGCCGAGATCGAGAAGCGCACCGTGACGAAGTCGACCGAGACCTGGGTCCGGGAGCTCAACGAGGCCGGCGTGCCCTGCGGGCCGATCTACGCCATCGACCAGATGTTCGAGGACGCGCAGGTCAGGCATCTCGGCATTGCGCAGGACGTGCCGAACGATGAAGGCCGGGATATCCGCCTGGTCGGCCAGCCCGTGACGCTGTCGCGCACGCCGAGCAGGATGGTGGTGCGGCCGCCGGAATTCGGCGAGCAGACCGACGAAGTGCTGAAGGAGTTCGGCTTCGAGACCGACGAGATCGCAAGGCTCCGCGACGCCAAGGTGGTGTGACTTCGCGCGCCCCGCCTGCAACGACAAAGCCCGGCACGAGGCCGGGCTTTGTTTATTATTAGACGCCTCTTTTGTGATCCAGCTCGCTCAGTACTTCGCGACGACCGGGCCACCAAATTGATAGTTGATGCCGGCGCGCAGGATGTGGTCGGTGAAGCGAGAGGAAGCACTGGCCGCAATCGTGGGCAACGGCGCCAGCGAGAACGGACCTGACGAGAACCGGCCGAGATCCACATAGAGATATTCGAGCTTGGCGCTCCAGTTCTGAGTGATCTTGCCTTCCACACCCGCACCCACGGTCCAGCCGACCCGCGTGTCCGACGAAGAGCTGGTCGAGGCGACCGTGACACCAGCCGGGGTGAAGCCGACGATGGTGCCCGTGGTCTTGATCTCGCCGAAGGCCACGCCGCCGGTGCCATAGAACAGCACTTTCGGCGTCGCCAGAATGCCGACGCGGCCGCGCACCGTGCCAAACCATTGCAGATGCTGGTCGAGCGTCAGAGTGGTGCCGGCAGCAGCGCCGGGGGGCAGAAAGGTCAAGCCGGGAAGACAGGCGCCGCCTGCAAGGCTGGTGGGGGCGCAGCTGAAGCCGGCCCGTCCCTTCTCGTCCGACCAATTCAGGTCGCCCTCGATGCCGAACACCCAATTCGTGCTCTGCCAGTTGTAGCCGGCCTGGCCACCGGCGACGGCGCCGTTCATGTCGAACGAGGCGCTGGTGACGGATCCGGCCGGCGGCGCGATCACCGCACCGGTCGCCGTGTTGGTATAGGTGACGTCAGTGCGCGAACGGCCCCAGCTGTAGCCGCCGTTGGCGCCGACATAGAAGCCGGTCCAGCTCCAGACCGGATCGACGATAGGCGCCTTGACATACGGCTTTGCCGCGAGATCGGCGGCCAGCGCACCGGTCGCAAACAGCGACATCGCGGCCGCCATTCCAATCACTACCCGCTTCATAGAGAATTCCCCCTTGCACGATCTTGTGATCGAAATATACCCGCCTCCTCGCCCAAGGGCTGTGCCGCCGCGGCAACATTCGGAAACAATCGGACACGCGGTGGTATCCCGACCGAAAAGCTACCTTACATATAAACCATTGATTTCAAAAAAGATTAGCCCAGCGCCCTAGGCCGATGTCGCCCTGGTCCCATGCGTCAACCCGACACGGGCGAGGAGGTGGTCGATCACCGGCCAGAATAGCAGCACAATCGCCAGGGTTGTGATCGAGCCGACCAGGCCGTTCGACCAGAACACCTTCAGGGTGCCGCCCGAGCCGATCATCGACAGGCGGAAGGCATCCTCAGCGCGGTTGCCGAGCACGAGCGCCAGGGTGAACGGGGCCAACGGAATGCCGATCTTCTTGAAGACGTAGCCCACCACGCCGAAACCCAGCATCAGCCAGATGTCGAACATCGCGTTCTGGATGGCATAGGCGCCGATCGCGCAGGATACCACGATCATCGGCGCCACCGCCGCGAACGGCACGCGCAGGATCGAGGCGAAGATCGGCACCGTCGTCAGCACCAGCACGAGGCCGACGACGTTGCCGAGATACATCGAGGCGATCAGGCCCCAGACGAAATCCTTGTGCTCGACGAACAGCAGCGGCCCCGGATTGAGACCCCACACCATCAACCCGCCGAGCAGGATCGCGGCCGTGCCCGAGCCGGGAATGCCGAGCGCCAGCATCGGCAGCAGCGCCGAGGTGCCGGAGGCATGCGCCGCCGTCTCCGGCGCGAACACGCCCTCGATGCGGCCCTTGCCAAAACTCTCGGGCTCCTTGGCGAAACGTTTTGCCAGATTGTAGCCCATGAAGGAGGCCGCGATCGCACCGCCCGGGGTGATGCCGAGCCAGCAACCGATGAAAGAGGAGCGCAGCAGCGTCACCCAGTATTTCGGCAGATCCTTCCAGACGCCGAGCACGACGCGCAGCGAGATGCTAGCCGCATGCCCGCGCAGCGCAAGGCGCTCCTCCATCGTCAGCAGGATCTCGCTGATGCCGAACAGGCCGATGACGGCGACCAGGAAGTTGATGCCGCGCAAGAGCTCCGGCGAGCCGAAGGTCATGCGCAGACTGCCGGACACCGTATCCATGCCGATGCCGGCCAGCAGCAGGCCCAGCGACATCGAGATGACGGTCTTGTGCTTGGCTTCGCGCCCGAGGCCGACGAAGGAGCAGAAGGTGAGGAGATACACCGCAAAGAACTCGGGCGGGCCGAATTTCAGCGCAAAGGACGAGATCATCGGCGCGAGGAAGGTGATCAGGAGCACGGCGACCAGCGAGCCGATGAAGGAAGAGGTGAACGCCGCAGTCAGCGCCTCCGCCGCCCTGCCCTGCTGCGCCATCGGATAGCCGTCGAAAGTGGTCGCGACCGACCAGGCTTCGCCCGGGATGTTGAACAGGATCGAGGTGATGGCACCGCCGAACAACGCGCCCCAATAGATGCAGGACAGCATCACGATGGCCGAGGTCGGGTCCATCGTGAAGGTCAGCGGCAACAGGATCGCAACGCCGTTGGGGCCGCCGAGCCCGGGCAGCACGCCGACGAAGATGCCGAGCACCAGCCCGACCATCATCAGCACAAGCGTCTTCCACGTCAGCAGGACGGCAAAGCCGTGGAGCAGGAGACCGAGAGCTTCCATCGCGCGCGGCTCCGCCTAGCGGCCGAGGGCCGCTTCGAGCGGCCCCTTCGGCATGATGACGTCGAAGGCGACATCGAAGGTGACGAACACGATCGCCGTGAACGCGAACGCGGTGAGCAGCGACTTCCACAACGCGATCCGGCCAACCAGCCGCATGAAGCCCGCGATCAGGAGAAAGCTCGCGACATAGAGGCCGAGGAACTGCGTCGCCAGGCAGAACAGCAGCGTCGGCATGAACACCGCCAGCACGCGGCGACCTTGCGCACGTGTGACGAAGGTTCCGGACGAGGCACGCCGCGCCAGCAGCGCGGCGATCAGACCGTATAGGCTGCCGCCGGCGAGAATGACGGAGAGATAGAACGGGAAATAGCCGGGCTCCGGCCCGGTCGCATCCCAGGACGCGCCGGTGCGCCAATTGTCGTAGCCGAGCGTGACCGCGAGCGCGAGCAGCAGCAGGCAGACGACGATCTCGATCGTGCCGGAAGAGACGACGGAAGGGGAATCGTCTTCGGGCGCGGTGGGATCCTCGACGACGATTTCGATATCGGTTTGGGACATGGGCTCAGATGCGAGGCTGGGGATTGTGCATCTCTCCCGTGCTTAGGGGGAGAGGCAGAGGCCGGATCCGCGGCCGTTTTCTAGAACGCCGAAGCGAAGCTCTGGCTACGGCAAAGCGCCGGGTGAGATGCTCTCTCCACGAGCTCAACTCGTCGAGAGAGCCCCTCACCCTGCCCTCTCCCCGTCAGAACAGGGCGAGAGGGAAGAGAGCTACTTCGCGACGAAGCCGGCTTCCGTCATCAGCGACTTGTTCAGCGCATCGTCCTCCTCAAGGAACTGCACCATGTCCTTGCCGGTGAGGAAGATCGGCTTCAAGGCCTGCTTCTCCATGTAGTCCTTGTACTCCGCGGTCTGCGTCACCTTGTGGAACAGATCGACGTAGAACGCCTGCTGCTCCGGCGTGACCTTGCCGGGCAGGAACATCGCGCGCAGCATCAGATATTGCACGTCGACGCCCTCTTCCTTGCAGGTCGGGATGTCGGCCCAGGACTGGGTGTCGGTCACCTTGGTCGTATAGGCAATGCGCTCCCTGTCGAACACGCAGAGCGGACGCACCTGGCCGGCGCGCCAGACCTCGAGATTTTCGGATGGGTTGTTGACGTTGGCCTCGGTGTGGTTGCCGACCAGCTGGGTCGCGGCCTCGCCGCCGGACTTGTAGGGCAGATAGGAGAATTTCGCGCCGGTCTTCTGCTCCAGGAACACGGTGAGCACGTGGTCCTCGCGCTTGGAGCCGGTGCCGCCCATCTTGAACGGCGCGCTCGCAGCCTTCGCCGCCGCCACGAAGTCCTTCAACGTCCTGGGGCCTGCGCTGTTGTCCCACAGCACGAACTGGTCGAGCGCGACCACGGAGACCGGTGTCAGCTCGCGCCAGTTGAACGGGATCTTCGCCGACAGCGGCAGCATGTAGATCAGCGAATAGGCGATCAGCACCTTGTTGGGGTCGCCCTCGCTGGACTTCATGTACATCAGCGCTTCCGCGCCGGAGGCGCCGCCCTTGAGCGAGACCACCATCGGCTGCTTCATCAGATTGTTCTTCTGGATCGCGGCCTGCATCATCCGGGCCATCTGGTCGGAGGCGCCACCCGCGCCCGCCGCCACCACGATCTCCACCGGTTTCGTCGGCTCCCAGCCCGCAACAGCCGGCGCGCCACAAAGCGCGGTTGCAAGCGCGATTGCGGCCTTCATTCCATGTCCCACGTGCGTCTTCCCTATCTTCTTGTTTACATTGGAAATTCAGCGATGAACTCGGCCCATTGTGCTGGCGAATCCGGCCAAGTTCAAGCCATCCTGCGTCATCCCGGTTATGACTTTGGAATAACACAAGTCACGCGCTATACGAGCTGCAAGGGAGCTGGTCCTATCGGAGGCGAAGGTAGATCAATGATCTTCTTGGGCCTAAAGATCTTGGGCCCTCAGCCGTCCGGCCTTTCTGAGTTTGCGAAATGTACTTGAAGTGCTGAAGTGATGCCGCGCCTCCTCTACATCAATGAGAAATTTGGGCATGACGCAACGATCATCCTGGACAGCGGAGACGCCTGTTGGGTCTCTGTTGGCAGCAGGGGCGTCTTGGTACGCTCTCACAAGCACAGCTTCTGGGGTGGATTGTTCGGAAGCCTGCTTGGTCTGAAGCTCTATCAGGAGCGGGATGTCTACCGCGCACTCAGTGTGGCTCAAGCTCTCGCCGCGACGTTTCGGCCGGTTCCACAAATTCAATGCAGAGACGTGATCCTCAAGGCATTCTGCACAGCGGTCTGGCACAGCTCTTCACCCGCACGTGTTAAGGACGTTTTGAATGACCCGGCTCTGCTCGAAGGGTAACATTACTCGCCGCAAGCACGGCTCCTAACAGGCATTCTGTTTCGTCTGTGCTTGCAATTTCGTTTTCCAACCATATTCCTGAAATATGAGTACCAGTAGAAAACTGAGTTTGAACCACGGCCACGAGCGGAAGAGAACGCGGTGGAAAGTGAAGTGGGGAGTTCCCGCCCGAGCCGCTGGCGGCACAGCCAGAGCAGCCGCGCTATCCGGTGACGAGCGACGCGAAATTGCGCGGAAGGCCGCCAAGGCCCGTTGGGCGAGACACTTGCCGCGCGCGACGCATGAAGGCGTCATCCGGTTTGGAGGCATCGAGATTGAGGTTGCTGTTCTCGATGACGGACAGCGCCTGGTGACTCAGAGTGGCTTCATGGTGGGCCTAGGTCGCATTCGCCCCCCCAAGGGACGTCAGTATTACAGGAGCGGCGCCAATCTCCCTGCTTTTTTGACAGTGCAGAACCTAAAGCCCTTTATCGGCGAAGAGTTGGTTATGATGGCTAACCAGATCGAATTTCGTACCAAGCAGGGCTTTAAGGCATTCGGGTATGCGGCGAACTTCCTGCCGGAGGTCTGCGATGTCTTTGCGCGCGCCCAACGAGCCGGAGTCCTAAAGGCCGTTCAGCGCAACGTTGCTCACCGCGCCGGAATTATCGCCGAGCAGCTTCAACGCTCATGCACTATGCGCCTTATAGATGAAGCTACGGGTTACCAAGAAACTCGCGAGACGTAGACGGGCCGGGATGGATGTCGGGCGCGAGGAATGAATCAAAAGCTCCCCTCACATATTCCGGCCCTGCAGTATCAATCTAGGACGGGGATTTATTAGTGCCGGGCCATAGCGACATTGCTGGAGAACTGCTCAATTCGATTGCGAACACAACAAACTGCTAAAGCAGATCGGTTCATAGAGCGAAAGCAGTTTGCGTTGGTCCTGATGGCGCGCCAGCCATGCTGCATCTCGGCAGGTGATTTGAAGCTCATGTACCGCGGCATGCGATTGGGCTTACGGTTCCACGTCACTCGTTAACGGAGGTCAGGAGTTTCAAGCCGGTATTTTAACTCCGAGTGTGGCCAGCCATCTTCGGCAATCGTTCGAGGAGATGTACGCATGTGCTTCCTTCAAGGTGTCCTGGTGTTTCTGCTAGCCAGCATTGGCACAACCGTGTTCGCCAAGGGCGTGCCGCAGGATCCACTCCAATGTGGTGATGAACTCGACCGGCGGCGCCAATTGCACTCAGTTTGTCACGCTCCAAGGCACCACACGCCGGGAAATTTCGCGATCTTTAACACTGTCAAGCAGGGCGCTTGCGTCAACTTGGTGAATAACGGGCAAGGTGCTGGTTCCAGTAGGGCGGCTGATGCGCGTCCGAAGGACGGCTGGGGTGTTCTTTAACCCATGACCTTGCAGAGAGAGATTATCGCTTGTAAAGGTTTTGCCGCGATGGATTGGCGGATCAAAGCCCTGGCATTTCGTGCTCTTGAGCTTCCTGGTGGGGCCCACGCCCATTATTTCTTGCAGCGGCACGTTACGAGGAACTGGCCTAGAAGGCCGACGACGCTGGATTCTTTGGCCGGCATAGCCCGGCGCGTCGTTGAAGACTATGCGCGGCACATCGGCGGGATGCCGGCCTCTGTTCTTGAAGTTGGGGCAGGGCGCGATCTCGCAGTGCCATTGGCACTCCGGCGCTTGGGTGTGTCGAAGGTCATTGCATGCGATGTTGAGCGGCTAGGCAAGTTGGATCTGATCCAGCACGCGGCCAATCGCCTCCTGGCCGGTCAGTTGCAGTTGCGTTCATGGGATGAACTGGAGCAGTTCGGGGTCAAGTACCTTGCCCCGCACTATGTCAGCCCAGATGATGAGACGGTCGATTGCTCCTGCTCGAATGAAGTCCTTGAGCATGTTCCGGCCGATCAGCTTGCCTTTCTGCTCAAAGGACTGCGTGCTATCACCAAGGGCATCACGACGCACTCGATCGACTATAGTGATCATTATGCGCGGTCGGATAAGTCGGTCTCTCGTCTGAACTTCCTGCGCTACTCCGACAAGGAGTGGCGGCCGTTCAATAGTGGTAAGCAGTATGTGAATCGGCTCAGGCACAGCGACTATGTGCGGATGTTCAAGGAAGCCGGGTTCACGATCCTGGAAGAAAGTTCGGTTGCGGGAGAGTCACCGCCGGATCTGAAGATCGCGGATCGGTTTAAAAACTACGATGCGGCCGACCTCTTCGCTATCAAGGGCCGCATCATTGCAAGATGATCAGCCGCACATTCCTTGGGTACTGATCGCGATTGCGGCCATTTCGGTTGTGCTCGCCATCTGTGCCGGCGGCATTAGATAGCCGACACGCTCGAATAGAATAGTACCGACCACGCCACCCCCTTCGGGCGGCTTTTTCTTTGGGAAAATCACATGGTAAACCTCAACGCCCTGACGCGGGCGAACGCCGCTCGCTGGTCGAAAGCCTGACTCACCCGCGAAGCCGAATTCGCGCACCCCGCAAAGATTGCCGTTGCTAACAAGAGCCGCTATCTAGCCATCGCGCGCGCGGCCGAGATGACTGATATCGCGTGGGTCTTCATTGCGGTCAGCCACTACCGTGAGTCGTCGCAGGATTTCGATCCCAAACCTAAATCGCAATGCCTCGTGAATGCCTCCGAACTACCGCCGGAAACACCAGAGGTCATGTGTCCAACTCGCAGCTCACCGGGCGGCTTTTGCCGTCTGTCCTAGATTCACCAAGGACGGCTGACGCAGACGGATATTTTGTTGAGACGGCAAGATAGCCAACTGCCCCTAAGAGGCGATGGTCTTCGTTGACGCTAGGAGGGCCCTGGGTGATAAGATGCACGCGCGATCAGCGACTGTTTTGAAGCTGGAGGCCGTTCAGCCAACAATGAACTACGCACTCTCACGGATACGTTGGCCGCCTTCGCTTCGATCTCCGGTGGCGCTGACAACCTGTATATGTACGCCTCCGCAACGTGCAAAGACCGGCACTATTAAGATCGCGCTTGGCGGGGGCTTGCCGCCGCGTTAGGTGGGGCTGGACACGGAGGCGCCGCAGCGGCTTCTCGAAGGACGTAGGGCTACTTGCCCTTCCAGACGGGCGCCCGCTTGTTGAGGAAGGCATCCATGCCCTCGCGGAAATCCTCGCTCATATAGGCTTTCAGGATCAGGTCCTCGCCTTCCTCGCGCGAGAGCGTGCGGCGGATGCGGCGCACCGCTTCCTTGGTCGCTTCCAGCGTCAGCGGCGCGTGGCTGGCGACGAGCTTTGCAGTCTCGTCGGCACGGCGCTGCAGCGTCTCGACGTCAGGCACGACCTCGTTGAGCAGGCCGAGCGCCAGCGCCTCCGGCGCCTCGACCAGGCGCGCCTTGAAGATCATGTCCTTGGTGCGGGCGGGACCGACCAGCGCGACGACGCGGCTGATGTTCGACATCGACAGGCAGTTGCCGAGCGTGCGCGCAATCGGAAAGCCCATCCGGGTCGTCTCGGTGCCGATGCGAAGATCGCAGCAGGCCGCGATCCCCGCGCCGCCGCCGGTGCAGGCGCCGGCGATCGCCGCGATCACCGGCACGCGGCACTGCTCGAGCGTGCCGAGCACGCGATCGATGCGCGCCTCGTAGTCGAGCGCATCCTGCGCGGTCTTGAAGGCACGGAATTGCGAGATGTCCGTGCCGGAGGCGAACGCCTTGTCGCCCGCGCCGGTCAGAATCAGCGCCTTGATCGAACGGTCGACGTTGATCTCCTGGCATATCTCCGCCATGCGGTCATACATGGCAAAGGTCATGGCGTTGCGCGCCTGCGGGCGGTTGAAGGTGATCCGCGCGATGCCGTCCGTGACGGAGTAGAGCAGGTCTTCGTTGGCAGTCGTCGGTGCGTTCATCGCGCGCTCACTTTCTTCATTACAGTTCAGTCAGGCCGCCCTCAGGCAACCTGAGCCTCAGGCGACCTGGGCCTTGGTCATCGGCACCACGTCGCGTCCCTTCAGGACGTCCATGGCCGCCAATACGCCGCCGCTCCGGTGCGGGATCTTTGCGAGGTCGAGGCCCATCTCGACGCCGGCGAGCGTGCCCATCAGCATCAGATCGTTGAAATGGCCGATATGGCCGATGCGGAACACCTTGCCCTTGACCTTGTTCAGGCCGGTGCCGAGCGACATGTCGAAGTTCTCCAGCACCACCTTGCGGAAGGCGTCGGCATCAAAGCCCTCGGGCACGCGCACGCCGGTCAGCGCCGGAGAATGCGCGGCCGGATCGGCACATTGCGTCTCCAGGCCCCAGACCTTGACCGCAGCCCGCGTCGCGGCGCTGTGGCGCTTGTGGCGGGTCCAGACGTTCTCCAGCCCCTCCTCCTCCAGCATCTTCACCGCCTCGCGCAGGCCGTAGAGCAGGTTCGTTGCGGGCGTGTAGGGGAAGGTGCCGAGCTTGTTGAAGCTGATCACCTCCTGCCAGTCCCAGTAGGAGCGCATGCCGGGGTTGGCTTTGGCGGCCGCGAGCGCTTTCTCCGAGACCGCGTTGAAGCCGAGGCCCGGCGGCAGCATCAGGCCCTTCTGCGAGCCCGCGACCGAGACGTCGATGCCCCAGGCGTCGTGCTCATATTCCATCGAGCCGAGGCCGGAGATGGTGTCGACCATCAGCAGCGCCGGATGCTTGGTGCGGTCGAGGATCTTGCGCACCTCCAGCGGCGGCGTCACGCAGCCGGTCGAGGTCTCGTTGTGCACGACGCAGACCGCCTTGATGGCGTGCTGCTTGTCGGCGGCAAGACGCTTCTCGATCTCCGCAAGATCGGCACCATGGCGCCAGTCGCTCGGGATGAAGTCGACATCGAGCTTGAACTTGTCGGCGATGCCGCGCCACAGCACGGCGAACTGGCCGGTCTCGCACATCAAGACCTTGTCGCCGGGCGCGAACACGTTGACCATCGCCGCTTCCCAGGCGCCGGTACCGGACGAGGGGAAGATGATCACGGGCTGCTTGGTGCGGAATACGCGCTGCATTGCGGCAAGCACGGCAAAACCGAGCTCGGCGAACTCCGGACCGCGATGGTCCAAAGTCGGCATATCCATCGCCCGCAGCACCCGATCGGGCACGTTGGTCGGTCCTGGAATCTGTAGGAAATGCCTTCCAGTATGCACGGTCATCGGCGTCCTTCCCGGTCTTGCCTTGGTTTGGTGGGCGCCGAATAGCACCATTTGACCGGCTTGTCCTCTCCTCCAAAGGGCCCCTCGGGCATAGCGGGCCGGCCTGCCCTCGGCCGCTCCGTCGCGACCGTCTTCGCGGGCCGACCTTTACGTGCCGACGATCTTCAGATGCGGCGCGGCATTGCCCTGAGGGCGCTGCTCCAGCAGCTTCATCGCGACGTCCACGCCGCCGGCGCGGTGCGGCACGCCGGCCACCGACAGGCCCATCTCGATGCCGGTGAGCGCGCCGAGCAGCGTCAGCGCGTTGCATTCGCCGAGATGGCCGATGCGGAAGACCTTTCCGGCGACCTTCGACAGGCCCGAGCCGAGCGACATGTTGTAATTGTCGAGCACGACTTTCCGGAACTGATCGGCATCATGCCCCGGAGGCATCAGCACGGCCGTGAGCACCGGCGAGAACTCCGAAGGCTCCTGGCACAGCACTTCGAGACCCCAATGGTTGACCGCGGCCCGCGTCGCTGCCGCCAAGCGCTGATGCCGCGCAAAAACATTGTCGAGCCCCTCCTCGAGCAGCATCGCGATCGCCTCGCGCAGGCCGTAGAGCAGATTGGTCGCGGGCGTATAGGGGAAGAAACCCTTGGCGTTGGGCTTGAGCATCTCCTCCCAGTCGAAATAGGAGCGCGGCATCTTGTTGGTTCTGGACGCAGCCAAGGCCTTGTCCGAAATCGCGTTGAAGCCGAGACCGGGCGGCAGCATGAAACCCTTCTGCGAGCAGCTGACGCTGACATCGACCTTCCACGCGTCGTGACGATAGTCGACCGAGCCGAGCGAGGAGATGGTGTCGACCATCAAGAGTGCCGGATGCGAGGCGCGGTCGATCGCGGCGCGGATCTCGGCGATGCGGCTGGTCGCGCCGGTCGAGGTCTCGTTGTGCACGACCATCACCGCCTTGATGGTGCGCGCGGCGTCTTCGGAGAGCCTGGCCTCAATCACCGTGGGATCGGCGCCGCGGCGCCAGTCGCCCGGGACGAAATCGACCTCGATGCCGAAGCGCCCCGCCATCTGCCGCCACATCGTGGCGAAGTGGCCGGTTTCGACCATCAGCACCTTGTCGCCCGGCGACAGCGTGTTGACGATCGCGGCTTCCCAGGCGCCGGTCCCCGACGAGGGGAAGATTACGACCGGCCCCCTGGTCTGGAAGATCTGCTGGCTGCCTTCGAGCACGGTGCGGCCGAGCTCGCCGAATTCGGCGCTGCGGTGGTCGATGACAGGCATGTCCATCGCGCGCAGGACGCGCTCGGGGACCGGGCTCGGGCCCGGAATCTGCAGGAAATGGCGTCCCTGAGGCATGCAAAGCTCCCTTTCGGCGGGTTATGGCCGGCTCTGCCGGCTATTTTGCATTCATTTTTTGTCCCTTCAATCGAAATCTGGTATTCGATTGCGAGCGTCGACGCGATCAACCGGGCAAACTACTGTGCTGCAAATGAAATCCACGATTCCCGACACCGGGGTTCCGATCACCCCGTCCCCCGGCAATGGCGAGCGCCAGGAAAACCGTCACGAGGCCTCGCTGCATGGCGAGATCCTGCTGCGGCTGCGCGACTACGTGGTCGAAGGCAACATTCCCGAAGCCGCGCGCGTTCCCGAGCGGCAACTCTGCGAGATGCTCGGCATCTCCCGCACGCCGCTACGCGAGGCGCTCAAGGTGCTCGCCGCCGAGGGCCTGATCGAGCTATTGCCCAACCGCGGCGCACGGGTGCGCCAGCTCAGCCAGCGCGACCTCGAAGAACTGTTCGACGTCATGGCAGGCCTGGAAAGCCTGGCGGGGCGCCTCGCCTGCGAAGCCATAACGGATGCGGAAATCACGGCGATCGAGCAGCTGCACTACGAGATGTACGGCCATTACCTGCATCGCGACATGCACGGCTATTTCCAGGCCAACCAGCGCATCCACGAGAGCATCGTCGATGCCGCGCGCAACGATACGCTGAAGATTGCCTACGCCAATTTCGCCGGCCGGATCCGACGCGTCCGCTACTCCGCCAATTTCGCCCGCAAGCGGCAGCGCTGGGCGGAAGCCATGCGCGAGCACGAGGCCATCCTCGATGCGCTGCGCCGCCGCGCCGGGAGCGAGCTCAGCGACATCCTGTTCCAGCATCTGCGCAACAAACGGGCGGCAGCGATCGAGCACCTGACCGAGCCCCAAGAGGGCGCGCCGGCATCGCCTTAAAGGCGCCAGGCTTGCTCATTTTGCATTCACAATATAGTCGGTCAGGAACCACAATGAATATCCCAGCAAGGCTGAGCCTCGCCGGGTCAGTCCGGGATCAGGGATGACGAACGCCTCCTCGCTCGAACGGCGCCTGCGGTCGGAATTGACCGGCGACGTGCTGTTCGACGGCTTCAGCCGCGGCCGCTACGCCACCGACGCCTCGTTCTACCAGATCATGCCGGCTGGCGTGGTGGTCCCCAAGACCATGGACGAGGCCTTGCGGGCGCTGGCGATTGCGCGCGACGAGGGGCTGAAGGTCACCCCGCGCGGCGGCGGCACCTCGCAATGCGGCCAGACCGTCAATGACGGCCTCGTGGTCGATCTCTCCAAGCACCTCAACCGGATCCTGTCGCTCGATGTCGAAGCCCGCACCTGCGTGGTCGAGCCTGGCATCGTGCTCGACGACCTCAACCGCCAGCTCAAAAAGCACGGCCTGTGGTTTCCGGTCGACGTCTCCACGGCCTCCCGCGCCACCATCGGCGGCATGGCCGGCAACAATTCCTGTGGCGGCCGCTCGCTGCGCTACGGCACCATGCGGGACAACACGCTGTCGATGGAGGCATCGCTCGCCGACGGCACGCTGAGCCGTTTCGGTGAGGTCGCGCGCGATCTCTCCGACCTCGAGGCCGGCGACAGCACCCGCGCCCTGTTCCGCGACATGCTCGACCTTGGCACCCGCGAGGCCGACGAGATCGCCGCGCGCTTCCCAAAGGTGCAGCGGCGCGTCGGCGGCTATAATCTTGATGCGCTGGTGCCGCGCAATGCACCGAACAACATGGCGCATCTGTTGGTCGGCTCCGAAGGCACCCTCGCCTTCACCACCAAGGTCGAGCTGAAGCTTTGGCCCGTGATCCGCAACAAGGCGCTCGGCGTCTGCCATTTCGGCAGCTTCTACGAGGCGATGGATGCGGCCCAGCACCTCGTCAAGCTCAAGCCGATTGCGGTCGAGCTGGTCGACCGCACCATGATCGCGCTCGGCCGCGACATTGCGATGTTCGCACCCGTCATCTCCGCGGCGATCAAAGGCGATCCGGATGCCGTGCTGGTGGTCGAATTCGCCGAAGAGGACCAAGCCGACAACCTCGTGCGCCTCAAGCAGCTCGGTGAGCTGATGGCGGATCTCGGCTTTGGCTGGAACAACGACACGCGCAAATGGGGCGGCGTGGTCGAGATCACCGAGCCCGCGCTGCAGAGCGGCATCGCCGATTTCCGCGCGGCCGGCCTCAACGTGATGATGTCGATGAAGCAGGAGGGCAAGCCGGTCTCCTTCGTCGAAGACTGCGCGGTGCCGCTGCCGCACCTCGCCGACTACACCGCGCGGCTGAACGAAGTCTTCGCCAAGCACGGCACCAGCGGCACGATGTACGCGCACGCCTCCGAAGGCTGCCTGCATGTGCGCCCCGTTCTGAACCTGAAGCTGGAGAAGGACGTCAAGGCGATGCGCGCCATCGCCGAAGAGGCCTTCGCCCTGGTGCGCGAGTACAAGGGCTCGCATTCCGGCGAGCACGGCGACGGGCTGGTGCGCTCCGAATTCCACGAGGCCATGTTCGGCGAGCGCCTCGTCGCCGACTTCAGGGAGGTGAAGCAGCGCTTCGATCCTGCCGGCCTGCTCAATCCCGGCAAGATCGTCGATGCGCCCAGGATGGACGACCGCTCGCTGTTCCGCTTCAAGCCCGACTATCGGGTCGGCGAGCTGAAGACGAAGCTCGACTGGTCGGCTTATCCTGGCGCCGGCGGCGGTTTCCAGGGCGCGGTCGAGATGTGCAACAACAACGGCGCCTGCCGCAGACTCGAGGGCGGTGTGATGTGCCCGTCCTATCGCGCCACGCGCGACGAGAAGGACGTTACCCGCGGCCGCGCCAATACGCTGCGGCTTGCGATCTCCGGCCAGCTCGGCCCGGATGCGCTCTCTTCCGACGAGATGATGGAGACGCTCAAACTCTGCGTCTCCTGCAAGGCCTGCCGCCATGAATGCCCGACCGGCGTCGACATGGCCAAGATGAAGATCGAGGTGCTCGCGGCGCGCGCCGCCAGCCGCGGCCTGACGCTGCGCGACCGGCTGGTTGCATATCTGCCGCGCTATGCCGGCCTTGCTTCGCGCTTGGCACCGCTGGCTAATTTGCGCAACGGCAGCCCGCTGCTGCGAAAGCTGTTCGAGCGCTTCGCCGGCATCAGCGCGCGCCGGGCCCTCCCCGCCTTTCGCCGCGATGTGTTCGTGCCGCCGTCCGAAAGCGTCGGGCCTACGGACGGTCGCGAGGTCGTGCTGTTCACTGATACCTTCAACCGCATCTATGAGCGCGAGAATCTCGACGCCGCGCTGCGCGTGCTCACGGCCGGCGGCTATCGCGTGCATCTGCCAAAACTTGCGAGCGGCAACCGTCCGCTGTGCTGCGGCCGCACATTCCTGTCAGCCGGGCTCGTCGACGAAGCCAAGGTCGAGCTCGACCGGCTGGTCTCGGCTTTCGCGCCATACGCGGCGCGCGGCGTGCCGATCGTCGGCCTCGAGCCGAGCTGCCTCCTGACGCTGCGCGACGAGCTCGCTTCACTGCGCAAGGACGACGAAGCCAAGGCGGTGGGCGCCCACGCGCTGACCTTCGAGGAGTTTCTGGCGCGCGAGGCAGAGGCCGGAAGGCTGCAACTGCCGCTCGGCATCGTCGCGGACAAGGCCGTGGTGCACGGCCATTGCCATCAAAAATCCTTCGGCGCCTTCAAGCCTGTCGAGCAGGTGCTGAGCCTCATCCCAGGCCTTGAGGTTAAGACCATCGAGTCGAGCTGCTGCGGCATGGCCGGCGCCTTCGGCTATGGCGCGGACACGTATGATGCCTCGATCGAGATGGCCGAGCTGTCACTGCTGCCGGCCGTGCGGAAGGCTGACCGGAATACGCTCGTCGTCGCCGACGGCACCTCATGCCGGCACCAGATCCACGACGGCGCCCAGCGCGAAGCACTTCACGTCGCCCGCGTGCTGGCCATGAGCCTCGATCGCGCCAAATCCAACGCCACCTCTCCAGCTGCAAAGGAAACCAGCCATGGCTGATCTCACCCTCGACACCGCCCGAAAAATCCTCGAAGCCGCCTTCGCGAAAGCCGGCGAGCTCAAGCTGAAGCCGCTGGTCGTCACCATCCTGGACGCGCGCGGCGTGCTCAAGCTCGCGGCGGCGCAGGACGGAACCAGCCTGATGCGCGCCGAGATCGCGCATGGCAAGGCCTATGGCGCGCTCGCCATGGGCATGGGCTCGCGTGCTCTGTTCCAGCGCGCGCAGGAGCAGGCCTATTTCGTCGATGCCGTGAACACGATCGCGAAGGGCGCGCTGGTACCGGTCCCCGGCGGCGTGCTGATCATGGATGGCACCACCCTGCTCGGCGCGGTCGGCGTCTCCGGCGATACGTCCGACAATGACGAAGCCTGCGCGGTGGCGGGGATTCAGGCGGCGGGACTGAAGGCGAACGCGGGGTGAGATTGTCATTCCGGGGCGCGCCCCTTGGCGCGAGCCCGGAATCCATTTCTCCGCATCACTTGCTGCACGATGGATTCCGGGCTCGCGCTACGCGCGCCCCGGAATGACGGCGGAGGATGCGGCTACATTCTCGTTCGTGCCGCCCTGGGTCCCGGCTCTGCGCAGCGACGCCGACGCGTTGCGGCGCGTCCGGGATGCGAGAGCGGATCCCCTCACCTCCCCGTCCAGACCGGCTTCCGCTTCTCGCTGAACGCTTTCAACCCTTCCTTGGCGTCCTCGGTCATCGCGAGCAGTGCGATCTGGCTTTCGGTATAGGCGATGCTCTCGTCGAACGACATCGAGGCGATCGCGCGCATGGCGTATTTGCCGCGGCGGATCGCGGTCGGGGATTTGTCGACGATGCGGGCGATCAGCCAGTCAACCTTGGCATCTAACTCGGCGGCCGGCACGATGTAGTTGAGCAGGCCAGCGGCCTGCGCGGCCCTGGCGTCGAACGGCTCGCCCGTGAGCGCCCATTCGTTGACGAGACGGGGCGGAGCGATGCGCTGCAGCAGGCTCAGCACCTGCATCGGGAACACGCCGACCTTCACCTCCGGCAGGCCGAAGACGACGTGATCGGCCGCAACCGCCATGTCGGTCATGCACAGAAGGCCCATGCCGCCGGCCATGCAGACACCACTGAGGCGCGCAATCGCGGGCTTGGTGGCGTTCTGTGACAAACGTAACAGATCGGCATAGTCGACATTTGGTTTGGAATGATCCATCGCGAAAGCCGCGCCGGAATTCTGCAAGTCGGCGCCCGCGCAGAACGCCTTGTCGCCCGCGCCCGTCAGCACGATGACGCGGACGTCCTTGTCCTCATGCGCGTCGCGATAGGCTCTTGTGATCCCGGCGATGACCTCGCCGTTCAGCGCGTTGCGTTTCTCCGGCCGGTTGATGGTGATCCAGAACGCCTGCCCGCGCTTCTCGGTGATGACGGCTGTGGTGTCGGTCATGACATGCTCGCTCGCTTGGTCCCGTTTTGCAGCCATTTGCGGCAGGACCGGCGGCGCGCGCAAGGGCAATCTGCAGGGTCGCCTCACCATAGCGTGTGGGCGCAACTTCCGCTTCGCGATTGAACTGGGGCTTGCGCGCGCTATCCTGACCGGAGATTTGATCACCGATGAGCCATTTCATGCGCGCCGCATTGATGTTGTTGCTGGCAGGATTGGTCGTGCTGAGCGGCGGCGCCGCATGCCATGCGGCCGACGCCGCGAAGATCGCGCTGGTGATCGGCAACGCGAAATATCCCGACAATGAGTTCGTCCTGAGCGAGGTCGCCAACGATGCCCAGGACGTCGCTGAGGAATTGAAGCGGCGGCTTCGTCGTCGACAGGCAGAGCAATCTCACCGGGGATGCCATGCGGCAGGTGCTGGGCCGCTTCTACGACCGCATCGAGCGCGGCGCGGTGGCGCTGATCTTCTTCGACGGCTTTGCCATCCAGTCCAACCGTCAGACCTATCTGCTGCCGGTCGACGCCCAGATCTGGACCGAGCCGGACGTCTCGCGCGACGGCTTCAGCCTCGACACCATCCTCGCCGAGATGAACACGCGCGGTGCCGCCATCAAGATCGCGCTGATCGACGCCTCCCGCCGCAATCCGTTCGAGCGGCGCTTCCGCCGCCATTCGGCCGGTCTGGCGCCGGCGATCGTACCGAGCAATACGCTGGTGCTCTACTCCGCCGCGCTCGGCGCGGTCACGGCGACCGGCAAGACCGATCGCAGCCTCTTTGTCGCCGAGCTGCTGCGCGAAATGCGCGCGCCGAACATCAGCGCCGAGCAGGCCCTGACCAACACCAAGAACGGCGTGGTTGCCGCCACCAACCGCGAACAGGTGCCCTGGCTGTCCTCCTCGCTGACGACGGAGTTCTCGTTCGCAGGCCCGGCGACGCGGCCGCGGGATGACGCGGCCAAGCCACAGGTGCAGACACCCGAGCCGCAAAAGCCGGTCTGCGAGGTACCGCAGGCGGAGCCCGCCCCGAATGCGGACGAGTTGGCACGAGATCCCGTCCTCGCCGATCTCAGCCGCAGGATCACCGTCAACGCCAACGATGTCACCTCGCGCTACAAACGCGGCCAGGTCTACGCGATCAAGCGCGCCTATGCGCTCGCGATACAGGATTTCGACGCGGTGCTCCGCCGCGCGCCCAAGGACGCGGAAGCCCTAAACAACCGCTGCTGGAGCCGGGCTGCGACGGGCGACCCGCAAGGCGCGCTCGCCGACTGCAATCTGGCGCTCCAGATCAACCCGGGCTTGAGCGATGCACTCGACAGCCGCGGGCTCGTCAACCTCAAGCTCGGGCGCAATGCCGAGGCGATCAAGGATTATACCGACGCGATCCAGCGCAACCCGCGCTCCTCGTCCTCGCTGTTCGGCCGCGGCATCGCTGCGCGCAGAAGCGGCGGCGACGGCGCCACCGATATCGCGCAGGCGAAGTCGATGAACCCGAACATTGCAAAGGAATTCGCGGGCTACGGCGTCACGGAGTGCACGCCTTGAGCTGAGGCCGCCTTCCTGATCCAGACTTTATTATCGTGGAACGCCGCGCCGCCGATCGGCGCGATCGTATCTGCGCCCGTCAACGTGTTGATGCCGCGGCCGCCGATATGGTTGCTGTTGGGATGAACGGATTCGGCGATCAGGACACCGCGCCGCACGCCCTCGAACAGCGTCGCGATCAGCGTGGTCTCGCCGCGGCCGTTGCCGAGCGTCACCGCATCGGCATCGGCGATGCCGAGCGCGGCGGCGTCGAGCGGGTGGATCATCACGCTGGCCCGGCCCTCACGCGCCTGCGAGGACGGCGTCTCGTTGAAAGTGGTGTTGAGGAAGCTGCGCGAGGGGCTGGTCGCAAGCCGGAACGGATGGGCCCGGTCGGCGAGCTCGATCACTGCCCAATGATCCGGCAGACCAGGCATCTTGTCGTAGTCGCCCATGGTGACGCCGAACGGCGGATGCGCCCAATCGGCTTTGAAATGGAACTTGCCGTCGGCGTGGGCGAAGCCGTCGAGATAATGCGAGGTGCGGAAATCCGGCTGCAGGTCGCGCCAGATGTCGGCTTCAAGGCCAGCGATGTCGCCATGATTGCTCAGCCTCAAGGTCGCGTCGATCAATTCGCGCGGGCTCATCTCGAAGCCCGGATGCCTGGCGCCCAGCCGCGGCGCCAGCGCCTGCAACACCTCGTGGTTGGAGCGGCATTCGCCCGGCGGGTCGATCAGCTTCGGCCCGACCGAGATGTGCTGATGGCCGCCGCCATAATAGAGGTCGTCATGCTCCATGAACATGGTCGCCGGCAGCACGATGTCGGCCATCTGCGCCGTCTCGGTCATGAACTGCTCGTGCACCGCCACGAACAGATCCTCGCGCGCAAAGCCCTGCCGGACCAGCGCCTGCTCCGGCGCCACCGTCATCGGATTGGTGTTCTGGATCAGCAACGCCTTGACCGGGCCCTTGCCCTGCAGAGCTTCGGCATCGCCGGTGAGGATACGTCCGATCTGCGACTGGTCGAGCGCGCGGGTGGTCTTGTCGATCGCGTCGTGGCCTTCGATGATGGATTCGTTGAAGTGCCACAGCGCGTAATTGTTGAAGAAGGCGCCGCCGCCTTCATACTGCCAAGCGCCGGTCACCGCGGGAATGCACAGCGCCGCATGCATCTGCGTCGCGCCGTTGCGCGAGCGGGTGAAGCCATAGCCGAGACGGAAAAAGGTCCGCTTGGTCTCGCCGACGGCCTTGGCGAAAGCCTCGATCTCCGACACCGGAACGCCGCAAATCGCCGAGGCCCATTCCGGCGTGCGCGACTTCAGATGCGCCTCGAGCTCGGCGGGGCAATCGGTATACTTGTCCATGTAGGCTCGGTCGGCGTAGCCGTCGCGGAACAGGACATGCATGACGCCGCAGGCGAAGGCGCCGTCGGTGCCGGGCCGCAGGATGATCCTGATGTCGGCCTGCTTCATGGTCTCGTTGTCGTAGATGTCGACCGCCGCGATCTTCGCGCCGCGCTCCTTGCGGGCGCGCGAGGCGTGCGTCATCACGTTGACCTGAGTGTTGACGGGATTGGTGCCCCAGATCACGACGAGATCGGACAGCGCCATCTCGCGCGGGTCGACGCCGGCGATCTTGCCGGTGCCGATTGCAAAGCCGATGCGCGCAACATTGGCACAGATGGTCTGGTAGAAGCGCGAATATTTCTTCACATGCGTGAGACGGTTGAGCCCGTCGCGCATCACGAGCCCCATCGTCCCCGCGTAGTAATAGGGCCAGATCGATTCCGCACCGAAGTCGCGCTCGGCCGCATTGAATCGGTGCCCGATCTCGTCCAGCGCCTCGTCCCAGGAGATCCGCGCGAACTGACCTGAACCCTTGGGGCCGGTGCGGCGCAGCGGATAGATCAGCCGCTCGGGATGATGGATGCGCTCGGCATAGCGGGCGACCTTGGCGCAGACGACGCCGGCGGTGTAGGTCTGCTTCTTCGAACCGCGGACGCGGCCGATGCTGCGGCCTTCGACCACCTCGACATCGAGGGCGCAGGCCGAGGGGCAATCATGCGGACAGGTCGAATGGCGGATCTCGATCTTCGCGTTGATCTTGGCGTGCTGGTTCATGTCCCAGTTCGTAACACCAAAATACCGGCCAGCCGAGCGCATTTATCCGGCAAGCCCCATGCGATTTGCTCAAGCCGCGCGCGCCGGAGCTTCCTGCTGCGGTTGCGAAGGAGGCCTGCCAGTGAGCCGCGCGACGTGCAAGCGCAACCCGAGCTACATCCTTTGCTATTTGTGCAACTGGGTGAGACCGGTCGGCGGGCCGTCGACGGCGGTCCAGCCGCCGTCGACGAACAGCGTGCTGCCGCTGACATAGCTTGCGGCATCCGAGGCGAGATAGGCGACGGCGGTCGCGACCTCGTCGGCGCTGCTCCAGCGGTTGAACACGGTGTGGCCGGCGTAGAGATTGTAGATGTCGGGGCGCTGCTTGAAAGGGCCGGTCAGCGCGGTCTCGGCGATGCTCGGGGCGATCGCATTGACGCGCACGCCGGCGTGCCCGACCTCGGAGGCAAAGCCCTTCACCAGCAGGCCGATCGCCGCCTTGGTCGAGCCGTAGATGCCGAGGCCGGGCTCGATGGTCACCGCGCGAACCGAGGAGCAGGCGATGATGCTGCCGCCCTTCTGCGCGACCATGATGCGGCCGAAGGCCTGGAAGAAAAAGACCGTGCCCTTGACGTTGAGGTTGAGGACGCGGTCGAGATCCTCCTCGGTGTAGTCGAGGATGGTCTTGCGGATGTTGAGGCCGGGCGTCGTCACGGCGATGTCGAGCCGCGGAAACTTCTGCATCACGGTTTTCGCGAGTGCATTGACATCCGCGGCGCTTGCGGCGTCGCAGCCAGCTGCTTCCGCCCAGCCGCCCTTGTCGCGAATGCCGGCGGCGGTCGCCTCCGCTGCGTCGAGCGCGCGATCGGCGCAGACGACACGGGCGCCGAGATCCGCAAGCGCTTCGGCCGACGACTTGCCGATGCCGGACGCGGCGCCGAGCACGAGCGCGGTCTTGCCGGTGAGATCGAAGAGCTTGCGATAGTCCGTCACTGACAATGTCTCCCTGGTGCTGCTAGCCCTTGTAGCCCATCAGGAGGCGCGGCAGCCACAGCGAGAATGCAGGGACATAGGTCACGAACATCAGTGCTGCGATGAGCGCAGCATAGAACGGCAGGATGGTGCGCATCACCGCGCCGACCGAGATGCCGCCGATGGCGCAGCCGACGAATTGCGTCGTTCCGACCGGCGGCGTGTTGAGCCCGAGGGCGCAATTGATCAGCATCAGCATGCCGAACTGCACCGGGTCCATGCCCGCCTTCATCGCGATCGGCAGGAAGATCGGGGTGCAGATCAGGATCGTTGCCGCCATGTCCATGAACGTGCCGAGCACGAACAGGATGATATTGATGAGCAGGAAGATCACCCAGGGCTGCGTCGACAACTTGTTCATCATCGCGCCGGCGAGATCCGCCACCTCGTAAAGTCCCATCAGGTACTGGAACATGGTGGAGACGCCGATCAGCAGCAGCACCACGCCGGTCGTCTTCACCGCCTTGGCGGCGGCGCGCAGGAAGTTGCCCCAAGTCATGGTGCGATAGATGAAGAACGTCAGCAGGATCGAGTAGGTGACGGCGATGGCCGCCGATTCGGTTGCCGTGAAGACGCCGGACAGGATGCCGGCCAGGATGATGCCGACGATCAGAAGCCCCGGCAGCGCGGCCGCCAGCGAGCGGACCACCTCGGCCCAGCCCGGGAACTTGCCGGCGGGATAACCGCGCCTCACCGCGACCGCGTAGGCGGCAACCAGCATACAGACCATCAGCACCAGCGCCGGCAGGAGACCGGCGGCAATCAGCGCGCCGATCGAGACCTTGCCGCCGGCCGCCAGCGCATAGATGATCATGTTGTGGCTGGTCGGCATCAGGGCTCCGACCAGCGAGGCATGGGTGGTGACGTTGACGGCGTAGTCGGTGTCGTATCCCTCCTTCTTCATCATCGGGATCATCACCGCGCCCATCGCCGACACGTCGGCCACGGGTGAGCCGGAGACGCCGCCGAACAGCGTGCACGCGACCACGTTCGACATGCCGAGCCCGCCGCGGATGTGCCCGACGAGATTCTTGGCGAGTTGCACGATCTTGTCGGCCACGCCGCCATGCAGCATCAACTCACCGCTGAAGACGAAGAACGGAATGGCGAGGAAGGAGAAGATGTTCATCCCCGACATCATCTGCTGGAAGATGACGGCGACCGGCAGGCCTTCGTAGAGGATGGTGCAGATGGCCGACAGGCCGATCGCGAAGGCGACCGGTACGCCGAGGATCAGAAAGCCGAAGAAGGTGGCGCCGAGGATGATCAGTTCCATGAGGGGACGACCTCTTCGCCGCGCAGGAGAGCAATGATGTGCTCGATGGAAAACGAAACGATCAGGACGCCGGAGGCGAACAGCGGCACGTAGCGGATCACCTCGGGCAGGCCGAGATTGGGGATCTTCACGGTGCCGACCGACGCGCCGAGGATCCAGCCGTTATAGGCCATTGCGAGGCCGAACCCGGCGACCAGAACGTGGATCACGATCTCGATCTTCTCCCGCGCGTGATCGGGGAGCATGACCAGCAGGCTGTCCATGCCGATATGCCCGGCATCGCGTACGCCGACGGCGGCGCCGATCAGCGTGACGTAGAGGATCAGGACCAGCGCCAGGTTCTCCGTCCAGGTCGGGCTGGAGTTGAGCACGTAACGTCCGAACACCTGGTAGAAGACGATGGCGACGATGACGAGCAGGCCTGTCACCGACACGTACATGCCAAGGCGCGCGATGGGGGCATTGACCCGCGACAGCAAGCCGGTGGACGGGCGTGTTGCTACGGCCCCCTGCTCGTGACTTGCGACGTGTGGGTCTGTCATCCCGCGCCTCCTTACGGGATCCGGTGCCGCCTGGCGGCGACGCCGGACCCGGTTCCCGAATTGTCTTACTTCGTGTCCTGGATGCGCTTGACGAGGCTCTGCAGCTTCTCGTTCCCGGCGAACTTCTGGTAGACCGGCTTCATTGCATCGACGAACTCCGCCTTGTTGCCGATCGTGACCACCTGAACGCCAGCGGCCTCGACGGTCTTGCGGGCGGCCTGCTCGCGCGCGTCCCAGAGCTTGCGCATGACGGGCACCGATTCCTTGGCTGCCTTGCGGACCATCGCCTGGTCCTCCTTGCTCAGCGCGTCCCAGACCTTTTTCGAGATCACGAGAACTTCGGGCGCGAGGGAGTGCTCGGTGATGTTGTAGAACTTGGCGGCTTCGAAGTGCCGGGAGGATTCGTAGGACGGCCAGTTGTTCTCGGCAGCGTCGACGAGGCCGGTCTTGAGCGCGGTGTAGACCTCGCCATAGGGCATCGGCGTCGGGTTGGCCCCCAAGCTCTGGATCATGCCGACCCACAGGTCGGATTGCTGGACGCGGATCTTCAGGCCCTTCAGATCGGCCAGCGATTTGACCGGTCCCTTGACGGTATAGACCGAGCGCGCGCCGCTGTCGTAATAGGCAAGGCCGACCAGGCCCGCGGGCTCCATGGCTGCCAGGATCTCATCGCCGATCGGACCGTCGAGGACGGTGCGCATGTGCTGCGTGTCCCTGAAGACGAAGGGCAGACACAACGCGATAGTCTCGGGCACGAAATTGTTCAGCGGCGATGCATTAATCCGCATCATGTCGAGCGCGCCGATCTTGAGTTGCTCGATCGTGTCCTTCTCCGAGCCTAGGGCGCCGTTCGGAAACACCTTCACGCCAAGCTTGCCGCCGCTCGCCGCCGCGAGTTGCTGGCCCATGAACTTGACCGCCTCGACGGTCGGATAATCGGCGGGGTGAACGTCAGCCGAGCGGAAATCGCGTGCAGTGGCCAGGGGTGCTGAGACCGCCAGTGCAACGGCTGTGATGATACCGGTGAGCGTCTTCATGTGGGCTTCCTCCTGGGTTGATTGAGATCGATTATATCGTTGTCGGCCCGGCTGCAGGCCGCCTTGGGTCGCTCCGCTTCAGGTGTGAAGTCAAGCGCCAATGTCGTCCCTAGGGCGGGCGGCATTCTCTGTCCAAGCCAAATCCGGCATCGATCGATGCAAGACTTGCATCAATCGATTCCTGGCCCAATTCGCACTATGGTGGGTATGGCGGCCTGGCTCGACGTCGCTAGCCCGTGACTTGACGCCTCCAATCGAGGCTCCGCGCGGTCGCCAGCATCGACGGTTAGGCCGACGGCGTCACTCGCCGCCGAGGCCACTCTCGGCAAGCTCGCGCAGCGCGTCCGTATCGAGCACGACGATGGCGCCGTGCTCGAGGCGGACCCAGTTGCGGCCGGCCCAGGCGCGCAATTGCTTGTTGATGCTCTCGCGCGTCATCCCGACCATCTCGCTGATCTCTTGCTGCGTGATGGCGAGCGTGCCGCTGCCGGAATCCAGCTTGCGCTCTTCGGTGAGACCGAGCAGTGCACTGGCAAGCCGGCCCGGCAGATTCTGCAGGATCACCTGCTCGACCTGCTGACTGGTCCAGCGCAGACGCGCGCACAGCAGCTCGATGAACTTCATCGCCAGCGCCGGCTGGCTCTTCACGAACGGCAGGAAGTCCCGGCGATCGATGACGTAGAGCTCGCAATTGGTATTGGCGGTCGCATCCGCCGACCTGGGCGCGCCGTCGAGCACGGCGATCTCGCCGAAGATTTCTCCGGGGCCGATCAGATTGAGAATAGCGTTCCGCCCATCAGGCGATGAGGAGGAAATCTTGACTGTCCCCGCGATCACCGCGAACAGACTGTTGCCGGGATCGCCCTTGGCGGCGATCGTCGCGCCACGCTTGACGGTGGTGTGCTTGGCGTAGCGGCAGAGTTGATCGAGCGCTTCCGGCTCCAGATCCGCGAAGATCGGGTGCTTGCGCAGGACCGATAGTTTGTTGCCCGCCGGTTGTCGGGGATCGCCGGTCTTGTCCTGAGGCACGCCGCGGGGCTCCTAAGACTACGAGGCACTGAGTTCCTGCGTAGTCAACGTTACCAGGCATTTCAACCGGAAAGCACGCGCGCGATTTGAGGCAAATGCCACGAAAAGGCCCGTAACGAGGAAGTCAGCAGCCAAAAGCTGCGGCGATGCTTCCTTTTCGACGCAGAGTTGCGGATTACGCAAACCGCGATTGCGTCGAGACGCTGCCGAGGGCCAGCGCCCGCCCAGGCGAGCATCGACCCTGGCGCGCCGGACTCGGACCTAAACCTAGACTTGGACTTGGACTTGGACCTGGACCTGGACTTGGACCTGGACCTGGACCTGCAGAAGGCTTCAGTGCCTGGAATCCGGATCAAGCCGGCCCGCCCTGGTTTGCCGGTCAGCCCAGGCCAGAACTGCGGCGAACACCACAAAGATCGCGACGACGACAACGGTCACCAGCAACGCGTCAGCAGGCATCATCCCCTCCCGGATTTGTGTCCGGCAGTATTTTGCGGAGCATGGCCAGCGTCATTGATCGGGATCAAATTCTGCCGAAGACGCCGTGGACGGGAGGTCAGGCTGCGGCCATGGCCTCGACACGGGCCGGGTCGAGCATGCTGATGCCGCCGTGAATGATCTCGATCACGCCGAGACGCTCAAGCTTGGTAAAAGTGCGGCTGACGGTTTCGATGGTCAGGCCGAGATAATCGGCGATGTCCTGACGGCTCATCGGAAGCGCGACCATGTCGGACGGACCGTTGAGCGCGACCAGCCGCTCACGCCAGCCGAGCAGAAAGGTCGCGACCTTCTCGTCGGCCGAGCGGCGTCCGAGCAGAACCATGTGGTCGCGCGCCTGGCTCAACTCGCGAATGGCCAGCTCGTTGATGCGCCTGAGCAATTGCGGCCGGTCTTCGATGAAACGGCCGAAAGGCCCTTTTGGGAATTGGCACACTTTCACCACGCCGATCGAATCGGCCGAAAAATTGTGCCGGCCGGACAGATTCATCCCGAGGAAGTCACCGGGCAAGGCAAAGCCGACGATCTGCCGCCGGCCGTCAGGCAGCAGCTTGTACAGCCGCATGACGCCTTCGAGGACGTTGTAGAACGAGGTCGTGATGTCTTCCTCGGAAAACACGGTCTCGCCCGAATCGAAATGGACGCGGCGGCCGAGATGCTCGAACTCCCGGAGTTCGGCTGCATCGAACGACGAGCAGACCGCCGCTCCACGCACGGCACAATCGTCGCAATGATGTCCGTTCGGCTCACTCGTGACCACGGAAGGCTTCATCCATCGCTCCCCACGCCGGCCGCTCCCGACGTCAGGCCGAGTCCACCGCGCGGCTGCATTTTACTGCACCGTGCCGCAGCCGATTGACCCAGATCAAATTTGGCTGGCATCCCGCTCTTATTCTGCGTCCACGTTCGACGGGATGATTCCATGCTGCAAAGAGCACTGCGTCACGGCCTGATTGGGCTGCTTCTGATCACGCCTGCGCTCGCGGCCCCGGCCGCCGAACAACGCGGCAAGGCTTTCGCCCGAGCCAATTGCGCACGCTGTCACGCGATCGACCGCGCCTCCAAGAGCCAGCTGGAGATCGCGCCTCCGCTACGCACCCTGCATCGGCGCTATCCGATCAACAGCCTTGGCGAGGCGCTGGCCGAGGGGATCTCCACCGGACATGCCGACATGCCGGCCTTCGAACTCAGCCCGGACCAGATCCACGACCTGCTGTCCTACCTGAAGACGCTGGAATAGTCGCCCCTCACACCGCCTGCACGGTCCATCCGATCAGCTCCTTGGCGATGCGCGCGAAGGCGGCATCGAAGGCGGCGACTGAAGCGGCCGGTTCGACCTTGTCGAGCTTTTCGCTGGCCTCGATGAGGCGCGATGCGATCACCTTGCCATTCTTGTCGACGATCCGAGCCGACAGTCCGATCTCGGCCCGCGCCTCCCCATCCGTCGCGATCCGAAAGCGCCGGATGTCGAGCAGGAGCTGGTAGTCCGCCGGCCCGAGATCCGTCGTGCGCAGCGGGGCGTGGGCGATGTCGTAGTTCTCGAAACTGTCGATCAGGCGCGCCTGCACCAGTTTCGGAATGCTATCAGCCCAGAGGAAGTCCGCAAAGCCCGGCCTGTCGCCGCCAGGCGCGAACAGCATGCGCTGGGTCTGCAGCATCGCCACCGCCGTCGGCTCGGGAATGGCCAGTGAGGCCGATAGCGTCTTGCCGGCCGGCCCGAGATTCTGCGGCGTGCGCAGGTCGTAGGTGACCTTCTGCGCGGGCGTGCCGCCGCCGGTCATCTTGTCGAGGCCTGCCAGGATGCCGTCGATCTTGCCGGTGTTGCGCGCGAGCCCGTCGGAGAAGGTCTTGAAATTGGCAATGGTGTCCTTCAGCGGGCCGGAATTGTCCTGAAGCACCGTGTCGACCCGCCGCAGCGCATCGCGCGCCGCCTGCGTCATGCTCTGGCCTGCGCCGGCCTCCGCGATCAAGGTCGGCAGCTCGCCCGACTTGGCGACGATCACGCCCCCCTCCAATGTCACCACGGGAACGCCGGTCAGGCCCTGGAATTCGAGGCCGACCTTGGTGTCGGCACGCACCGGCGTCGCGGTGGCAACCGAGATCGTCGCATTGACGAAGCGCGGGTTATCAGGCGCGAGTCCGAGCTGGGTCACCTCTCCGACGCGAATGCCGTTGAACAGCACGCCGGCGCCGACCAGCAGGCCGGGCACCGGCCCCTGGAATTGCACGTGGTAGCTAGTGCGCGGCCCGATGCCGCCGGTGTTGTTCAGCCAATAGACGAAGCCGAACACTGCGACGATCGCGGCCAGCACGAAACTGCCGATCAGCACATAGGGAGCGCGGGTTTCCATCTCTCATCTCATCTCGTGTTGCAGCATCTGCGAGCGCTTGCCGTGGAAGTAAGCGCGCACCCAGGGATGCTCGGATTGCAGCAATTCGCGCATCGGGCCGATCGCCACGATCTTGCCGTCGGCGAGCGCGGCGACGCGGTCGCAGACCGTGGTCAGGCTCGCAAGGTCATGGGTCACCATGAACACGGTGAGCTCCAGGGTCTTTTGCAGCGTCTTGATCAGCGCGTCGAACTCGCCGGCGGCGATGGGGTCGAGGCCCGAGGTCGGCTCGTCCAGGAACAGGATCGGCGGATCGAGCGCGAGCGCGCGCGCCAGCGCCACGCGCTTGGTCATGCCGCCGGACAGCTCCGCCGGATATTTGTCGGCGTCCTCCGCACGCAGGCCGACCATCTCGAGCTTGGCGATCGCGATCTCGTCCATCAGCTCCTGCGACAGGACGAGATTTTCGCGCAAGGGAAACTGGACGTTCTGGCGCACCGTCAGCGAGGAGAACAGCGCGCCCTGCTGGAACAGGATGCCCCAGGCCATCGCTGCGCCGCGGCCGTGGCCGCCGGCGGGTTGTCCCATGACCTCGATGGTCCCGCTCCGGCGCGGGATGAGGCCGATGATGGTCCGCATCAAGACCGATTTGCCGCCGCCGGAGGCACCCACCAGCCCGAGGATCTCGCCGCGGCGGACGTCGAGCGACAGATGGTCGAGCACGGTTTGACGGCCGAAGCCGACCACGAGGTCACGGACGCGGATGGCGAACTCGTCTTGTGGTCCGTCCATCGTCACATTCCGATCGAGGCAAAGAACACGGCGAACAGGCCGTCGAGCACGATCACCAGGAAGATCGATTTCACCACCGACGTCGTGGTCTGCCGCCCCAGCGACTCCGCGCTGCCCTTGACGCGCAATCCCTCGCTGCAGGCCACGATCCCGATCACCAGCGCCATGAACGGCGCCTTCAGGATGCCCACTTCGAAATGTGCGACGGAAATGGCCTCGTGCAGGCGCGCGATGTAGATCGCCGGCCCCATGTCGCCATAGAACTGCGCGACCAGCCCGCCGCCATAGAGCGCGGCGATCGATCCGATGAAGGTGAGGATGGGCAGCGCAACTACCAGGGCCGCAACGCGCGGCAGGATCAGGACGTCGACCGGATCGAGCCCCATGGTCGAGAGCGCGTCGATCTCCTCGCGCATCTTCATCGAGCCGAGCTCGGCCGTGTAGGCGCTCCCCGACCGTCCCGCGACCATGATGGCGACGATCAGCACGCCGAGCTCGCGCAGCACCAGGATGCCGACCATGTCGACCGTGTATGATTCCGCGCCGAATCTACGGAAGTGGAAGAAGCCCTGCTGCGCGATGATGGCGCCGATCAGGAAGGTGATCAGCGTGACGATGGGGATCGCCTGCCATCCGATGCGGTAGAGCTGATACACCAGAGAGGTCAGCCGCAGCGAACGCGGCCGGCGCAGCACGCCGACCACGGCCATGAACAAGGCGCCGAGCATCTGGAGGAAGATCGTGACGTCCTCCCGCGCGCCGACCGCGGACTTGCCGAGATCACCCAGCCGCGCCAGAACCGGATTGGGCGCGGCCGCCGAAGCCGGTGTGCGGCGGTTGACCTGGCGCACCTCGTCCATCAGCCCGCTGAAATGATCGGCGACGCCGACGAATTCGGCTGGCCTGCCTGACGAGGCGGCCCTGCGCGACAGCTTCTCCAGGACCCAGGCGCCGAGCGTATCGAGCGCGCTGATCCCCGACATGTCCAAGGATACGGCGCGCGAACGATCGACGTCGGCCCCGACCGAGCGGGACAAGGTCTCGAGCGTCACCACGTTCGCGGCGGTCCAGGGCCCCTCGGGGCGCAATTTCAGCACGTCGCCGGACGGCGTCGCGTGCAGCAGCGGTTCGTGGTTCACGCTTTCCACCTCATCGGGACAATCGGTCCCCATTCAGCCGGCATTTCTAGGCCAGCATGTGGCGGCCGGATTGACCTGTCTCAAGACCCCGAACGGGCTCCGCCTCTTGACGCAAATCAAGCGCGATCGCACAGGCTGGTCTTAGGCTCCTTTGAATTTAATGAGGACACCAAATCCATGTTCGACAGTGACAGGATGAGCGAGGAATTGCGCACGCTGAAGGTCGACGTCACGCACTTGTTGAGCACCGCCGGCGAGGAGATGTTCGAGAGCTCGAAAGCTCGCACTGATGCGCTCGCCGATCAGATCAGGGCCGCACTCGCCGAGCTCGGCGAGACCGTCGAACAGGAGGGGGAGACGCTCCAGGGCCTCGTTGCGGAGCGTCCGATCACATCGCTCGCCTCTGCCTTCGCGCTGGGCGTGGTTGTCGGCTTCATGCTGAGGAGACACTAGGTGAATACCGAGAATGTCGTCAAACATCTGCGCGTGCTGTGGCGCACCGACAGGATCATCGCCGACATCAGGCTGCGCCATTTGCTGATCGGCCTCGGCCTGCGTGCCTTCGCGGCGCTGATCGCCGCGTTCGGGCTGCTGATGCTGGAGCTGTCGGCCTATTTCGCACTGGTGCAGATCTGGAGCGCGATTACCGCGGCTGCCATCCTCGGCGCCGTCAATTTCGTCATCGCGGCCGCTCTCTTCCTGATCGCCGGCCGCGCTCCGTCGGGGCGTGACATCGAACTCGCCAACGAAATTCACGACACCTCCATCGAAGCCCTCCAGCTCGAGGCCCGTGCGCTCCAGGCCCAGGTGTCGGGCGCGGTGCATCATCCGCTCAGCACGATCGTGCCGGTGCTGCTGCCGCTGATCGCGGTCATCATCAAGACTCTGCGGGCGACGACCGGGACGTCCGATGATGCAAATTCGGCCGAGGCGCGCTCGTAAAGCGCGATGCGATTAGGATGAATCATCGCGCTTTAGGTTGTTGTTTGAGCATGATCTTTTCGGAAAACCGCTACACACTTTTCCGGATCATGCTCTAGCTGACGCGATCAGAGCTTGAGCCTGACGTCGCAGATTTCAGGCTCGGCCGGGTCCGGCTTGACCTCGAAGCCGAGCTGCCGGCACATGTCGAGCATCACTGTGTTCTCCTGCAGCACGTCGCCCGATATGGTCTTCAATCCTTCCGACCGCGCGTAGTCGATGATCAGCTGCATGAGGGCCCAGCCGAGTCCCCTGCCCTTGAGGTCGGACCGCAGCAGGATCGCGTATTCGCCGGTCTCGTAGATCGAGTCGGAATGGAGCCGGACCACGCCGACCATTTCGCCGCTGGCCTCCTCGAATGCGATGAAGGCCATCGCGCGCGCATAGTCGAGCTGGGTCAGGCGTGCGATGAATTCGTGGGTGAACTCCTTCATCGGGGCGAAGAAGCGCAGGCGAAGGTCGTGCGCCGTGACGTGACGCAGGAATTCGTGGATGGTCGGCTCGTCCTCGGGGCGCATGGGCCGCACGAAGATGCGCCAGTCCTCCTTGAGCTTGAGGCGGCGCTCCCATTGCGATGGATAGGCGCGAACGGCGAAATTGGCCGGGCCGGAGCCGGCGAACTTCCGCTGTGGCGGCCCGACCGCGACGCGGGCATCCACCGCGGTCACGCCGGTTTCGTCGGCCAGCAGCGGGTTGATGTCGAATTCGCGGATCTCGGGAATGTCGGCCGCCATCTGCGCCAGCTTGACCAGCACCATGGCGACGGCGTCGTGCTTCACCGCCGGCACGTCCCGATAGGCCTTCAGCAGCCGCGACACGCGCGTGCGGTCGATCAGATCGCGGGCCAGTTGCAGATCGAGCGGCGGCAGCGCCAGCGCCTTGTCGTTGATGATCTCCACCGCCGTGCCGCCGCGGCCGAAAACCACCACCGTGCCGAAGGTCGGATCGTCGGCAAGTCCGAGGATCAGCTCGCGCGCCTTTGCCTTGACGACCATGGCCTGGACGATGACGCCGCCGATGCGCGCCTCGGGCCGCAGCTTTCGCGCTCGCGCAAGAATGTCCGTCGCCGCCGCACGGACGGCCTCCGGCGACGTCAGATTGAGCACGACGCCGCCGACGTCGGATTTGTGGGTGATGTCGCGCGACATGATCTTCAGCACGACGGTGCCGCCTTGCGCGAAGATGTCCTTTGCATAGGCTACCGCCTGCTCGACATCGGCTGCCGCACAGGTCGGCACCATCGCGATATCGTAGGCTTCGAGCAGGTGCTTGATCTCGACGGGTTCGAGCCACTGGCGGCCATCCGCGATCGCGGCGGTGACGATCTCTCTCGCCCCCCTCGCATCCGGAACGAACGTGTCGGGCATCGCGGGAGGCACCTGGGTCAGCTCCTCCACCACCTCGCGGTGCCGGACCAGATGCATGAAGCCGCGCACGGCGTCGTCCTCGGTCGGATAGTTCGGCACGCCGGCGCTGGAGAGTGCCTGGATGATGTGCTGATCGGCCCCGACCCAGGCCGCCAGCACGGGCTTTGCCCATCGGCGGTGCTGCTCGCGATACTTGGCCACGAGCTCCGTCACGGTCTTGGCGATCTCGGCGGCCGATGCGATCGCGGTCTGCACGTTGAGGACGAGGACTGCGTCGTTGTCGCGATCGGCCAGCAGTTCCTCCAGCGCCGCTGCGTAACGCGCAGCGTCGGCGTCGCCCACGATGTCGACGGGGTTTGCACCGGACCAGGTCGGCGGCAGCGCCGCATCAAGCTTCCTGCGCGCGTCAGTCGAGATGGTTGCCGGAATACCGCCGAGCTCGACCAATCGATCGACGGCGAGGACGCCGATGCCACCACCGTTGGTCAGGATGGCGAGACGCTTTCCGGTCGGCGATTCGACGCGGCCGAGTGTCTCGGCACAGTCGAACAGCTCGCGCAGGTCGGACACCCGCAGCACGCCCGCGCGGCGGAACGCCGCGTCATAGACGGCGTCGGCACCGGCGAGCGCCCCGGTATGCGTGGCAGCGGCCTTCGCACCCTGCGCCATGCGGCCGGACTTCACCACGACGACGGGCTTCACCCGCGCGGCGGCGCGCGCCGCCGACATGAACTTGCGCGCGTCCTTGATCGCCTCGATGTAGAGCAGGATCGCGCGGGTCTTGTGATCCATCGCGAAATGGTCGAGCAAATCGGCAATGTCGACGTCGATCTGATCGCCGATCGAGACGATGCCGGAGAAGCCGACGCCGCGCTGCGCGGCCCAATCCACCATGCCGGCGGCAATGGCGCCCGATTGCGAGATCAGCGCGAGGTTGCCGGCCCCCGGCATGTGCGCGGCGAAACTGGCATTCAGGCTGACGCCGGGCATCATGATGCCGAGGCAGTTCGGCCCGATCAGCCGCATGCCGTGTTTGCGGGCGGCAGCGCTGGTCGCCTCGTGCAGCGATCCCGGTCCCTGGCCGAGACCGGCCGAGACGATCAGCGCACCCGCAGATCCGCGACGGCCGGCCTGCTCGACGATGCCTGGAATCTCGCCCGCGGGCGCGGTGACGACGACAAGCTCGGGCACGAAGTCCAGCCTGTCCAGGCTCTTCACCGCCGCGAGGCCGCCGATCTCGGCGTGGCGCGGATTGACGAGGCCAAACCGCCCCTTGAATCCCGCTTTCCGAATGTTTTCCAGGACCGCGCGTCCAACGGACGCCGGACGCGCGCTCGCGCCGACGAGCGCAACCGAGCGCGGCGACAGCAGGTTGTTCAGACGATAAGTCGACATGAAAACAAATGCGCCGCGCCAGCGGCGGTTCCGATGATTGGACGATCCGGCTGGAAGAAGACGCCTAGTGCGAGATCATAACCCAGCATGGTGGCTGGCCAATGACGGTCTTTGTCACACCGCCCCACACGATCTCGTTCAGGCGAGAATGATGATAGGCGCCCATCACGATGGCATCGATGCCATGGGAATTCGCCCAGCTTCCCAATACTTTGCCGGTCGAGCGGCCGCCCCCCTTCGTGGTTTCGAACGAGGCAAAGACGCCGTGTTCCCGCAAATGGTCGACGAGTGCCGTTCCGGATCGGACGACCGCGTCCGTCTCGTCCTCCGCCACGGTCAGCACACGAACCGAACTGGCAGCCTGAAGAACAGGCAACGCATCGCCGACCGCACGCGCGGCCCGTGCAGAATGATCCCAGGCAATCACGACGTTCTCGAACTCGGGCCTGAGCTCGTCGGCGCGATGTTCGGGACAGAGCAGAAGCGGCCGGCCGGATTCGAACAACAACGCCTCCACGATGGTCTCCGTTCGACTGTCATGCGGTTTCACGGGAACCAGCGCGAGGTCGCTGAAGCGGGCGTGCTCGGCCAGGATCGCTCCGATCTGATCCGCAGGCACCTTGCCCGACCGGCCCTGGGCGCGGACGTTGGCGCAGCAAGCCGCATCGGTGAATGCATTCAGCAGCTGCTGCATGTCGCTCGCCTCGAGGCTGGCCTGCGCGAATTCGCGATCGTCAGGCAGCATCACCTTCGGTCGCTCGAAAACATCTTCCTCGAGCGCGAGCGCGGTGATCCTGGCGCCGAGATCGGCGGCGACAGAAACGCATTTCTCGATCGCAACCAGGGCTGGCCCGCGCGGCTGGCCGACAAGGGGCAGAAACACATCCTTGATGGGCATCGGAATTCTCCTGAGCCACCATGATAGGCGGGCTGTCGTCGAGACCCTTGATCCGCGTCAAGACCGGGGGAAACTCCGTCCGATCAGCCCGGGAAACAGGCGTTGACTGACGTCAAGGACTGGCCACTCGGCCGTTCTATGGATACTTCAGTCGGAGCGGTTCGCCCCGGAGACAGACATGCGTGCGATGGTGTTGCCGACCCCACGAGCGCGGCTCCGGATGGAGGAGCGGCCCGACCCGATGCCGGGCGAGGGTCAGATCCGGGTGAAGATCAGCGCCTGCGGTGTATGCCGGACCGATCTTCATCTCGTCGATGCCGAGCTGCCCGGCATCCGCTATCCGATCGTGCCTGGCCACGAGATCGTCGGCCGGGTCGACCTCATCGGCGCGAATGTGACGACACATGCGCCTGGTGACCGGGTCGGCATTCCCTGGCTCGGCTTCACCTGCGGAAAATGCCGCTTCTGCCGCGAGGGTATGGAAAACCTCTGTGATGCACCGCTGTTCACCGGCTACACGCGCGACGGCGGCTACGCGACCCACACCATCGCCGACGCACGTTACGCTTTTCCGCTCGGCGAGTCCGGCAGCGACGTGGAGATTGCGCCCCTGCTGTGCGCGGGGTTGATCGGCTGGCGCTCGCTGGTCCTGGCCGGTCCCGCCGAGAGGCTCGGTCTCTATGGCTTCGGCGCGGCCGGCCACATCATTGCGCAAGTCGCGGCTTGGCAGGGACGCTCCGTCCATGCATTCACGCGGGCCGGCGATGCCGCTGCACAAGATCTTGCCCGCCGTCTCGGCGCTGTCTGGGCGGGGTCATCGGACCAGGTGCCCGACGAGCCGCTCGACGCCGCGATCATCTACGCGCCAACCGGCGAGCTGGTCCCGGCGGCGTTGCGCGCCGTGCGCAAAGGTGGTCGCGTCGTCTGCGCCGGCATCCACATGAGCGACATTCCAAGCTTTCCGTATGATCTTCTGTGGCAGGAACGGCAGCTGGTCTCGGTCGCCAACCTGACCCGGCAGGATGGCCTCGATTTTCTCAAGGTCGCGCCGCAAGCCGGCGTGCGGACCGAGACGACGGCGTTTCCGCTCGATCAGGCCAATGAGGTCCTGACCATGCTGCGGAATGGCCAGATCCTCGGCGCGGCCGTGCTGACGCCCTGATGGTGCTTGCCATGTCCGCTTCGATGAAGGATGACACGGCGGCTCAGGAGCGCATCTTTCGGATGCTGACCGACCATCCCGGCGTGATGCGCATCGACACGCATGCCGCCTCGGTGTTCCTGGACGCAAAGCGTGCGCTGAAGATCAAGCGCGCCGTCCGGTTTCCCTTCCTCGACTATTCGACGCTCGAAAAGCGCAAGGCGGCCTGCGAGGAGGAGATCCGGATCAACCGGCCCCTGGCGCCGCAGATCTATCGTGGTGTCGTGGCGATCACGGAAGAGGCGGATGGATCGGTGAAGGTCGAGGGCGCCGGCCGGCCGATCGAGTATGCGGTCGACATGTCGCGCTTCGACGAAAGCAGGACGTTGGATCATCTGGCCGAGGCCGGCCCGCTGGACGCGAAGCTTGCCTCCGCCGCCGCCGACGCCATCGCGGCGTCGCACGCGGCGGCGACACGCGCCGACGGAAAAGCATGGGTCTCCTCCATCCCGGCCCTGATCGACGGCAACACCAATGGTCTGCGGGCCGGCGGCCATTTCAGCGCAGACGAGATCGAGCAACTCGCCAACGCTTCGCATGCGGCCTGTCTGCGTATTCGTCCCCTGCTCGCAGAGCGCAGCCGCCGGGGCTTCGTGCGCCGCTGCCATGGCGATCTGCATTTGGCAAACATCGTCATGATCGATGATCGACCCGTGCTGTTCGACGCGATCGAGTTTGACGCGCAGATGGCGACGGTCGACGTGCTCTACGATCTCGCATTCACGCTGATGGACCTGTTGCAGCACCACCAGCCGAGCGCGGCAAACATAGTGCTGAACCGCTATCTCGCCGCGACGCCGGCCGACAATCTCGATGCGCTCTCGACCCTGCCGCTGTTCATGTCCATCCGGGCGGCGATCCGCGCCCAGGTGGCGCTGGCGCGACTGAAACCGCCGCACTCCGACGATCCCGGCATCGTCGACCAGGCACGGCGTTATTTCGACCTCGCCGGGACGCTGATCCGCCCTCCTGCTCCGCGTCTGATTGCGGTCGGCGGACTGTCCGGCACCGGAAAGACCGCCTTGGCGCACGCGCTCGCGCCGGTCGTGGCACCGGAGCCGGGCGCCGTCATGCTGCGCAGCGATCTCGTCCGCAAGCAGATGTTCGCCGTCGAGGACACCCATCGCCTGCCACCTTCAGCCTATACGCCGGAGGTCACGGCCCGCGTCTACGACACGCTGGTGCAACAGGCCCGGCGGGTGCTGGCGCAGGGCCATTCGGCGATCGTCGACGGCGTATTCGCGCGCGAGGACGAACGCGATGCGATCGCGGCGCTGGCGCGCAAGTGCAACGTGACGTTGAATGGGCTGTTCCTGGTCGCAGACCTTGCGACCCGGCAGGCGCGCATCGGCAGCCGCCGAGGAGACGCATCGGACGCCACGCCGGAGGTTGCCGCGCTGCAAGAGCACTATAATATCGGCCATGTCGGCTGGGCGACCATCGATGCATCCGGGACACAGGAGCAGACGCTTCAGAACTGCCGGAACGTCATCGCTGAGGGGCAAACAAGGCAATCAGACTGATGCGGGCAAGGAAGTCGCGACCCACCACGCGCTCGATAGCGACTGGGGAAGCCAAGCCGGCGACGCGGCGCAATGCGCTGCCCGCCCGCCTCAGCCCCGGCATGGCCTGCGACACGGCCTTCCGCATCATCGCCCGCCGACACCTCGGCGCGGTGATCGCTCAGCACGACGGCACCTGCCGCGGCGATCCGGATGCGCTGCACCAGATCCGGATCGCACTGACTCATCTGCGGACTGCCATCCGCTTCTTCTCGCCAATGGTCGACGATAACGTGCGACCGGAAGTCTGGGCCGAACTGAAATGGCTGAACAGTCAGCTCGGCATGGTGCGGGACCTCGACGTGGCCATCGAGCGGATCGTCGCAGAGAGTAGCGACGAGCTCGCGGTGGTCGCCGAGCTTCAGCGCTGGGACGAAAAACGCGCGGAGAGCCATCGGCTGCTGGCGCGTGCGCTGCAATCGGCGCGGTATCGCCGCCTGGTTGAGCAAACCTCGACGTGGATCGAAAGCGGCCCCTGGTCGACCCGCCGCAGCAAGGAAGCGATGCGGTTGCGCCGCTGCACCCTCGCCGACCATGCGACGGAGCGGCTGACCGAGTGGGAGACGACGCTGCTCAAGAAGGCCCGTAAGCTGAAGAAGCTCGATGTCGAGAAACGTCACAAGCTGCGGCTCCTCAACAAGCGGATGACCTACTCGGTCGAGTCGCTTGCGGATCTGTTCGCCGATGGGGTGGCGACGAAGCAAAAGTCCATCCTCAAGCAATTGCGCAAGGCACAACGCTCGCTCGGTCAATTGAACGACGATGCGCGCGGACAAGCGCTGGCGGCGTCGTTGAATGGCGCCGGCATCGATGCCAGCAATCGCTTCCTCAACCGCAAACGCGAGAAGAAGTTGTTGCGGAAGGCGTCAACGGCCTATCGCAAATTGGACAAGGCCAAACCGTTCCGCTCCTCGGATCTCACGCCGAGATCGGAGCCGGAGGCTTAGGTGTGGACGTAGTCCCCCGGCGCACCCGGCAGGCCGAGGGCGTCGCCAAGTCCGATCTGCGGCGGATCGCAGGGCGCGCCGGAACGTGCCGCCAGCCAAGTGGTCCATTCCGGCCACCATGAGCCCTCGACGCGCGGGGCCAGCTTCAGCCATTCATCCGCACCGATATAGGGCGCATCGGCAGCCTTGGTCAGCACCTGATAAAAGTGGCCCTCCTCCTGCGGAGGCGCCACGACACCGGCATTGTGACCGCCGCTGGTCAACAGGAACGTTACGTCGGCATCGACCTGATAATGGATCTTGTAGACGGATCGCCAGGGCGCCACGTGATCGGCGAGCGTGCCGACCACGAACATCGGGGTATGAATGTCGGACAGGGAGACGCTCCGGCATTCGACCCGATAGCGACCTTCCGCCAGATCGTCGTTCAGGAACAGCTTGCGCAGATACTCCGAGTGCATGCGATAGGGTAGCCGCGTGGCGTCGGCATTCCAAGCCATCAGGTCGCTCGGTGGCGAGCCGTCGCCCATCAGATAATCACGCGAGAGCCGCGACCAGATCAGCTCGTTGGAGCGCAGGAGCTGGAACGCGCCCGCCATCTGTGTCGTGTCGAGATAACCGCGCTGCCACATCATGTCTTCGAGGAAGGCAACCTGGCTCTCGTTGATGAAGAGCGTCAGTTCGCCGGCCTCCGTGAAATCGGTTTGTGCGGCGAGAAGCGTGACGGTGACGAGACGGCTATCGCCGTCCCGCGCCATGGCCGCCGCGGCAATCGACAGCAACGTCCCGCCAAGGCAATAGCCGAGCGCATGGATCTTCCGGCCCGGCACGATCTGCCCGATCATGTCCAGCGCGGCCATCACGCCCAGCTTGCGGTAGTCGTCGAAGGCAACATCCCGATCGTTCGCATCCGGATTGCGCCAGGAGATCGCGAAGACGGTGAAGCCCTGAGCGGTCAGGTATTTGACCAGGGAATTCTGCGGCGACAGATCGAGGATGTAGTACTTCATGATCCAGGCCGGCACGATCAGAATCGGCTCCGGCCGCACCTGCGCAGTCGTCGGATGGTACTGGATCAGCTCGATCAGGCTGTTGCGGTAGACGACCTTGCCGGGCGAAGCCGCCACCGTCTTGCCAACAACGAACTGATTCTCGCCGGCCAGCTTCGAGCCGGAGAGCAGACGCATCAGGTCGCTGCACCAGTTCTGCCAGCCGAACACGAAGTTCTCCCCGCCGCTTTGGAACGCTTTTTCCAGCACCTGCGGATTGGTGGCGGCGAAGTTCGAGGGCGCCAACATATCGAGCATCTGGCGCATCGAGAACTCGACGATGGCCTCATTTGCGTGCGACACGCCGCGTATGCCGGTCGTGGCATCGTGCCACCAGCGCTCGGTGAGCAGAAACGCCTGCGCAAGCAGATTGAACGGCGCGGCTTCCCATTGCCGGTCTTTGAAGCGGCGATCCCGCCCCTGCGGCCGAATGACGGACCATGGTTCTTTGGATGTCGCGTGAGCGGCAGCTTCCATGAAGCGGCCTGAGTCGCGGAAGATATTGCGGAAGAGCTCCATCTGGTGCTGAGGCGCCGCCGCAAGATGCGCGCCCCAGTCGAGCCAGGCGAGCGACAAGGCAACAGGCGAGATTCCGCCCGTGAACCGCGCCAGCATGGCATGAAACGCGCGATCGAGTGGATACGAATCCGTTGTTTGCGGGCAAGTGCAGTCAGCCGGCGTGCCTGCGACCCTTTCGGAAATCCCGGCAGCCGGCCTGATAGCGGGAGCTTGCAGCGGCGCTTCGGCCCGCGGGAAGATCTTCACGACGCTCATGGCTCATTGTTCCTGCGGGCTTCTGTTCTACGCCTGCGGCAGGATATGGCGACGCTTCCGGTGCGCGTTGAGCTGCATCAAATCGCGACACGGATCAAAATCGGTTCAATCCGGACAAGCTTTGTCCGCTTGACCTGGGTCAAACCGCACCCCGATGGACTCACTAGGCTTTGTCTATTGAGATTGACATGCCAGCGGAGTTTGTCCATGCGCGCCCACCAGATCATGACCCGGTCGGTCATCTCGGTCACCCCCGACACCAGCATCGTCGAGGCGGCCAACATCATGCTGAAGCGACATGTGAGCGGCCTCACGGTGGTCGACGCTACCGGCAAGTTGGTCGGCGTGGTGTCGGAAGGAGATTTCATCCGCCGCAGCGAGATCGGCACCGGGCGCAAGCGTGGGCGCTGGCTGCGGTTCATCCTCGGTCCGAGCAAATCCGCCAGCGACTTCGTCCATGAGCACGGCCGCAAGGTCTCGGAAGTGATGACCGACCTGCCCGTGACCATCACCGAGGATATGGCGCTTGCGGAGATCGTCGATCTCATGGAGCGGAACAACGTCAAGCGGCTGCCGGTGGTGCGCGGCGACAAGGTCGTCGGAATCGTGTCCCGCGCCAACCTGTTACAGGCCGTGGCCGGGCTCGCCCGCGAAGTGCCGGATCCGACCGCGGACGACGACCACATTCGCAGCCGCATCATCGACACCATGGAGAAGAACGACTGGTGCCCGTTCGGGCTGAACGTCATCGTGCGCGACGGTATCGTTCATCTCAGCGGCGTCATCACCGAAGAGCGCGCTCGGCAAGCCGCGATCGTCGCCGCGGAGAACGTCGAGGGCGTAAAGAAGGTGCACGATCATCTCTGCTGGGTCGACACCATATCCGGCGTCTACCTCAACTCGCCCGAAGACGACGAGCTCGCCAAAGCGAGCTGATCGCCGCGGAGTTCAGCTCGGAATGACGGCGGTGGCTTCGATCTCGACGCGCGCCGCCTTCTCGACGAGGCGGACGACCTGTACCAGGGCCATCGCTGGATAGTGCGTTCCGAAGACGTCGCGGTAGATCCTGCCGAGCTCCTTCAGATTGGCCAGATACTCGTCCATGTCGACGACGTACCAGGTCAGGCGCACGAGGTGCTCGGGCCGGGCACCGGCCTCGGCCAGGATCGCTGCGATGTTGTCCAGGGTCTGGCGCACCTGCGCGACGAAGCCATCGGCGAGACGCTCCTCGGCGTCCCAGCCGATCACCCCGCCGGTGACGACGATGCGTCCTTCGGCAGCCATGCCGTTGGCATAGCCCTTCGGCAGCGGCCAGCCTGACGGCTGCAGGATCTGCGCCTTGGTGCGCGTTCCATCCTCGGCTGCGGTCGGCAGGACCGCGAGTTGCGGGCTTTTCGGCGTCGTCACAGACAATTCTCTATCCTTCTCTCATTCCGCGGCGACGCCTGAGGACGTCACTGCAGCCTGCGCCAGCTGCCGCAGGGCAAAGCGCTTCAGCTTGCCGGTCTCGGTCTTCGGCAATTGCGCGACGAACTCGATGGCGCGCGGATATTTATACGGCGCGATCTCGCGTTTGACGTGCTCCTGCAACTCGGCCACCAGCTGAGCGTCAGGGGTCACGCCGGGCGCGGCAATGACATAGGCTTTGACGATCATGCCCCGCGCCTCGTCCGGCGCGCCAACCACACCGCATTCGGCGACCGCCGGATGCGTAAGCAGCGCCGCTTCGACGTCAGTTCCTGCGATGTTGTAGCCGGCCGACACGATCATGTCGTCGGAGCGCGACTGGTACCAGAAATAGCCGTCGCTATCCATCAAATAGGTGTCGCCGGTGATGTTCCAGCCGTTCTGGACGTATTTCCGCTGCCGCTCGTCGGCCAGATAGCGGCAGCCGGTCGGCCCGCGCACGGCGAGAAAGCCCATCGTTCCGGGCGGCACGTCGCGGCCCTCATCATCGACGATCTTGGCTTCATAGCCCGGCACGGGCTTGCCGGTGGCGCCGGGGCGGATCTCGTCCTCGGTCGCGCTGATGAAGATGTGCAGCATCTCGGTCGAGCCGATGCCGTCCATCAGCTTGATCCCGGTCGCCTTGAGCCAGGCATCGAATGTCGGCTTGGGCAGAGTCTCGCCCGCGGAGACGCATTTGCGGAGCGAAGAAATGTCGCGGCCTGCGAGCTTGCCAAGCATGGCGCGGTATGCGGTCGGCGCCGTGAAGCAGACCGTGGTCTTGTACTGCTCGATCGCATTCAGAATGTCGTCCGGCGTCGTCTTCTCCAGCACGACGAAGGAGGCGCCGATATGCATCGGAAACAGCACGCCGCCGAAGCCGAAGGTGAAGGCGAGCGGCGCCGAGCCGATAAAGCGATCGTTTTGCTCGGCGCGCAGAATGTTGCGCGCATAGCCGTCACAGACCGCGAGCATGTCGCGGTGGAAATGCATGGTGCCCTTGGGATCGCCGGTCGTGCCCGAGGTGAAGGCGATCAGGCAGATGTCGTCGGCGGCGGTATCGACCGCCTCGAACTCCGGACTGGCATCGGCGATCAACGCTTCGAGCGAATCCGCCGCGCCATTGCCCCAATAGACGGCCCGCTCGAGGCCCGGTGCCGCAGCCTTCGCCTTCTCCATCTCCTCGGCGAGCTTTCCATCGCATAGCGCCAGCGTGATCTCCGCCTTCTGGATCGGATAGGACAGCTCCTTGGCGCGCAGCAGCGGCATCGTCGCCACGCAGATTCCGCCGGCCTTGATCACCGCGAGATAAGTTGCAACCATCATCGGATTGTTGGCCGAGCGCAGCAGCACACGCCCGCCGGTGACGAGGCCGAGCTTGCCAACCAGCACATTGGCGATGCGGTTCACCAGCGCCTGCAGCTCGCGATAGGTGTAGCTGAGGCCTGGGCTGATGACGCAAGGGGCATCGCCGTGGCCCTGCTCGACCCAGCGATCGAGGAAATAGCTGACGCAGTTCAGTCGCGGCGGATAGTTCAGCTCCGGCCGCGTGAAGATGAATTCGGGCCAGAGCTCGCGCGGCGGCAGATGTTGCCGCGCGAACGTGTCGACATGGGCCGTCGCGGCGCTGCCGTCAGACGAGCCCGTCACTTGAATCTTGGCGGCGTTGGCCATCGCACGCTCCTTTCAGCATGGATTGCACCCGGCAGCACGATCTGGAAAACATTTTAGGCTTAAAACAATTCGGCGCAATAGGGGATTTTGGGCATCCCGTGCTTTTTCATGCGGCAAAGGGTGTCGGGCTGTCGCGCCCGCAGGCTACGGCCGGCGGCGGGCGGCCGATTTCTGCGCGGACGCCTTGGTCTTGGCGAGGAGGCGCATCAATTCGCGCACATCCTTCGGGGAGAGATCGGCGAACAGATCGGCGATCCAGGTCTCGTGCTCGGCGGCCATCCTGCGGAACTCGGCACGCCCGAGCTTGGTCAGCCGGATCACCTGGACGCGGCGATCGGTGTCTGAGGTCCGCCGGTCGAGATGGCCTGATTCCACCAGGCGCTCCACGAGCCCGGTCACATTGCCGTTCGAGACCATCATGCGCTTGGAGACATCTGACAGGGTCATGCCGTCAGGCGCCTTGTCGAGCTGTGCCATCAGGTCGAAACGCGGCAACGTGACGTCGAACCGCTGCCGCAGCCGGCCGCGCACCTCGCCCTCGATCAGCGTCGTGCACGTCAATAGCCGCAGCCACAGCCGAAGCTCTTCGGCGTGGTCCTCCGGTGTTTCGACGGCCTTGGTCTCAGAATCGAGCATGTCGATGCAGTCACTCACGGCCGGCATTGGCGCGGGCGGATTCCCCCAACGTTTTGAGCTTCAAATAAATCCGAGCCGGCCGCAAGTCCAAAGCTGCAACAATCGACCGCACGCCAATTTCTTTAGGCTTCAAATAATTGGCGCGCAGCTTGCATGCATCGCTGCTCGCAGGATGCGACGCCCCGCGCTCGGCTTGCCGCGGCCGCCGTCATCGGCATAAGCTTTGGATTGGAGTACGTGGCTTGCAGCGCAAGCCAATCGTCACGAGGGACAGATCATGAAGACGAAAATAACCTTGGCCGCAGCTGCGATGCTACTCGGCACCGTGGTGACCCCTGCCCTCGCCCAGGAAAAAATCAAGCTGGGTGTGATCGTGACCCTATCGGGGCCCGCCGCAGCGCTGGGCCAGCAGGTTCGCGACGGCTTCGCCCTCGCCGTGAAGGATCTCGGCAGCAAGATGGGTGGCCGCGATGTCGAGGTCGTCGTCGTCGACGATGAGCTGAAGCCGGATGCTGCGGTGACCAAGGTGAAGGGCCTTCTGGAACGTGAGAAGGTCGACTTCGTGGTCGGGCCGATCTTCTCCAACATCCTGCAGGCCATCCACCGGCCCATCACGGAGTCGAAAACCTTCCTGATCAGCCCCAATGCCGGTCCGTCGACCTTCGCCGGCAAGGATTGCAACCCGTTCTTCTATGTGACCTCGTATCAGAACGATCAGGTGCACGAGATCCTCGGCAAGGTCGCGCAGGACCGCGGCTACAAGCGGATGTACCTGATGGTGCCGAACTATCAGGCTGGCAAGGATTCGGTGGCGGGCTTCAAGCTGGACTACAAGGGCGAGATCGTCGAAGAGTCCTACATGCCGCTGAACACGTTGGATTTCCAGCCGGAGCTCTCCAAGATTTCCTCGCAGAAGCCCGATGCACTGTTCACATTCATGCCGGGCGGCCTCGGCGTCAATCTCGTCAAGCAGTACCGGCAGGCCGGGCTCGCCGATACTATTCCGGTGCTCTCGGCCTTCACGGTCGATGAATCGACCCTGCCGGCACAGCAGGATGCGGCGGTGGGCATGTTCGGTGGCGCGAACTGGGCGCCCAATCTCGACAATCCCCAGAACAAGAAGTTCGTTGCCGCCTATGAGGCCGCCTACAACAGCGTTCCCGGCACCTACGCCTTCCAGGCCTATGATGCCGCGATGCTGATCGACAGCGCAGTCAAGGCCGTGAAGGGCAATCTCTCCAACAAGGAGGCCGTTGGCGCCGCGTTGAAGAAGGCCGACTTCACCTCGCTGCGCGGGGCCTTCAAGTTCAACAACAACAATTATCCGATCCAGGATTTCTACCTGACCAAGGTCGCCAAGCGTCCGGACGGCAAGTTCCAGACTGAGATCGTGCAGAAGGTGTTCGAGAATTATGGCGACCGCTATGCCAAGGACTGCAAGGCGGCGAACTAAGGCCGTGTATTGCGTTACGGGAGGACTGCAATGAAGAGCGAAATCACCGGCATCACGCGGGCCAATGAGGGAATTCAGGGTATTTCCTGGAACATCCTTGGCCAGACCTACGTGCCGAAGAGCTACGCCGAGAACAGCTTCTCCTGGCACGCGACGCTGCCGCCGGGCACCTTCGTGCCGCCGCACATTCACCCCGACCAGGATGAGTATCTCTATATGCTGGAGGGCAAGCTCGATTTCATGCTGGGCAATTCGGAGGCGCAGGCCAATGCGGGCGACCTGATCCGCCTCGGCATGGGCGTGCCGCACGGCATCTTCAACAAGTCGGAGCAGACCGCCAAGGTGCTGTTCTGGGTCTCGCCGAGCCGCAAGCTGTTCGACCTGTTCTGGGGTCTCCACAACATGAAGGAGCAGAAGCCCGAGGACGTCGTGGCGATGGCCGCCGAGTTCAACATCCACTTCCTACCGCCGCCGCCCGGCGGCTAGAGCATTGTCCGGAAAAGTGCGTAGCGGTTTTCCGAAAAGATCATGCTTAAACAAGAACCCTAAAGCGCGATGACGATTCGTCCCAATCGCATCACGCTTTAGGCGCGCTTCAGGCGCGCACCGCCGCGAGTCCGGGCACCGCGGCGAAACCTGCCTTGGTGGCATAGCCGCGCACGATGGCCTCGCGCTGGGAATAGCTCAGGACGTTGTCGACATTGTCGAAGCCGTCGGGCGCGAGCTGCTCGACGGCGTCGATAACGCCCTCCGGCCCGCCGCGCCGGTTGGAGCGGACGATTTCAGCCGTCATCGGCAGACGCTTCTTCTCGTATTCGAGCAAAGCCTGACGCGGGTGTTCGGCGCGCACCAGCACATCCGCAAGACAGCGCGCGTCGAGAATGGCCTGCGAGGCGCCGTTCGATCCAACCGGATACATCGGATGCGCGGCATCGCCGAGCAGCGTGACCCGGCCCAATGACCAATAGGGCAAGGGATCGCGATCGCAGGTCGGATATTCGTAGAATTCGGGCGTTGCCGAGATCAGGCTTTTCACGTCGATATAGGGCACCGAGAAGCGAGCCACATGCGGCATCAGCTCTTCGCGGCGGCCTGGCCGCGACCAGTCTTCCTTCCGCGGCGGCGGCGCGTTGCCCTCGCCCACCTTCACCAGCACCGCCCAATTGGTCAGGCGGCTCGCCGGGCTCGATCCTTCCGCGATCGGATAGATCACCACCTTGGCATTGAGACCGCCGGCCACGATCATCGATTTGCCGGTGAGAAACAGCGGCCAGTCGCGCGCACCGCGCCACAGCATGAGGCCGTTCCAGCACGGCGGCCCTTCGTTCGGAAACAGCGTCTCGCGGACGCGCGAGTGAATGCCGTCGGCGCCGATCAGGATATCGCCGCGCGCGGTGTGGACATGGGCGCCGGCGCGATCGAAGAAGTAAGCGGTGACGCCGCCCTCGTCCTGCGTGAAGGCGCCGAGCCGGCAGCCGGTGTGAATCGCCTCACGGCCCAACCGCTGCTCGACGGCACGATGGATGACGCCCTGAAGCCGGCCGCGATGGATCGAGAATTGCGGCACATCGTGGCCGGCGTCGATGCCGCGAGCTTCGCGCCAGACCTCCTGGCCATGGCGGTTGAGATAATAGAGCTGATCGGTGCGGATCGCGACCTCGTCGAGCTTCTGCAGCAGGCCGAGGCCGGCCAACTCCCGCATCGCGTGCGGCAGCGTGTTGATGCCGACGCCGAGCTCGCGAATGGTGTCGGCCTGCTCGAAGATCTCGCAATCCAGGCCGCGCGAGCGGAACATCAAAGCCGTCGTGAGACCACCGATACCGCCACCGACGATAATCGCCTTCATCGCCCTAACTCCACTCGAACCGCAGGCAATGGGTTAACGTCGCACGGGCGGTCACTCCGCCGCAAGCGGCTTTGTCGCCTCCGTCTTGAGCTCGGCCCGGGTCTTGGGCTTAGCCTTAATTATCAGCTCCTCGAGATCCTGCCGGTCGCGGAACCCGAATACATGCGCATCGGCGACATCACCGCGCGATTGGCGAACTTCATCTCACGCAGGCGGCAATCAAATTATTCTTAAGCCTAAAATAATCTCCCGCAAGTCCCCCTATTCGCTGGATTGGCTGCAGATAATTGCGACCGGCTCAGTCGCCCCTGAAGACCGGTTTGACCTTGTTGGCGAAAGCCTCGAAGGCGCGCTCGAAATCCGCCGTTGTCATGCACAGGGCTTGAGCCACGGCCTCCGCCTCGATCGCCTCCTCCACCGACATCGCCCATTCCATGGCCAGCATCCGCTTGGTCATGGTGTTGGCGAAGGTCGGGCCTTCCGCGACCTGCTTGGCCAGAACCTGCGCCTGGGGCAGCACCTGCTCTGGCGTGACGATGCGGCTGAAGAAGCCCCAGCGCTCGCCCTCTTCCGCCGTCATGAACCGGCCGGTGTAGAGCAGCTCGGAGGCGCGGGACTGCCCGATGATCCGCGGCAGGATGGCGCAAGCGCCCATGTCGCAGCCGGCCAACCCCACCTTGTTGAACAGGAACGCCACCTTGGCCCCGCTCGCCGCAAGGCGCATATCAGACGCCATCGCGATGATCGCTCCGGCCCCGGCACAGATACCTTCGACCGCGGCTACGATCGGCTGCGGACAGGCCCGCATCGCCTTGACGAGGTCGCCGGTCATGCGCGTGAAGGCGGTCAGACCCTTGGTGTCCATCTTCACCAGCGGGCCGATGATCTCGAACACGTCGCCGCCGGACGAGAAATTGCCGCCGGCACCCGTCACGACGATGGACTTGACCGCGTCGTCGAAGGCGCAGGCGCGGAAGAAGTCGGTCAGTTCCCGATAGCTCTCGAACGTCAGCGGATTCTTTCGTTCGGGACGGTTGAGCGTGACCGTCGCAACGCCGTCGACCGCGGCGAGCAGGAAATGCTGCGGTGAGTAATCCGCAAGCGGCACGGTAACGGGATTGGCTGGTCTGCTCATGGGATCTCCTTGGCTTTCTTTTTCCGCGCCTGCCAGGCAGGCTAGACTTCGCCACCGGCCACTGCGATCGCCTGTCCGGTGATCGAGCTCGCGCCCTCCCCGCACAGCCAGAGAACCGCGTCTGCGACCTCCTGAGGCGTAACCAGGCGCCCTTGCGGATTGTGCTTCGCGAGCTCGGCAATTGCCTGCTCGCGGGTCCGGCCCGTCTTCTTCACGATGTTGTCGATGCTCCCGGCGACGAGGTCGGTGTCGGTGAAGCCGGGACACACCGCGTTCACGGTGACGTTGCTTCCGGCCATCTCGAGAGCAAGGGAACGCACGAGGCCGATGACGGCGTGCTTGGCCGCTGCATATGCGCTGACATAGGCGTAGCCCTTGAGGCCTGCGGTGGACGCTACCGCGACGATGCGGCCGTAGGGACGATCCTTCATGCCCGGCAGCACGGCCTGGACGGCATGCACCACGCCCATGAAATTGACATCCATCATCCGGCTGAAGAGCGCGCTGTCCGATTTCGCGAACGGCGCCGATTCAGCGCTGCCCGCGTTGGCAATCAGGATGTCGATCGGCTTGCGCGCACTTGCCCCGGCGATCGCGGCTTTCAGAGACGCTTCGTTCGAGACATCAGCGACAGCCGCAAAGTGCGCGGCGCCTGCATTGACCGCCTCCTCGAGAACCGCCGCGTTCCGGCCAAGCACGGTCACGGTCGCACCGGCGCCGACGAGAGCGGACGCGATCGCGCGGCCGATGCCGCGCCCGCCTCCGGTGACCAGCGCGTGCGGCGAATGCGGCAATCCGGACATGCGCTGGCTCCCTCGGATATCGTGACCAGTGTTCGATATATTTTAACCTTCAAGTTTTTGCAACGAAAGCGGCGCTTGGTCGGGGAATGATGCAGCATGAGCGACGGCCCGAAAATTGCTTTAAGTATAAAATTATCGCTTTCCATCCTCGAAAGGCCTGTTAGCATCGAGGGGCCCAGCAGAAGGATGTCGCGTGTCGCAGCCTGTGCCAATGATAACAAAGGACGGACGCTTCGCCTACGAAGCCGCGGGCGATCCGGGCGCGATACCGCTGATCTTCCTGCACGGCATCGGCGGCGCGGCGCGGGCCTGGCGGGGGCAGCTTGCGACATTTGGCGACCGCTTCCGCGCGATCGCATGGGACATGCCCGGTTATGGAGGATCGGCGCCGCTTGCGAGCGTCAGTATCGCTGCCCTGGCGGAGGCGCTGCAGCAATTCATCGCGCAACTCGGCGTCAGCAGGCCCGTTCTGGTCGGCCATTCCATCGGCGGCATGATCGTTCAGAAGTGGCTGGTTCAGTCCCCCAAGTTGGCACGCGCAGTCGTGCTGGCGCAGACCAGCCCTGCGTTCGGAAAGGCGGACGGCGACTGGCAGAAATCATTCATCGCAGCGCGACTGGGACCGCTTGATCGCGGGGAGACGATGAAGTCGCTGGCCCCCTCCCTGGTGAAGGAGCTCGTCGGCGACGATCCCGATCCGAACGGGATGGAGGTTGCCCGCGAATGCATGGGGAGCGTGCCCGAAGCGAGCTATCGCGCCATGATGCTGGCTCTCATCGGCTTCGATCAACGCAGCACGCTCGGAAATATCTCCGTTCCCACGCTGTTGCTGTCCGGCTCAAAGGACAACAACGCGCCCGCGCCGATGATGGCAAAGACGGCGACCTATATCCCGGGGGCCGAATATGTCGAGCTGCCTGGCGTCGGCCATCTCGCCAATCTCGAACGCCCCGACGCCTTCGACGAAGCTCTCGGCCGGTTCCTGAACTCGCTCGCGACCAAAGCTTAAGGTAACTGCGCGATGACCATGCAAGTCAGCAAGACGATTGGCACGACCGACAAGGTCGCGCTGGATGCGCCGATCTTCGATCCGGTCGCATTCCGCTTGAACGACGAGCAGGCCGGCATCATCACCCGCGCGAGAGAGATTGGCCAGACCGTGTTTGCCGGTCGCGCCGCCACTTACGATCGCGAGGCGACTTTCCCGACTGAAAATTACCGCGATTTGCATCGCATCGGCCTGCTCGGCATCGCCGTGCCCAAGAGGCACGGCGGCCTCGGCGCCGATTACCAGACCTATGCCCTGGCGGCAGCCGAGATCGGCCGCTATTGCGGCGCGACTGCACTGACCTGGAACATGCATGTCTGCTCGACCCTGTGGTCGGGTCCCCTCGCCGACGATCTCGACATGGATGCTGAGACTCGTGCCGAGCATGAGCGGCGGCGCGCGGTGCACTACAAGCGCATCGTCGAGGACGGTGCGATCTATTCGCAACCCTTCTCCGAGGGTGGAGCTGCCGCTGCGGGCGGCGTTGCTTTCGGTACCGAAGCAAGGCCAGTCGCGGGTGGCTGGATCGTCAATGGCAAGAAGATCTTTGCCTCGCTTTCGGGCCACGCCGACTATTACGGCGTGCTTTGCACCGAGATGGAGCAAGGCGAGAAGGCGTCGCGCCGCAACACGCTTTACCTGGCGATATCAGCCAAATCAGAAGGCGTCTCGGTCGTCGGCGACTGGGACCCGCTGGGCATGCGCGGCACGGTTTCGCGGACGCTGCTGTTCAAGGATGTGTTCGTTCCGGAAGATTCGGCGCTGATGCCGCGCGGCGCGTATTTCCAGGCAGCTCAGCGCTGGCCGCACATGTTCCTGACGCTGTCGCCGACCTATATGGGCCTGGCGCAAGCCGCCTACGACTTCACCGTGCGTTACTTGCGCGGCGAGGTCCCGGGCATGCCGTCGGTCAAGCGGCGGATGTACCCGACCAAGCAGATCGCGGTGGCGCAGATGCAGATCAAGCTGGAGCAGATTAAGGCAATCTGGTTCCAGGCCGTGACCGAGGCGCGCGCCAATCCGAGCAAGGAGCAAGTGCTGCGCGCCTATGCCGCGCAATATTCCGTGATGGAGGGCGCCAATGAGCTCGCCGCGCTCGCGATCCGCACCTGCGGCGGTCAGGCCATGCTTCGCTCGCTGCCGCTGGAGCGAATCTATCGTGACAGCCGCTGCGGCTCGCTGATGCTGCCCTGGACCGCCGAGCTCTGCCTCGACCGGATCGGGCGCGAAGCGCTGTACGAGGCCGGTGAAACGGACGACTGACCGTGGACCTCTGTAGCCTGATCGACCGCAACGCGGCGTTCGCGCCAGACAAGACGGCCATTGCCTTCGAAGGGACGCGGCTGAGTTATGCGGCATTCGCCGCACGGATCGAACGGACCGCGACTGCCTTGAAGGGGGAGCTCGGCGTCGGCCGCGGCGATCGCGTCGCGATTCTAAGCCTGAACAGGCCGGATTATCTGGTTCTGCTTTACGCCTGTGCGCGGCTCGGCGCGATGCTGGTGCCGCTGAACTGGCGACTGGCCGTCGCCGAGCAGCTGTTCATTCTCGGCGATGCCGGCACCAAGGTCCTGGTGCTCGAGCAGGCGTTTTCCGGAGTGCTTGCCGAGCTGGGGCAGACCGCGGCAGGGACATCCGTCGTCGGCCTCGACTTCACGCCGCCTCGCGGCACGACATTCGAAGATTTGCTGGCCCGCGGTGACGGCACGAGCCGAAATCCACATACCGACCTCTCCTGCCCGCTGCTCATCGTCTACACGTCGGGCACGACGGGACGGCCAAAGGGCGCGGTGCTGCGCCAGGAGGCGCTGTTCTGGAACGGTGTCATGAGCCAGCACATGCACAACATGACGTCCGACGACCACGTGCTGACCGTGCTGCCGTTCTTCCACGTAGGTGGCCTCAACATCCAGACTACGCCGGCGTTGCAGCTGGGCGCGACCGTCACGGTCCATGCGCGCTTCACGCCGGATGCCGCGCTTGCGGCCATTGAAGGGGAACGGCCGACACTCACGGTGATGGTTCCTGCGATCCTTCAGGCGGTGAGTGAGCATCCCGCCTGGGCGACCGCTGATCTTTCCTCACTCAAGGCCGTCGCCACCGGCTCGACCATCGTACCGCCGCACCTGATCGAGCGCTTCGTCGCGCGCGACGTCCCGGTGCTTCAGGTCTATGGCTCGACCGAAACCTGCCCGATCGCCGTCTACACGCGGCTTGGCGGCGATCTTTCGCGCGCGGGATCGACCGGCCTTGCCGGCCTGTGCTGCGAGGCAAAGGTGATCGACCAGGCCGGCGAAGAACTGCCCGCGGGCACGCCGGGCGAAATCGCGGTGCGCGGTCCCAACGTGTTCTTCGAATATTGGGGAAACGACGCCGCAACGCGCGAGGCGCGGCAGGATGGCTGGTATCGCACCGGTGATATCGGCCTGTGCGATGCCGACGGCTATTTCTGGGTCCGCGACCGAAAGAAGAACATGATCATTTCAGGCGGAGAAAACATCTACCCGGCCGAGGTCGAGCGCGTCCTGCTCGAACACCCCGACGTCAGCGAATGCGCCGTGATCGGCCGGCCGGACCCGCGCTGGGACGAGGTGCCGGTCGCCTATGTCATTGCGAGATCCGGCTGCCGGCTCGAGGCGGACGAATTGAGGGCGCATCTTCAGGCGCAACTCGCGCGCTACAAAATTCCGCGCGAGATCGTCTTCGTCAACGACCTGCCGCGGACGGCGCTGGGCAAGGTCCAGCATTTCCTGCTGAAGCAGCTTGATGCGCAGTCACGGGCGCAAGGAGAAGCATCTTGAAGATCGCAGTTCTGGGTGGGGGAAACGGCTCTTTCGCGGCCGCGGGCGATTTTGCGCTGTCGGGGCACGAGGTGCGGCTCTGGCGCCGCGATGCCGATCAGGTCGCAGCGCATCGCGCCGCCGGCTCGCGCATTCTGGTCAAGGATCACAACGGCCGTCATGACGTGAAGCTGGCGCTGGTCACGACCGACATGGCGGACGCCGTCGATGGCACGGAGTTGATCCTGTGCCCGGCTCCGGCCTTCGCTCAAGCAGATATCGCTCGCCTGCTCGCGCCGCATTTGCGGGACGGTCAGGTCGTGTTTCTGCCGCCAGCGACGTTCGGCTCGATGATCTTCGCCCAGGCGGCCCGAGATGCCGGCAACAATGCCAAGGCCAGCTTTGCCGAAACGGGCACGCTTCCGTGGCTGACCCGCAAGCACGGACCGTTCGAGGTCGCGATCACCATCCGCGCCAAGCGGCTCCCGGTCGGCGTGTTCCCGCTCGAGCAGGCGCCCCACGCCCTCGCAGTGATCGGGCGCGCTTTCCCAGACGCGATCGAGACATGCGGAGACGCGCTGTCGGGCGCCCTGATGAACGCAGGTCCGATCATTCACCCGCCGTTGATCGTGATGAACGCAGGGCCGATCGAACATTTCGAGCGCTGGGACATTCACAAGGAAGGTACGCAAGCCGCGATCCGCCGGGTCACTGACGCGCTCGACGCAGAACGCATCGCAGTGCGCGAGGCACTTGGCTACGGCGCGCCACATTTCCCGCTGGCTCATCACTACGCGAGGGAAGGCGAGATCTGGATGTATGGCCGCGGCTCGCACGACCGGCTGACCGATTCCGGTGATTGGCGCGAGCGGATCGTGCTGACAGAGCACCGTTACATGCGCGAGGATCTGCGGCTTGGGCTGTCGCTGCTGGTGTCCGTCGCGGGCCTCGCTGGCGTGGACACCCCGCTGGCCAAAGCGTTTCTGTCAATCGGCGGCGCGGTCTGCGGCGAAGATTTTGCGCGAAGTGGCCGAACGCTCCAGACGCTGGGACTCGGCGAGCTCAGCAAGGCTGAATTGCAGACGCTGCTCCGCAATGGATTCTGATCAATGACCAGTCGCATCAATATCGCCTGTCTCGGCGCTGGCCGCATGGGCCGGGGCATTGCCGTTGCCTTCGCGTATGCAGGGCACAGGGTCACGATGATCGATATCAAGGCGCGTTCCGCGGAGGACTTCACCAAGCTGGAAACGGACGCGCTTGGCGAAGTCAGGAAGACCTTCGCCAGCCTGTCAAAACTGGGGCTGCTGACCGACGCGGATGTCGATCCGCTGATCGCGCGGGTCTCGGTGGTGCCGGCGAGCCGGAGCGGCGCAGCGTTGGCCGAAGCCGGAATGATCTTCGAAGGCGTTCCTGAGGTGGTCGAGCTCAAGCGCGAGGTGCTGGGGGCGGCGTCAAAGCAGGTCGGCCCTGAAACGATCATCGCGTCGACGACCTCGACCATCCTCGTCGACGATCTCTCGGGCGTGATCGTGAACGCGCGCCGCTTTCTCAATGTGCACTGGCTCAACCCGGCCTATCTCATCCCGCTGGTCGAGGTTTCGCCCGGCAAGGCGACAGACCCGGCCGTCATCGACGAGGTCAAGACGCTGCTCGAAGGCATCGGGAAGGTGCCGGTGGTCTGCGCCGCCACACCGGGTTTCATCGTCCCGCGCATCCAGGCGCTGGCAATGAACGAGGCCGCGCGCATGGTCGAGGAAGGCGTCGCCAGCGCCGAAGAGATCGACAAGGCGATCCGTTACGGCTTCGGCTTCCGCTATGCCGTGCTCGGGCTGCTCGAATTCATCGATTGGGGCGGCGGCGATATCCTATACTACGCCAGCCGTTACCTCGAAGGCGCGCTTGGTAGCGACCGCTATCGCGCGCCGGAGGTCATTTCCCGCAACATGCATGAAGGCCGGATCGGCCTGCGCACGGGCGCCGGCTTCCTGGATTACTCCGGGATGGACGTCGATGCTTATCGCGTGAAGCGGTTGCAGGCCATGGTCGACCTGCTCCGGCACTTCGACCTCGCCCGGCCGCCCGTGCTCGATCGCGGCTACCCGAAGACGTCCTGAAGCACGCCTTCGCGGACGACCGCAACGCCGTCGAGCTCGATCGTCGTTCCCATCATCGGCAGGTCGAAATGTCCGGCCGTGTAGCGCCCTGCAAATTCATTCGCACCGGTCGAGAACAGGAAATTGCCGGAAACGGCCCGAATCTCTGTGCCGTTGGTGTCGCGCTGGTCATACATGGATAGTGCCTCATAGCGCGCACCGGGATTCATGCCGAAGCCGACATGCGACACGGCATAGGCTTCGCGATCGCCCCAGGCGGCCAGATAAGCGCGCATCATCGCGGCATCCGTGCCCTCGCCTTCGAGTTCCACGACATAGTCGTCCTTCAGAGTCATCTTCACCGGCGAGGTCAGGTAGCGCTTGAAGGTCAGGTTGATGTCGCCGGGCGCCATCACCAGGGTGCCGTTGATGGTCCCGCTTTTGGGAAAGCTGACGACGATGCCGCCGGGCCAATGCGCGAGCGTGCCGGGCTTGTCGGTCCAGCCCCACACACCGACCGTCGACGCGCCGACCATATCGACATCGAGCGCCGTGCCGGCCTTCGAGGAGACACGCATGCGCTTCGTTCCGCGCAGCATTTTGGCCGCCGCACGAACACGCTTTTCGAGCGCGGAATCCGGCACCATGCGCTCCAGCGCTTCGGGATGCTCGTTAGAGATCACCAGGATCCGCGCGCCGGCTTTGAGAATCTCCGGCGTCTCCACCGCATGCATCAGTCCTTCGATGGTGCAATCCACGACAAAGCCGGCCTGCTGAAGCGCCGTGATCACTGGACCAAGCTTTTGGATCGCCTCGCTCGCCCCGGTGGAGCGGACCGGAACGATATGCCGGTTACGCGGCGTCGGAATCACCACATGAAACGGCCGCGCGCCCATCCGCAGCAGGGCCAGCTCCGCGAGATGGACGTTCAACGCGCGTGACTGGGTCTCCGACAGGATCGCCGCGGTATCGCCGGCCTTGACGGCGCATCGCTCAAAGATCTCGCAAAACGCATCGATCCATTTTGCCTCGATACGATCAGCCAGCATGGTTCTCTCCCGGTCTTCAGGATTCTTGTTAGTTACGCTTCGGGGAAGCCCCGGAGCAAGTACGAGCGCACGGCTCCCAGCAGGCCGTTCAAGATCAAGCCCAGCAGCGAGATCGTGATCAGCGGCACGAACATGTCCACGGCCTGGAAGGTTCTGGCCGCAGTCACGAGCGCGTGCCCCAGTCCGTCGGTCGACGTGATCATCTCGGCCAGAAACACCACGATGCAGGAAATGACAAGGCCAATCCGGCACCCGGTCAGGATCGACGGCATCGCTGCCGGCAGCACTACCTTGAAGAGGATTTCGTAGCGTGACGATCCCGCAGCCATAGCCGACCAGATCAGCTTCTGCTCGACGGTCGAGGCACCGTAATAGGTCGACAGCAGGATCGGGAAAAGAGCGTCGGCAGCCACTAATGTGATCTTCGATCCGTGGCCAAATCCGAGCAGCAGCAGCAAGGCCGGATAGAGCGCGACCTTGGGCAAAGGCGCCAATACGCGCACGATGGGCCGAACCACGGCGTTGATCGCCGGATTGGCGGCGGCGGCAATGCCGATGCTGACACCGAGCACGACAGCAATCGCGAAGCCGGCAAACAGCCTGATCAGGGTCGCCGCGATCTCGTGCTGGAACGTCGAGGTTACGAGTTGCTGGAGCAGCCTGCCGAAGACGAAGCCTGGCGGCGGCAGCAGAACTGCCGGCGCGAAGCCGAAAGACACCAAGCCTTGCCACAGCGCGATCACCAGTGCGATCGGAGCAATCCCAAGAACGAAATTAGGGGAGAGAAGCCGCGACATCATGAGAAGCTCAGCGGCATGTCGAACTGTGGCTCGGACCAGCGCACGAGCCTGGCACGAACCCTTTCAAAAATCGCGTCGAGGCAGATTCCCATCGCTCCCACGATGATGATCATCGCAAAGACGGTTTCGTATTGGCCCATGTCGAGCGCATTGAACAGGATGTTCCCGGCGCCGGACTGACGGGCAATCATCTCGCTGGTGATCATCGTGATCAGCGCCAGCACTAACCCCGTACGACACCCCGTCAGAATTTCAGGCAGCGCCGCCGGCAGCACGATACGCACCAGACGCTGCACCGGCGAGAGCCCCATCGCAGCGCCCGACCACAGCATCTTCTCTTCGACCGCCTTGGCGCCTTCGAAGCTGTGATAAATCACGGGCAGGCTGACGCCGAGGAAGATCACGAGCGTCTTCGTGATGTCGCCGACGCCGAGCCAGAGCATGATGATCGGCATCAAGGCCGCCTTCGGCACCGGATAGATCACCATCAGCAGCGGATTGAAGAAGGCCGCAATCGCGGCGCTACGTCCCATCAAGAGGCCAAGCGGAATCGACACGAGCACGGCCGCGCCAAATCCCATCGCCATTCGCCGGAGCGAAGCAAGAATGTTGATCAGGGATTCCCTGTCGCCAAGGATGTCCGGAATCGCTCTCATCGCTCCAATCGCGGTCGGAAAGCTGTCATTCTTCAGCGCCAGTGACGCGACCTGCCACACCACCAGCAATCCGATGCAGGCGAGCACCGGGGCAGCGCGCTTGGTCATGCCGGCCGCCGACATCACGCGGGCGCTCCGGCTTCGTCGCTCTCGTCGAACATGCGCTCGATGTCGACGACGTACTTCTGGTAACGCGGATCGAGCAACAGCTCGTTGCGGCGGCGCGGCCGCGGCAGGTCGATGTCGATGACCTGCCGGATTCGCCCGGGCGATTTCGACATCATGACGACCTTGTCCGAGAGGAAGACGGCTTCGTCGACCGAATGGGTGACGAAAAGCACCGTCTTGCGGTCACGCTCCCAGATGTTCAGAAGATCGTTCTGCAGGCGCGTCCTCGTGTGCGCGTCGAGTGCCCCGAACGGCTCGTCCATCAGCAGCACTTCGGGATGGTAGGCAAGCGTCCGCGCCAGCGCCACGCGCTGCTTCATGCCGCCCGACAGCTCCTTGGGATAGAAGTTCTCGTAGCCCTTGAGGCCGACCATCTCGATCAGGGCCCGGCTCTGCGCTTCGGCCTCGGTGCCGCGAATTCCTTGCTGACGCGGCCCATACATCACGTTGCCGAGCACAGTCTTCCAGGGAAAGAGCGCAAATTCCTGGAATACCGGTCCGCGATCCGGACCGGGCCCCGTGATCGCCTGTCCCTTCATCTTCGCCGCGCCGCTGGTTGGACTGACGAAGCCGCCGACAATGTAGAGCAGTGTCGACTTGCCGCAGCCGGACGGACCAAGGATGGAGACGAAAGCTCCTTCCTCGATCGTCAGCGAAATGTCCGAAAGCGCAACGTGATTCTTGCGTGCCGAGGTTTTAAAGACCTGCGACACGCGGTCGATCTCGATGATTGCGGAAGCCGGGTCTTGTTGCGTCACCGGTCTCACCCATTCGCTCGATCTCGCAGATACTACCGTCATCCCGCCTTCCGTCCCACTCGCACGAGGATTCAGCGGCATCAGCTTAGCAAGAAGCCTGCCAGACAGGGCGTCACTTTCGCGCCCGTGCGGTGCGTCATTCGAACCACGGCCATTCTGCCGGGCCTTCATGCGTCACGGCTCCGCCCGGCGCCTGCCCAACCAGCCGCGCATATTTTGCCAGCGCACCTGCGCGGTGGCGAGGCGGGCGCGGCTTCCAATCGCGTCGCCGTGCGGCAAGCTCCTGTTCCTCGAGCAGGACATCCATCCGTCGATTTGCGGCATCAATCCGGATTCTGTCACCATTCCGGACGAGCGCCAGCGGACCGCCAACAAATGCCTCGGGGGACACGTAGCCGATGCACATCCCGCGGGTCGCGCCGGAGAACCGGCCATCGGTGATCAGCGCCACTTTTTCACCCATGCCCTGCCCGTAGATCAGTGCGGTGACGCCAAGCATCTCACGCATGCCAGGTCCGCCGACTGGCCCTTCATTGCGGATCACGAGAACCTCGCCCGCCTTGTAACTGCGGTCACGAACGGCTGCGACGCAGGCTTCTTCATCCTCGAAAACACGCGCGACGCCTTCGAAGAATTGGCTCTTCAAGCCCGCCACCTTGATCACCGCCCCATCGGGACAGAGGTTACCCTTCAGCACCGCGACGCCACCGTCAGGCATGATCGGCGCGCGAGCCGTGTACACAACCTCACCGTCGGGTGCGTTGGCCACACCGTACTCTTCGGCAAGTGTGCGGCCGGTGATTGACAAGCAGCCGCCATCGATATGACCGCTCTGGATCAGCTCGCGAATGATGACCGCAGCGCCGCCGATATCGTAGACATCCTTCGCCGTATACTTGCCTCCGGGGCGCAGATTGCCGATCAACGGCGTCCTGGCAAAGACCTCCCCCACGTCATCGATGCTGAATGCAATTCCGGCCTCATTCGCGATCGCCGGCAGGTGCAGCGCGGCGTTGGTCGAGCCGCCCGTCGCTGCCACGATCGCCGCTCCGTTCTCCAGGGATTTCCGCGTCACGATGTCGCGCGGCAGCGGCCCGCCGTGGTTCAGCATCTCCATGATCAGTCGGCCGGCGCGTCGCGAAATCTGCGCACGCTCGGAATAGACACCGGGCACCATCGACACGTTGGGAATGGTCAGCCCCATCGCCTCCGATACCATGCCCATGGTATTCGCGGTGAACTGGCCGGCGCACGCACCGATCGTCGGCAGGCAGGCGCGCTCGATGCGCTCGAGCGTGGCGCCGTCGATCTCGCCAGTCATGAAGCTGCCGACAGCCTCATAGGAATCGAGCACCGTCAGCGTACGTCCATCCACGCGCCCGGGCAGCGAGCTGCCGCCATAGATGAAGATGGATGGCACGTTGCAGCGGACCATTCCCATCATCACGCCAGGAAGGGTCTTGTCGCACCCGCCGTATCCGATCAGCGCATCGTAGGCCAACCCATGGACCACGGCTTCGATCGAGTCGGCGATCAGCTCACGCGAGAACAGGGAGAACTTCATCCCCTCATGATTCATGCTGATGCCGTCGGACACCGAAACAGTCGAGAACTCACGCGGTGTACCGCCGGCCTCCTCGATCCCGGTCTTGGCTGCAGCTACCTGGAAGTCGTGGGTCATGTTGCAGGGCGTCTGCTCACCCTTCATGCTGACGATGCCCACCATCGGCTTCGCAATCGCAGCGTCGTCGAGCCCCATGGCGCGCATGAATGCACGATGCGGCGCTCGGTCGAGGCCGTCTGTGGTGACTCGGGATCGCAACTTCTTCATATATGCATCTTCTTCGTGCAGCGTCCCGGATGATCCGGAACGCTACGATGTTAGTTCGGTAATTCGTCCCGCTTCTATTGCAGCGGCGCGACGATCGACGGATGCTTGAACTGTGCGACATCCAGCTTCGGCAGCATTCCTGTTTCTGCATAGATATCCAGCATCTTCTGGATCGCCGGGAAGTTCGGCGCAGCACCCGGATCGCGGCCGAAATCATTGTCCTTGAGCAAGTAGGTCTCAAGCACCGGGATGGGGGCTTTCAGCACTTCATTGACGACCTTGAGAGTCTCCTCGCGGTTCGCGAGTGCCTTCTTCATGCCCGAGGTAATATCGCGGACATAGGCCTTGACCAACTCAGGGTTCTTGTCGACGAAATCGGCACGGCAGGCTTCCAGGATGTGCACGATGTTCGGCATGGCCTGGGAGAGCGAGAACAGCTTCCTTGTGCCGCCCTTTGCCTCCGCGCGCGCAGCAAACGGCTGGTTCATATTGACCGCGTCAACGCGGCCTTGGCGCAGCGCGTCCTCGGAGACGGCAAAGCCAACCTCGACCAGCTTGATGTCCTTGGCCGGATCGACGCCATTCTGCTTCAAGAGCAGATTGAACGGCCCTTGCGTACCGCCACCGATCACGGAAATGCCGACGGTCTTGCCCTTGAGATCCGCGATTGTCTTGATGGGCGAGTCATCCTTGACGGCCCAGTAGACCGAGAAGCCGCCGGGCATCTCGAAAACATGCTGCGCGACGATATAGGCCTTGAGATTGCCGCCGACGACCCCATTGGAGAGGGAGAGCGGCGCCTGCGTCGCGCAGTCCAGCGCACCTGCCGCCAGGGCCTGCGTCATCGGCGCGGTGCCCTGGAATTGGGTCCATTCGATGTTGTAGGTCTTGCCGAGATTGGGAAACTCTGCCGGCCTGCGCATCATCCAGTACTTGGACTCCTCCGCAGGGATGGTCCAGCCGACGCGGATCGTCTGCTGCCCCCATGACGGGCTTGCGCCCGCGCTCACGGCGGCTGCCGCCCCCAAAGCCAGGATCCACTTCGAAACGGTTCGCATCGTTCCACTCCGCTGCTTCGGCGCCGACTGGCGCCCCAACCCGACCGCCTCAAATGTTTCATGGTTCAAACAATCAGGCAAGCCATGCGAGGTGGGCGATCTTGCCGGCAGGTACGCAATGTATGGTAAAGCGGCGTCTGCGACAGAAGGAGGCAACCTATGGCTGACGACAGCAAGAACGGCACCGAGAAGCTCGGCTATCTCGGCCTCGGACTCATGGGAACGCCGATGACCCGACGCCTGCTGAAGGCCGGCTATCAGGTCGCTGTCTGGAATCGCTCGGAGGGCAAGATGGCGCCGCTGGTCGAGGCTGGCGCCAAGCGCGCGGTCACGCCGCGTGATCTCCTGGGGAGCTCGGATATTGTCTTCTTGTGCGTTACGGATGCGGCGGCGGTGGAGGAGGTGATCTTCGGGCCCGAAGGTCTGGCAGTGGCCCCTGGCGCGGGCAAGCTTGTGGTCGACTTCTCATCGATCCATCCAGACGCAGCGCGCGACCTCGCAACGCGATTGAAGAACGCGAACGGTGCGGGCTGGATCGATGCGCCGGTGTCCGGGGGCACGAAGGGCGCCGAGGAAGGCACGCTCGCCATCATGGCGGGCGGAGAAGCTGGTGACATCGAGAGGGTGCGGCCCTATGTGCTGGCCATGGCGCGCAGGTTCACGCATATGGGCCCGGTCGGCGCCGGCCAGACCACAAAGCTGTGCAACCAGGTGATCGTCGGATGCGCGATGGCCGTGCTCGCGGAAGCAACCCGCCTTGCCGTGAACGCCGGAATTGACGCCAACCGGTTGCCCGAAGCGCTCGCAGGCGGCTTTGCGGATTCCATCCCGCTCCAGCTGTTCGTGCCGCGAATGGTCAACGGCATTCACAGCCCGCCGCTCGGCCACATCGCCACGATGCTCAAGGATCTCGATACGGTCGCCGATGTTGCACAGGCGACTTCGACGCCAGTGCCGATGGCCGCGCTTGCCGGACAGCTTTTCAGGCTGGCGAAGGCCGCGCGAGGTGCGGACGCGGACGCGCTGGAGATCTACAAGCTTTCGGCGGCAGAGCGCAAAGCGCTCTAGGGGCGCATTACCGCCTGTTCTTGCGCTCATCGTCGGCCATGAAGCGACCGAACGCTCCTCGCGCAAAGAGCAGCGGCTCTTTCGCATTGTAGGTATATGCCTCGACCGCGCCGAGAAAGATCACATGGTCACCGCCATAATAGCGATTCACGGAGCGGCATTGAAAGTTGGCGACGCTCTCGGCGAGCACTGGAGCGTTGCCAAGGCCGGGGGTCCAGTCGACGCCGGTGAACTTGTCATCCGACGATTTTGCGAATTTGTTCGCAAGCGCTTGTTGTGAAGCGCCGAGAACGTTGACGCTGAAATGGCTGGCGTTCTGGAAGATGGTCAGGCTCGAGGAATAGACGACGAGGCTCCACAGAACCAGCGGCGGATTCAGCGAGACCGAGGCGAAGGAATTGCACGTCAGTCCGTACGGCTTGCCGTCGGGCGCTGCCGCTGTGATGATCGTGACGCCCGTTGCATAAGTTCCGAGCGCGTTGCGAAAGTCGCGAGGATCAATCTGCGAGCTGTCGCTCGCGAACTCATTGGCGGGATCCGGCGCGCGAGGCTGCTTCGGCAGGTCATTCATCGGCCGACCTCACAGCGTGAGATTCTCGGAGGGCAGGCCGAGGGCCACCCGTCCGTAGTTGGTCCCGGCCGCATCGAAGTTGAACGCGAGATGTGAGTTGATCGCGTGCGCATCGCGGAACTGCCGCTGTAACACGCCGCTCGTGAACAGCCCGCGAGCGCCGCTCGCGGCAAACAGCATCGAGACCGCGTCCGTGCACAAGTTCACGGAAAAGGATCCGTCGCGGCGATATCTGGTCTTGGTTGCCATGTCAGGAATATGGCCGCGCCGTGCGGCCTCCATGGCATCGAGACAGACCGACCGCATGATCAGGCGCGCAGCGTCGATCTTGGCCGAGGCCTCCGCGATCTTGATCTGCGTGCTTTGAAAATCGCTCAGCTTGGCGCGGTTGTACGTCGAAATACGATGACGCGCGACCTCCGTATAATCGTCGAGGCACGCCTGTGCATTCCCCAGCGCGACACCGGAGAGGACGTAAGGAAATAGCGAGAAGACAGGCAGCGTGTACAGAGGATTCGGATTGACCGCGCTTCCCGGCGTGGGGCCACCTGAGAGGTTCCCTACGGCGACCGTCATATGGTCAGCCACAAAGGCATCCCTGACCTCGACGTCGCAAGATCCTGTCCCACGCAGTCCGGCGACGTTCCAGGTGTCCAGCACCTTGTAATCGCCGCTCGGTAGCATAAAGATTCGATACTCGATGCCGTCGGCATCGTCGTCGGAATAGACCACGCTCGCAAGCATATTCCATTCGCAGGAGGCAACGCCCGAGGAGAATGGCCAACTGCCATGCAACTGGTATCCGCCCTTGACCCGCGTGGCGCGTCCGGCGGGGAAAATGAACGAGGACGCGATCAAAGTATCCGGATTGCGGCCCCAGACCAGATCCTGCGCGCGTCGCTCGAACATGCCGAGCATCCAGTGATGGCTCGCCAGATTGGCGAGATTCCAGGCAACCGACGCATCCGCCTGCCCGAGCAGCTCAGCGCAATCGACGAGGGCGACATAGTCGAGCTCAGCGCCACCAATCCGGGCCGGTTGCAGCATCCGGAACAGGCCGGCCTCATGAAGGTCCTTTTCGGTTTCCGCCGGAAGATGCCGCAGCTCCTCCGTCCGTGCCGCCCGCTCACGGAGTCGCGGCAGAAGCGCCCGGGCCCTCGCGATCATTGACGCATAGATCTCACCGCCGGCTTGTAAGCCTGCGGGCTGGGTCTTGCTCGGCTCCTGGCCAGGCGCCATTCGTGTCCCTCGCTTTCATACATTTATGCGGCGGGACCTTCGCCAAATCAAGCCGAGCCAGTGCCTCAAGTCGACCTTGGAGGCTTGACCGGGCCAAAGGCGCCCTTCTCGACAAAATCAGCGATCCGACGTTCGTTGTAGCCGAGCGTATCGTGCAGGATCTGCATGGTATGCTCGCCCAACAGAGGTGCCGCGACCGGGTCGACCGCGGCTGTCAGGCTCATCGTAATCGGCGGCTCGATATTGGGCACCCACTCGGCTGTCGGATGCGGAATCCGGTTCAAGCGATGGCGCTCGCGAGCCTCGGGGGCATTGAAGCCCTCCTCGACCGTCCGGAGATAGCCGACCGGGATATTGGCCAGCTTCATCTTCGCCATCCAGTTCTCGAGCGTATCGCTGGCGAAGACTTCGGCAATGGCTGCCCGCAGGAGCTCCTTGTTCTCCGAACGGGCTTTGCGCGTCGCAAACTGCGGATCGTTGATGAGATCGGGCCGATTCAGCACCTCGACCACAAGCCGGCGGTAGAGCCGGTCGTTGGCGCAGGCCATGTAGAGCGGCCCATCTGAGGCCTCGTAGACGCCAACGGTGGGAGATCCGCTCGGCGAATTGCCGAACCGGCCGGGATTTTCTCCGTTGATGAGATAGGCCATGCCGTAGAAACCGGTCATTCCCATCGCGACGTCGAACAGGGCAACTTCGACATGCTGCCCACGGCCGAGCCGCTCCCGCGCCAGCAGTGCCAGCAGGATGGCATTGCAGGCGGACATCCCTGTCGCCATGTCGACGATGGGCGGGCCGGTGCGGACCGCCGGGCCGTCGGCAAATCCGTTGAGCGACATGAAGCCGCTTTCCGCTTGCGTGATCGGATCGAAGCCTGGCCGGGAGGCAAACGGTCCGCTGCGTCCGTAGGCGGAGATCGAGCAATAGACCAGCCGCGGGTTGAGCGGCGCGACCGATTCATAGTCGAGCCCGAACTTCTTCATGACCCCGCTCGAAAAATTCTCCACGACCACATCTGCCTTGCGGATCAGATCCAGCGCGATCTCGCGCGCCTCCGGCACGGCAAGATCGAGCGCGATGCCGCGCTTGTTGCGGTTCAGGCTGAGAAAGGCGGCGCTCTCGCCTCCAATCTCCGCGTGCTCATAGGCGCGCGTGTCGTCGCCGCCATCGGGATTCTCGATCTTGATAACGTGCGCACCGTAATCGGCGAGCGTCTGGGTGCAAGCAGGGCCGGCCACCACGCGCGTAAAATCGACGACCAATAGACCATCGAGCGCGGTCGGGCCTCCCGTCCCATGCGAGGCACGTACCGGCAATTGAGGCTTGGTGGGCATCGATCGCGCTCTCCCTTACATCGGCTTATGGCCGCCGAATTTCCTGCAAGAGCAGACTTAAAGCCCGACGCCACCGACTTCGCAAGTCCCACGCCGACATCGCTTCAATACGCAAAAAGGACCCGGCAGCCCCAGGCTGCCGGGTCCTCGGACGTTCCAGGCACGTACTGGTCATTAGATAGACGGCGCGTTCCATGCGGCGGCAAACCTGCTCAGTGCAGCCACTTCCGCCAATAGAGCGTATGCGCCCAGCCCCAAGGGGTCTCGGGCTCGAACAGCCGATAGCCCGACTGAATGAAGTTGTTCGCCGATACCGGATTATCCGTCGTATCAGAGACGATGCTGTCCCATCCGATACGCCGTCCCCTCGCCTCGACCACACGCATCAATCTGCGTTGAAGGCCGCGTCCCCAATGCCGTTGCAACACGCCGACTCTGGAGAAATAGCCGCCATTTCGAACGTGCGTCGAGGGCACAATTCCGGCGAAGGCGACTGCTTCCTCGTCGTGATAAGCTAGCCACCACGCGCCAAGGTCGAACGTGGGCATCGCCGCGGCATCGAAGAACGTGAGTCGATGCAGATCAGATAGGGTTTCAGCAACGTCATCATCGGACGCATCGACGATACGAATTCTGTACATGAGCCACTCATTGCGCAGCAGATCTTGATCGGACGCGCGGCGACGTCACCGGCGCCATGAAGGCTCATTTGCCCAGGACCACCTTGACACCAAGCCAGACGGCACCCATCAGGCCAGTGGCAAGCGCCGATCGGCGCTCTCTCAACGCGTTATCAAGCGAGTGCGTGGCCGCAATGCGCCGCCGCCGTCCGATTCCAAAATCGAGAACGAAAAAACCCGCGGCGGATCGCGTTCCGCGCGGGTGAACCAAACTCGTCTCGATGATGGCATTATGCCGGTGTTTTGCCCGACGTGTCAAAACCTTCCGCTGAATTGAAAAAGCCCCGCGGATTGCGTCCCGCGCGGGCCATCTCAAACTCGTTTCGATGATGCCATTCTGCCAGTGTTTTGCCCGACGTGTCAAACGAACGAATTCGCACGAGCCGCGTTGGACAATCAGGAGCGACCGGCTATGACAATCAAGACGACCTCACCCGGCACAGCGCAAGACGAGACGTTGCGAGATCGTCCGGGCTCGAAGCCGCGCATCGACAAGGAACGCGCCACGCAGCAGGCGATCGTCGAAGATGCCGACGTGACGGCGGACGACGGCCGCGATCTCGCGCATGGCGAGGGCGGCACCATCGATCTGCCTACACAACCCGGCGATTTGGCGAAGGACGATTAGCCCGCGGCACAAGCGGCGCGCATCTCGATGATGCCATTGTGCCGGCGTTTTGCCCGACGTGTCAACGCGCCGAACAGGCGAGAGCCTCATCTCCCACCTCGATATGTGGTGCGCAAGGGGCTTGCTTCAAGCCCCCGGTGATCGCGTAAGACCCCTCGGCCTGAACAACCAGTCGAGGGGTCACGACATGCCTTTCCCGCTTCCGACGTCACGCTCGCGCGGCCGAACCAGCGCGGAACGCGCAACTGCCGCCGGCCATGCAGTCGTCATCGCCGGCGCCGGCCCGACCGGCTTGATGCTGGCCGCCGAGCTCGCGCTGGCTCAAATCGACGTCGCAATCGTCGAGCGGCGCGCGAGCCAGGACATCGTCGAGACGCGCGCCGGCGGACTTCACGCGCGCAGCATCGAGATCCTCGATCAGCGCGGCATTGCCGAGCGCTTCCTGCGCGAAGGACAGATCACCCAGCTCGCCGGCTTCGCCTGGACCAGGCTCGACATCGGCGATCTCCCCACCCGCCATCCTTATGGGCTCGCGCTGCGGCAGAACCAGATCGAGCGCCTGCTGGCCGAATGGACCTCCGAGCTCGCGGTGCCGATCTATCGCAGCCGCGAGGTGACGGGCTTTGCGGAAGACGCGAGCGGCCTCGACATCACACTGTCCGGCGGGATGCGCTTGCGCGCGCTTTACCTCGTCGGCTGCGACGGCGGCCGCAGCCTGGTGCGCAAGAACGCCGGCATCGACTTCGCCGGCTCAGAACCTTCGCTCAGCAACCTCATGGCCGAGGTCGAGATGCGCGAGGCGCCCCCATTCGGCCTGCGTCACGACGCGCTCGGCTTCCACGGCCTCAGCAAGACGGGAAGCGGGCGCGTGCTGGTCGTCGTGACGGAAGCCGAGCTCGCGCGCAGCGGCGAGCCGAGCTTGCGCGATCTCAGCGCGGCGCTCGAAGCCGTCTACGGCACGGACTTCGGCGTCAACAATCCCGCCTGGATCTCCCGCTTCACCGACGCGGCGCGGCAGGCCGCATCCTATCGCAGAGGCCGCGTGCTGCTCGCCGGCGATGCCGCCCACATTCATCACTCCGTCGGCGGCCAGGGCCTCAACCTCGGTGTGCAGGATGCGGTCAATCTCGGCTGGAAGCTGGCGCAGGTGGTCAAGGGCATCTCGCCCGAGAGCCTGCTCGACACCTATCACAGCGAGCGTCATCCCGTGGCCGCGCGCGTGCTGAAAAACACCATGGCGCAGATCGCCCTGCTCCGCCGCGGCGACGACGGCCGCAAGGCCGCGCGCGAGGTGATCGCCGAGCTGCTCGCCATGGACGAGCCGCGACAGCGCCTCGGCGCGATGATGAGCGGGCTCGACATCGCTTACGATCTCGGCGAAGGCCACGCGCTGCTCGGCCGCCGCATGCCCGATCTCGATCTCGTGGCGGGCGGACAGAAGCTACGATTGTTCACGCTGCTGCACGGCGCGCGCGGCGTGCTGCTCAATTTCGGCCAGCCGGGCGGCCTCGACATCTCTCTCTCGACGGAGCGCATAGGGATCGTCGATGCCGATTACGACGGCCCGTGGCTGCTTCCGGCCATCGGCGAGGTCGCCGCGCCGAGCGCCGTGCTGGTGCGGCCCGATGGCCATGTGGCCTGGGTGGGCGACGGGAGCGGCCGCGGACTTGCGGAGGCGCTGACGCGGTGGTTCGGGCCGGGCGGCGCGTAGGGGGTGTACGCCTCGTTTGGTTGCTCCAGATGTCCGCTTCTCCCTCTATAAGAGCCCAAATGGGGGAACATCTTTGATGTCGCCGATGGGCCAAGTGCGGACATCACGCGGAATGTGCACGGCAGCAGCGGCCGACCACTTTCATCAGCGGCGTTGGCCGCTTGCGAACTGATATTGAACCTCGATTTCTACGGGCCCGCCTCTATCTCCGAGGCTGCGTTGCGTTTCCTCGCGAACAATATCGCGCACCGATTGAGGGAGTGTCAGATAGGCTTGTCCAGTCGGACCGTCGCCGCGTTCATACGGACCAAAGTAGGCGTCGAAAGATGGCATACTGAACCGGTGCGCCTGCCTCGTCAATTCGATGTTTTGGAATCCGGCCTTCTCGAACAACTGTCGCAGACGCGCCGGGTCACCCAATGAAAACATCCTCGCCGTTGCCTCGCGGATCGCTGGCGAGTGCTTGGCGATAGCTGTGTTGACGCTGCCGTTGTAGGTTCGTTCCGGCACGGTCGCAACGGAAACTGCTGCGCGTCCGCCCGGCCGAAGGACACGCAAGAACTCCGACAATCCGCGCGAGGGATGAGGGAAGAACATTAGCCCGAGACTGCAAATCAAAGCATCGAAGCTGCTATCGGCGAACGAGAGAGATTGGCCGTCCTCCACCGCGAAGGTGATATTTGCCGCCGCGCTCAGGCGCTGCCGCGCCTGTCCAACCATGGCTTCCGATACGTCGGCCGCAACGACGTGCCCTGTTGGTCCAACTACGAGCAAGGATTCTGCCGCTGCCAGTCCAGTGCCCGTTGCGATGTCGAGTACCTTCATGCCAGACGCAACACGTGCGGCACTCAGAAGGAACGGCAAAAAGTGGCGTGACACATGTGCAAACGCGCGATCATACCCAACCGCGGCCGCGTCGCCGTACGCGAACTCCTTTGCCATTGGCTCCCTCAAATTTACATTCAGTTTAGGTTCGGATCAGGGTTCACTTGATTGGCGGCAAGAATGAGCGGGCCTTCGTGACAATAACAGGGTAAGTCTGCCGCGTCGGCCTTGTGTCAAAATCGGTCCTGGCGGTCTCGCAGCGTCACTTCGGGTCCGCCCCGAACTGCTTGCCGCAAGATGCGCCTGCGCGCTCAACTGATGACTTACATTTTCCTTACCGGCAGCTTATTCTTCGTGCTCAAGGGCTTCAGAGCCCCCCCAGAAGGAATGGCAGCTTGCGTTATCTCTTTCAGGATTACGCACTGGACACCGACCGGCGCGAACTGCACCGCGCAACGAACACTGAGCGGCGCGAGCTGTGTCGAGGCGCCGACTTGATCCCCGTCTCGCCGCAGGTGTTCGACCTGCTCCATTACCTGATCCGCAACAGGGAACGCGTGGTCAGCAAGGACGAGATCATCAGCGCAATCTGGAACGGCCGCATTGTCTCGGATGCCGCGTTGACGACCCGCCTCAATGCCGCCCGGACCGCCATCGGCGACAGCGGGGAAAAGCAGCACTTGATCAAGACACTGCCGCGCAAGGGTTTTCGCTTCGTCGGCACGGTCCATGAAGATCATTGGCGTGCGGTTGCCGCTACACATGGCAGTACCGACACGTCCCGCCTCGCCCCTGCACCTCGTCTTTCCATTGTGGTGCTGCCCTTCGCAAACATTGGGGGTGACAGCGAGCAGGACTATTTCGCCGACGGCGTGACGGAGAGCCTGAACACGGACCTGTCGCGCATCAGCGGTTCGTTCGTGATAGGCCGACACACCGCATTTGCCTACAAAGGCAAGCCGATCGATCTCAAACAGATCGGACGCGAATTGAACGTCCGCTATATCTTGCTGGGGTCGGTTCAGCGGGCCGGTCGCCGGCTTCGCGTCAACGTACAGCTGGTCAGCGCCGAAACGGGTAACCAACTTTGGGCAGAGCGGTTCGACAAGCTTTTCGTCGACCTTTTGGACCTGCAGGACGAAATCGTATCTCGGCTGGCCAACGCGCTGAATGCCGAACTGATTGCAGCCGAGGCGCGGCGAGCCGAGAGCACCGCAAACCCGGACGCGATAGATCTGTATTTCCGAGGCAGAGCCATCTTCAACCGGGGGCATACCCCTGAGCACCTCACGCAAGCACAGCGCTTCTTCGAACGTGCCCTGGCGCTCGATCCGGCCTGCTTGGAAGCCTTGGTCGGCAGAGCGGAGGTCGACGTGATTTTATCAGCGAATTTCATGACGGACGACGCGGCCCCTCGTCTCGCAGCGGCAGAAACGCTGTTGGGCAGGGCCTTGTCGTTGGCACCACAACACGCCATGGCGCACCTGCAGCTCGGTCTCGTTGAGATCAACACAAATCGCGCCTCGCATGGCATTGCTGCATGCGAGCGAGCGTTGGCACTGGACCGCAATCTGGCCGAGGCTCACGCGTGGATCGGTCTGGCGAAAATATACGTCGGCCGGGCGGAGGAAGCCGAGGCGCACATCCTTGAAGCGCTCCGGCTATCTCCTCGTGACATAAGAGCCTTCCGTTGGCTGATCGTCATTGGCGGAGCCAAATTGCACTTGGGTGCCGGCGAGGAAGCCGTGGTTTGGTTAAGGCGAAGCATCGAGGCCAATCGAAATAATCCGCTTTCGCACTTCTGGCTCGCCGACGCGTTGACGCGGATTGGCGAACTGGATGAAGCGAAGGCAACCGCGCAGGCAGCCCTAGCACTTGATCCGACCTTCACCATCCGCCGCTTGCGCGACACCGCGCCCAGTAACAATCCGACCTTCCTTGCCGGCCGCGAGCGATTTTACGGGGGTCTGCGCCTAGCCGGGGTGCCGGAAGGTTGATTGTCCGCTTCGGGTCAAAATCGTCGGTCCCGACCGCTGCAATCGGCTTCCGCTCTACACCCGACAGCCGACGCCCCACCGAGCATTCCGCTGGGGCAGGGATGGGTCGATCGCGACGGTCGGCCGAGTTTAAGTTAAGCCCGGTCTACCCCTGACCGCTGACATTTCGTTGGCCATCGGCTGCGACGCGATGGGCCAAAACCAGACATCGACAGGACGATGCCCACATCATGGTAGCTCGTCAGCGGCGACAATCCGGCGCACCTCTTCTCTTTGCGCTTATCGCGCGCTTCAATCCCAATCCATCCCGCCAATGACGCCAAGAAACCAGCCGCCCAAGAAAGCGGCGGTAAACGCCGCGAGGTTGAGTGCCACAGACGGGCCAAAGTCCTGCTTGTCTTGAACATGATGAAATGCGAGCAGCGCGAGCGCAAAGATCGCCGCGCACATCGCCGGCCAAAGCGCCTGTTGCCGCGCTTTAAGCCGCTGGGCCGAGGCAGCCCCCTGAGAATTCTGTGATAAAGTCCTGGATCGACGAAACGATGCCACGGCGCTCAAGACGACTACGATCAGAAAGGCTGTGAAGTACACCAGACTTTCTCCTCCATGCCAGCGGTTAGTGCGCCGGCGCGGCCGTCGCCCTTCGGTCAAAAGCTGCCATCAGGACGTGGAAACCCTCGCCCTTTCGGAGGTGCCTGTTCGATACAGGTCTTCGCCCGGGCGACGATTTCCTTTGGCGATAGCTCCTTGAGAATGCGATCGCGTTCATTCCCAAAAATGAAAGCAAGCTCCAAAAGGCGTTCACGTTCTCCTTCAGGCTGACGTGTGTCCAACCTTCTGAAAGTCGTCGACGCGTTCTGGTGGTTGATCTCAGCGTCGTTCGCTTTCTGTCGCAGCGCAGCGTCAGTCGGGACTTTGCCGGTTTCCATAAGGTTGTCCGCGACAAAGATGGTCGTCGCGCAGGTGAGATGGACGTCCTCCTGGGGAGAACAAGCCGCTACCGATAAGCTCGTAGCAGCAAACAGAGCTAAACCGACGGTTTTGCAGAGAGGGATCACACTTAATCTCGGTTCTGACCGGTGGACCAAAATGCCGACAACGCCACCCCACTTGTGGGTTGCACAGCAGCACTCCGTCAACCGAGAACACGGTGAATGCTCAATTTTCCATGAATAGAGGAAGTCTGCTACGGGTCATAGGCTGACTTAGGCAGCTTGCTAGAGCTGTTCGGGTCACGCTTAGGAAGCAGACATCGCTGCGCTCAGGCGCTCAGTCCGCCCGGGCCAATTGCACTTGCGTCTCGCGCTCAATCACCTCGGCTGCACAGGCGATCATGAGCTTACTCTGGCAACCCGGCCTTGCGAAGTCCTTCGACCAACAGCTTCGCGTTTGACTGCCCGCCCCGCGCGATGAATGCTGAGATTGTAAAGGCAGGATCAACCGCAAGCACATTCGCCGCCGCCTGACGGGCCTCGGCCTCACGTCCGAGATGAGCAAAAGCGGATGCTAGATAGCGGTAAGCCACCAGATCGGAGGGGTTCTGACGAAGGGCCTTCTTCCCTGCGGCGATGGCTGCATCAAATCGACGAAGCTCAACAAGGGCACTCCCCATCCCAGCAAACAGCAGGTGTAGCCGCGGATCTACCGGGCTCACGCGAATGGCCCGTTCAAAGCTGCGGATCGCTTCCTCGTACAGTCCTGCTATTCTGTAGATTTGGCCTCTGCAACTCCATACCACAAAGGAATTTGGGTTGAGCGCAACCGCCCGGTCAATTAATTCAATCTCAGTTTCGCAATCGCCGACCATGAAGGCTGATGTCGCTGCAGCCAGCGCCAGCGTATCTGGATCATCATCGTCAATATCCAAAGCCCAACGAAGAAGCCGAATTGCTTCCTTCCTGTCGAACTGAGGATCGACTGCATAGCCCCACAGGATGTTCCGCAGGTGACAGGTAGCTGCGAGTGCCGCGACAAAGCTGAACCGAGGGTCTAGCTTTAAAGCTCCATGCGCCAGCCTGATCGCCTCGGCCAAACCTTCGCGGGTTGTCAGGTAATACTGCTGCATAGCACGGAGATAGAAGTCATAGGCGGTGAGGTTCTCCGGTCGCAGCCGCGTCGCCAATCCTATTTCCGTTTGGAGCAACTTTGGCTGAATGGCTGAGACAACCGCGACCGTGACTTCGTCCTGCAGAGCGAAAACATCCGTCAGGTCGCGCTCGAACCTGTCCGCCCAGATGTGCGCGGCTGTAACCGCGTCAATCAACTGCCCTGCGATTCGAACTTTCCCCGCCGCCTTGCGCACAGATCCTTGAAGGACATAGCGCACGCCAAGCCTGCGTCCGACCTCCGTGATGTCTACAGCTTTGCCTTTGAATGTGAAGCTCGAATTGCGCGCGATCACGAACAACCATTTGAACCGCGAAAGAGCAGTAGTGATTTCTTCCACCATTCCGTCTGCAAAGTAGTCCTGTTCGGGATCGCCGCTCATGTTCTCAAACGGCAGTACGGCAATAGAGGGTTTATCGGGGAGCGCGAGTGTAAGTTTCTCTGGTTTTACCCTGTTGTCAGTGACTGCCCGGCTATCACCCGCTTCTTCTCGCACTGGCCCGATAAAACGGAAGCCCTTCCGCGGCAACGTCTTGATGAGGCGCTGTTCCTCCCCTGTGTCACCAACCGCGCTGCGGGCGACATTGAGGCGGGTCGTCAACGCTGCATCCGACACGCTGCGCCCATTCCAAATGGCACTAATGAGGTCGTCTTTGCTGACGACGCGCTCCCGGTTGCGGATAAGGTACTCTAGCAGGTCAAAGACCTGCGGTGCCACGAGGACAACATTGACGCCGCGAGTTAGCTCGCGACGGTCGGGATCCAATGCGTAGTCCTCGAAGAAATAACGCAAGCTATAAAATTCCCTAGATCAGAGGCCGCGGTCACAAGTCAGCGCTTTGGCCACGGTGGAAACGGCAAGAATAAGCTGCCGGTGAGGAAAATGTAAGCTGCGCGTCAAGCACGCCTGTCGATCTCCTGGCACCCTGCGCGGGTGGAAAACACCGTCCGAGGGAGACATCGCAATGAGCACGACCTACAGCACGACCTGGCTGGAAAGGACATCCGCATCGACACGTTACACCTCTCGTCTCATTCGGAAATACCGGGATGCCTTTCAGGAGCGGCGCGATTGTCTGAAATTGCGCTCCGCCTTGTCCGGCCTAAGCGATAGGGAGTTGATAGACATCGGCACTACGCGCGGCGAGATCGATTACGTTCTTTCGAACCGAGATATCGACCCGCGAGGTATCTGGAGCGGGATGATCCTGGATGCTTCCGATTCGTTGAAAGTGCGGTGAGCGTCAGCTAAAACTTGGCGTTGTAGCGCGAGCGTGTCCGCTCGCCTGGAGGAGAATGCGCGTGAAGGAACTGGCGGGAAAGACAGCATTCGTGACCGGTGCGGCGTCGGGCATTGGACTGGGGATCGCGACCGCTTTCGCCCAGGCTGGGGCGAAAGTGATGCTTTGCGATATTGAAGAGGCGGCGCTGTCCGAAGCGCTCGAGCAACTGCGGCTCACTAATGTCGATGTCGACGGCGTGAAGGCGGACGTCTCACTCAAAGCCGAACTCGCGGCTGCGGCCGAGGCCACGACAGCCCGCTACGGCAAGGTCCATATTCTCGTCAATAACGCAGGCGTCGGCGGCGGTGGGCCCTACGGCACCTGGACCGATGCGTCGTGGAATTGGACCTTGGGCGTCAACCTGATGGCTACCATTTGGGGGATCGAGATCTTCGGGCCGTTGGTCGAGCAGCATGGCGAGGGCGGACATATCGTCTCCACAGCGTCGCTCGCAGGCCTCATTTCAGGAGCGAGCACTGCATACAACGTTTCAAAGTATGGCGTTGTCGCGCTGTCCGAGGGGCTGCGGCAAGAGCTCGCGCCCCGCGGAATTGGCGTATCGGTGCTGTGTCCTGGGTACGTCCGCACTCAAATCATGAACTCAGGCCGCAACCTCCCCAAGCGCTTCGTCGGGGCAGTCCGTGCCCCGCCGACTTCGGGCCCGATTGCCGAACGGATCGACCAGATCCGGGAACGCGTCGCTCAAGGTATCGACCCCCTCTATGTCGGCGAACTCGTCCGCGAAGGCGTCGAAAACGACTGGCCCTATATCTTCACCGACCTCGAATTTGAGCCGATGGTCGAAGCGCGCTTCGCCGGAATCAAGCTAGGCTTTGACCATATTCGCGGGCGCACCCCAAAGCGTTGAATGCGCAGAATTTCTCCTACCTTATCGGTCTTTTTTATGTGGTCATGGCGCTGAAACGATTCTGTCGGTCATCACGCCATGTCCGCTCCGGGTCACAAGCTGAAATGCTCTGGCTCTTAGAAGATGTCCACTCGGCCCCCAGCAGCCGACATCGGCTGTCAAAAGCCCGCGGTCTCCTGCGGGCTCAAGCTTCAAGTGTTCCTTATTCGGGTCAACGCCCGATAATCATCTCGCCTGTTCGGGCCCGCTGGGACCGTTTTGGGCGGTGCTTTCACTTGCACTGCGCTCTCGGGCTTGTATGCAAGCGCCTCGGCGATCCATCGCGGCCATTCGGGTTTCGGCGCTGGCTGAACCCGCGTTTGAAGCAACTTCCGAAGTATGTCGCTCATGCCTGCTCCTGCGATTGCAACCAAAGCTCTTCGTAAGAAGCATCGCCGTCGCGCACCGCGCCGACGCTACCGAGGACACTGATCGGCGCTTGCTGCACGCTCTCCTCGATATGCGCCTCCATCGTCACGTCGTCGCCAGGATGCACGATGACGCGCTCGATGCGGTGAACGAAGCGAATGGGGTTGTCATCTTCGCTCGTGATCGGCTGCAACGGCTTGCCCCATCCCCGGTCGAGGATGGCGTTGGCCGCCATCACGCGGGCATGGGCGGGAGCTTCCTTGTCGCGCATGATCTGCACGAGGGTCTTGATGGCGAGGTTCGTATGCGTCCGCGCCAAGGATTTGATTTCAGTTAGCGTCCGCTGCTTCAGGGCGCGGCGAGCCGCCGCCCTGGCGAGAGCATTTTGGGAAAGAAGGTTGTAGTTCACCGCTTCGGTCATGGGGGAAATCCATCTGAAAATTACTCCGGTCAATCTTGGATCGAGACACAAAAAACCCGCGTCGGAAAACCGGCGCGGGCCAAAAACAAACTCGTCTCGATGATGCTATTCTGACAGTGTTTTGCCTGACGTGTCAAACCGGGGTGTAGCCGTTCCAATGCATATTGCGCCTCTCAGCAACCCAGCGTAGAGACATTGGCATGGGGGACAGAAAGCGACGCAAACAAGCATTCCTTGCCGCACATCCGATCTGCTGCTTTTGCGGCGGTAAAAGGCCTGCTGAAACTGAAGATCATGTACCCGCTCGGGGTATCTTCGACGAGCGAAGATGGCCGGACGGCTATAACTTCCCCGCTTGCAACGCCTGCAACAACCTCACGCGTCACGACGAAAAGATCGTCGCGATGCTCGCCCGCATCATGAACGCTAACGATCTCACCACGGAGACGCAAAATCGCGAGATGCGTCGCGCCATGGCCGCTGTACACTACGCCTTCCCGGAAGCGTACAAAGGCATGCGGCTCTCCGCAAATGAGGTCCGACGCTTTCTTAAAGAGACCGGGCGATCCATAGACGGCTATCAGACACTCGGGGACTTTCCGCTTATCTCAATTGGTCAGCCAGAATTTTGGCAGGCGTTGCGGGCTTTTGGCACCAAACTGTTCTGCGCGCTGCACTACAAACACGCTGGGCGGATCGTTCCGGTTGAGGGTGTAATCGTCATACGATTTTTCAGCAACGTTCAAGTGATAGACGGCAAGATTCCGAATGAGATACTTTCGGTGCTGGGCCGGACGCCTATTCTTCAGCGCGCAAATACCAGCCTTCACGAGCAATTCGACTACGAATACCAAGTGACAGTGGACAAGTCGATGAGCCTATTTTTATGCGGCTTTAGGCGATCATTCGCACTACTCGGGCTGGTCTGCGATACTGACGACCTTCCAGAGGCGTTCAATGAAGACATCCAGGCGGGCAAGTTTCGCAGCAAACCGTTTATGCATCCCGGCTGATGCTGGTTCCCCGACCGGTTCATCGCCTGATGATGTCCACCTTATCACTTCCTGATCCCAGCGCACGGCCGCGGAAGTTGTTGGTTTACCGGCCCAACTTCCGCTCCACCTTCTTCCGGCTGCTGCCCACCTTCTTGACCGCCTTCTTCACCGCCGAGGCCGAGCGGCGGGTCTTCTTCGCCTCGTAACGAACCTCGTAATCCTGCCCGCCCGCTACGCGCGCGCGGTCCTGCTTGCGACCACGAGCGGTCGCCTTCTTCGCCTTAGCCATATCGCACCTCCATGCCTTGCGAAAACGAATGGAGATTCAGTTTGTTCCTTGTGTCTCGTTTGGTCGCGCCGCGAGGCCGGAACGAATCCCCGCAAAAAGATTCGAATCAAATGAGTTGTTGCGTGGAGTGATTGAGTGGCGTCCCAGCGTCAGCGAAGGGCACCGGCGATCGGCGTCAAGGCGCCCTTCCCGGGCTTTATCGAACCGGCCTTGGCAACCTCCGTCCCGAGGGTGCCCTCCGGAGATCGGTGGATTCACGAAATCAAATTCGACGGTTATCGCGTCCAGATGCATTTGGCGAACGAGGCCGTGACCATCTACACGCGCCGTGGGCACGATTGGACCCGGCGCTTCAAGAAGGTCGCCGAGGACGCGTGGCACATCAAGGCAGGCTCGGCGATCATCGACGGAGAGATTGTCGTCCCGGCTGCTGACGGTACGACCGATTTCTCGGTGCTTCAGAATGAGCTCAAGGGCACGTCCTCCAAGATCGTACTCGTGGTTTTCGACCTCCTCTATCTCAATGGACGAGACCTCCGCAGCCTGCCGCTGGTCCAGCGCAAGGCCGAGCTGAAGAAGGTCGTCGCCGGCACCGACGTGCAGTTCAGCGAAAGTTTCGAAATGGACGGCCGCCAGATGTTCGCCCATGCCTGCAAGGTCGGGCTGGAGGGCGTGGTCTCCAAAGTTCGCGACAGCGTCTACAACTCTGGCCGGAATAACAACTGGACGAAGACGACGTGCGCGCAACGCGAAACCTTGACCATCGCCGGCTTCGCGCTCGATGAAGGCAAGTGGGACGGCGTGTATCTCGGCCGCCGCAAGGGCGATGATCTCATCTACGCCGGCAAGGTCGACCACGGCTTCGACAAAACGTCAGCCGCCGAACTGCGCAAGCGCCTGGAGCCGCTACGACGCAGGACGCAGCCTTACGCCAAGCGCATTGCGCACAAGGGTACGTGGGTCGAGCCAAAACTGCTTGCTGAAATCGAGTACCGCGCCAAGTCGGCTGAGGGAAAGGTGCGGCATCCATTCTTCAAGGGATTGCGGGAGGACCTGTGACAGCGAACGGCCAGGCATGGTTTTCCACAGCCACGAGAGGCAGTAGCTCGCCGGCTCCGTCGCCTACTAGGAATCGATAATTTGCCAAACCCTGTTGGCTCATGCCTTTGATACCCGGATGTCCACAAAGTCGCGCCAATATCTCTTCGGCACTCAGATCAAGATGGCGGCCGAGCGCGCCAGAGAGGCGCGCAAGGAAGCTGACAAGCTGGCCTGTGTGGCGTGGAACAGCCGGATGCTCGGTTACAAGGGACCGGCGCAGCCCTCGCCGACCATCGGCGATGCGATCAATGGAGGATACCCCTACCTCGAGGTCCGCTGTCATGGCTGCGATACCAATCAGACCATAGCACTCGAGATCATTCGGCGACCAAAGACGACTCCGATCCACGAACTTGAACGCTACATGCGCTGCAAGGATTGTTCGCAGATGCGAGGGCACCCCTACAAGCGCAGCGAGCTTGTGGCGCTGCGGCCAACAAAGATTTCAGCCAGCCAACCGCCTACGACCTGGTGGCCGGGCGAGCGATAAGAGACAATCCCACTCATGTGCAATCTATATTCGATTACGACCAATCAGGTGGCCATCGCCGACCTCTTCCGCATCGTCCGTCGCTACGAAGGCAACTTGCCGCCGATGCCCGGCGTCTTTCCGGATTACCCCGCCCCCGTCATTCGCGACGCGGGCGGCGAGCGCGAGCTGGTGATGATGCGCTGGGGCATGCCGCCGCCGCCCCGCACTGGCGGGCCGCCCGTCACGAACATCCGCAACACCTCGTCACCCCATTGGCGAGCCTGGCTCAAGCCCGAGCACCGCTGCCTCGTGCCGGCGAATAGCTTTGCCGAGTACGCGCCGGAGCCGAATCCGGAAACCAAGAAAAAGGACGTCGTTTGGTTTGCGCTCGCGGAGGCGCGACCTCTGTACGCGTTCGCCGGCATCTGGACCACGTTCAACGGTGATCGCGGGACGAAGTCTAAACCCATTCCGGGACCGCATCAGGTCTATGGGTTTCTTACGACTAACCCGAACGCAGTGGTTGAACCGATCCATCCCAAGGCCATGCCGGCGATCCTGACGACCGCTGAGGAGTGGGACGTGTGGCTCCGGGCACCTTGGGACGAAGCGAGTGCGTTGCAGCGGCCGCTCGGAGACGACGCCCTGAAGATCGTCGCGCGAGGGACCGAGAAGGAAGACGTGATCGCTTAAAACAGGTTCGAGCGCCCCCACCAGGAACAAACGGCAACCCATCGCGTTCCCTCGCATGCACGGATCAACGGACGATCCCCTGTTGGCGCGCGCCGATGCCGCCCTCCGCGAAGCCGAGCGGCTTCGCCTCGCCTTGCTCCGCGAGCGCTCCATTGCACAAGCCATCTGCGACAACGCCGCGCAAACCCGCACCCTGCAGGCCGGCCTCTCGCCGACCATCGCGATTGCGCTGACGGTCAACGCTCCTCGTTCGGCGTAGCGTCGCCCTCGCCCTGGAAAGGCTCGTGCGTCCTGCGTCCCAGAAACGTATCGGGTGGCGATTGCTTCAACAGCTCGCGGCATTCGCGCACGATCTGGCGCATGTATTCGGTCTGCTCGTGGTCGGCTGGCAACGGCCGATAGACGGTCATCGCGGTGCTCCCTTACTTTGCAGGCGGGAGCGCGCTCGGTCTCTCAGCCACCGACGCCTACGGACAAAGCCTTGGCCGGTGATGCAACATCAACTAACAGAGGTCGCTTCTGTTCAATATTGAACTTTAGGACTCGCGCGGCGCAAATTGAGTAAGCCGCTCAACACGCTCAAGCTTCTCGCGAAAATTAATCCGCGCACCATATCAAATGATGTGACTCCGCTGTGCCGGAGGCGTAAGGTAAATTCATCACCGCAAGGCCCGTGGCATCGATCGGTGATGAGAACGCCAGTTGCGCTCCCGCCCTACTCTCATGAGGGAGCACGCCCATGCAGAAGCGGCGTCGTTTCAAACAGACCACCACGTTGCGCGAGAGACTCGCGGACGAAGCGGAGCGCTGCCGCGAGGAAGCGCGCAAATTGGCCCCTGGCCCCCGCCGCGACATGCTGCTGCGCCAGGCGCGCCGCGACGAAACCGCCATGCAGATCGATTCCTGGCTGCGCTCGCCCGGCCTGAGGGCGCCGACATGATGCAATATCGCGCTTATCTCATCGGCGAGAACGGCGTCTTCCGCTCCGCCGAAGCGTTCGAAGCCCCGTCCGATTCCTCCGCGGTCGATTTTGCGAAGCGGTTCACACGGCTCGGCAAGGTCGAGGTCTGGCAGCTCGGCCGAAAGATCGCGGTGCTGGACTCCGAGCAGCTTTGCCCGCCCCTGCCCGAGCCGTCCCGCCCGACGCTGACGCGTCAATGACCGCGTGACTGCGGGCGCGACCTGAGATCTTCGATCTGGAAATTGAACTTCACCTGCATGACCGGGCCGCTCGCATCGCGCACCTCGATCGCCATTTCCTGCCGGTCGCCGGTGGGCGGCGCGCCGAGCATCGCATCGCGCGCAAGGTCGGCGACGGACTTGGCGGCCTCGGCCTGAACCGCACGCGCACTGGACAATTCCAGTCCCTCCTCGTCCAGCGCAATTCCCTTGTCGTCGCGAAGGTCAAAGTAATATCGCGTCATGACCGTAATCCTCTTGCCCCCTATAGCGCAGAGGGCAAGCGAAGGTTGCAAAGAACCGCAAAAAATCACTTTGGAAATCAGCAGGTTCCGGGAACACCGGGCGGCACGCGATCGGGCCGCGCCGGCTCACTCCTCCGCGAGCTTGTGCTCGATATAGGCGTCCACCGTCTCGGCGAACGAGCGCTGCACGCCGACCGCGGCATCGTGCTGGTCGAGCGCGTCGCGTTGGAGCACGCGCAGACCCCGCCCGCGCATGCTTAACGGTGCGGTGTTCAGGTACTGGTCGATGGCGCCCTTGGCAAGCGGGATGGCCTTGGGATCTCCCCTGGCGATCAGAAGCCGGAGCAGGCTCTGGCATTCGGCCAAACCGGGCATGGCGTCACTCACCTCTGCTGCGATTTCGGCTTCGGCCGCTGCGCCGGCTGGGTATGCGTTCCAAACAGCGCCAGCAGCAGCGCGACTTCTTCCTTCGAACCGATCTGGATCATGATTGTCTCTCCGTTTCGCTTTGTTGGTCGGCCCCGGCCGGCGCCGAGTTCAGGACGATCTGGTTTCAGCACTGTTTCAGGCGTGTTTCGTCATCGCCCTGGGCTTGGCGGAAAAGGAAAAGCCGCCCTGAGGCGGCCAGTTTGAGACTTTCCTTTTTTGGCTATTTCTTGAGGGCGTCAGAGGCGTCCCGCGCTGCGTCCTTCACATCTCCAGCGACCCGCTGACCGAGTGTCGACGAGTCCACGCCCCCAGCACGCGCTATTTGCCGCGCCTCTGCATGACGCCGCGCAGCGCGATGCGGTGCTGCCAGGCCCGCACCCGCACGGCGGCTTCGCTCCGGTTGAGCTCTGCGGCAATTTCGTCGGGGCGGCGTCCGGCTTCGGCCAGCGCTTTCAGCCGCTCATGCTCGTCCGCCGTCCACCGCTTCAGCAAGGGATAGCGTGATTGCATGGTCGGAGTTGGCTCACCCGTCATTCAAGTGCGACGACAATCGACCGGGACGGACCAAGTTCCTATCTGGCCGCGCGTGGCGGACCGACACTAATGAACTTTGCAAAAATAAAGCCCGCGGCGGATCGCTCCGCGCGGGCTTTGTTTCGAGCGCAGGCTCGGGTGAGACTTTCGCTCTCAGTGCATCAGTTCGAGGTGCAGACCTTGACGGTCTTCATGCCGGCCTCGGCTTCAGACCTGGTCTTGTACACGGTGTCGCCGCTGACGACGGTCGTTTCCGTGGTCGTCGGCTTCGACTCGGTGATGGTGCACTTCTTGGTCTTGACGTCCTGCACCACGTAGAACGTTTGCGCAAACGCGGGAGCCGCAACCGACGTCAGCACGGCCGCGGCAATGATCGCCTTGATGTTCATCGTGTCCTCCTCCAGCAGCCCGGTCCTCCAGGCGTGTGTTCTACAAACCCGACAAATTGCCACTTGTTCCCGGCCATCGCCCCCGAACCAACTCCGGGGGATTGCGTTAGCACGCAAACAGGAGGCTTCGATGCTGGACGTGCGGCTGATGACAACTTCCCTGGCGCTGCTGGTTGCACCGATGAGCGTGGCGCTGGCTGAGCCCGTCAAGGAACAGGCCGCACCTGTGGTTCAGGGCGCCACCGAAGCCCGCCCCATCCGCGTGATCCTTCCGGCGCCGTGGGAGCCCACCAAGGGCCAAGCCGAGTCTGTGCAATCTTCAAAGTAGCAGGTGGCGGACGCATGTCCGGCCGCGGCGGCAACTCGCTCGTCGTCGTTACCAAGAGCCGCGACCGAAGAGCCGCAGCAAACTCATCCAAACCAATAGCAACCAATCCGACTCTCACTTGTTGTCGCCCGCACAATCACTTGCAGGAGACAACAACATGAAACGTATGACAGTGCTGGCCGCAACCTTGGTGCTGCTCGGTTCGGTGCCCGCGGGCGCCCAATCGCAGCCGGCGCAAAGCGGGCCGGGCAACAACGCCGTGAACAGCTCCGACCAGAACAACTCCAACGCGCCGGTCGCGGGCCGCAACAGCTTCACCGAGGGACAGGCGAAATCGCGGATCGAGGGCGCGGGCTATTCCAACGTCTCCGGCCTCCAGAAGGACGACAACGGCGTCTGGCGCGGCAAGGCCGACAAGGCCGGCACCAAGACCGACGTCAGCGTCGACTTCCAGGGCAACGTCAACCCCGCCAAGTAATTTCCGCCAAGTAATTCGCGCAAGTCATCCGCGAGCAAGGAGATCCAGACATGACGACGACCATCTCTCGCCTGTACGACAATTACGCCGATGCCGAGCGGGCCGTGACCCGGCTCGAAAGCGCCGGCGTGCCGCATTCCGACATCAGCCTCGTCGCCAACAATTCGGACAATTGGTACGGCTCACGCTCCGGCAAGGTCGATCGTGACCGCGACGGCACCGATGATCGCGCCGAAGGCGCCGGCACCGGTGCCGGCATCGGCGCTGGGCTCGGCGGCGCCGCCGGCCTGCTCGCAGGCCTTGGCCTCCTTGCCATCCCGGGCCTTGGTCCGGTGGTCGCGGCCGGATGGCTCGCCTCGACCGCGGCCGGCGCGGCTGCCGGCGCGGCCACCGGCGGAATCATCGGCGCCCTGACCGAGGCCGGCGTCTCCAGGGAAGACGCATCGCGTTATGCCGAGGGCGTCCGCCGCGGCGGCACGCTGGTGTCCGCGAGGGTGCCAGATCAGGACCGCGCGCGCCTCGATGCGCTTCTGCACGAGCGATCGGTCAACCTTCAGGAGCGCAGCGCCGCATGGCAGAAGTCCGGCTGGACCGACTTCGACGCCGCAAGCCCGCCATTGTCGCCGGAGGATGTCGTCCGCGAGCGCGAATTGTACGGAATGGGCTCACGGCGATAGACCGGCAGAGCTCCGACACGACAAAGGCCCCGCGGTGCGGGGCCTTTTTGATGTCGACGACCGGTCATCACGCCGGCACGGTCGATTGTGCCATCTTGCCGGTGTTTTGCCCGACGGGTCAAACTTTATCTCAAATGCCGCAAAGCGGATTGGCCGAAGTGAAATCTCTTCGCCTCATGCTGGGACATGTCGCCTGGACGGGGCAAGCCGGAGAGACCTTCGATGTATTACGTCGCCGCTGCATTGCTGGTGCTGTCGGGACTGTTCTATTCCGCGAGCCGTCATGAGCTCGGCCAATTCGGCGCGGACGTGTGCAGGTATGGCGGCACGTTCTGCGACAACCCGGTGGTTCTCTTCACCGGCGCGGCGCTGGCCGCGGCCTGGGGCATGTTCGTCAGCATCAGGTAGGCCGATGATGGCAATATAGCCCTGTTTTGCCCGACGGAGCAAACTCGACTTAGCCTTTTCGGAAATCAGCCGCCCGCTTCGGCAGCGGGAACTTATGGCAGTCGATTCGCATTTGCTAAAGACGACGTCCCGCACCCGTTCGAGCCCGTTGATGAGCGACAGCGCCCTCACCCCGACGAAATCCGCGCCGACGCTGTTGCAACGGCTGGGGCCCGGCCTCATCACCGGAGCTGCCGACGACGACCCGTCGGGCATCGCCACCTATTCGCAGGCCGGCGCCCAATTCGGCTTCGGTCTGTTGTGGACCGTGTTTCTGACCACGCCGTTCATGATCGCGATCCAGCTCGTCAGCGCGCAGATCGGCCGCGTCACCGGCAAGGGGCTCGCCGCCAACGTCATGCGCGTCGCGCCGCGCTGGGCGGTGCTGGCGCTGGTCTCCATGCTGGTCGCCGCGAACACGTTCAACATCGCCGCCGACATCGCCGCGATGGCCGAGGCGCTCTCGCTCGTCATCGGCGGCCTCAACCACGAGCACGCGCTGATCTTCGCGGCCGGCTCGACCCTGCTGCAGGTGTTCGTGCCCTATCGCCGCTATTCGCCGGTGCTGAAATTCCTCACGCTGGCGCTGTTCGCCTATGTCGCGACCGCCTTCACGGTGCAGATTCCCTGGAGCACAGCGCTGCTCGCCGCGGTCTGGCCGAAGCCGAATGTCAGCGCCGATTATCTCCTGATGGTGGTCGCCGTGCTCGGCACCACCATCAGCCCCTATCTGTTCTTCTGGCAGGCCTCGCAGGAGGTCGAGGAGATGAACCAGGGCGAGCGCGACAAGCCGCTTCGCCAGCTCAAGCGCGGCGGCGATCACGAGCTCGACCGCATCAAGACGGACACCATCTCCGGCATGCTGCTCTCGAACGGCATCGCCTTCTTCATCATCCTGACCACCGCATCGGTTCTGCACGCCAACGGCGTCACCAATATCGGCTCGGCGACGGAAGCGGCAGAAGCGCTGCGGCCGCTGGCCGGCGATTTCACCTTCGCCCTGTTCGCGACCGGCATCATCGGCACGGGCCTGCTCGCCATTCCCGTGCTGGCGGGCTCGGCGGCCTATGGCGTTGCCGAGATCTTCGGCTGGCGCGCCACGCTGGAGGCCAAGCCGGACGAGGCGGCCGGCTTCTACACCATCATCGCCGCGGCAACCCTCATCGGCTTCGGCCTCGGCTTCACCGGCATCGACTCGATCAACATGCTGGTGTGGAGCGCGGTGCTCAACGGCATCGTCGCCGTCCCCATCATGGCGATGATGATGCTGATCGTCTCGAACCGCACCATCATGGGCCGCTTCAGGGCTCGCTCCTGGCTGATCGCGCTGGGCTGGCTCGGCACCGCAGTCATGGCGCTCGCCGTTCTCGCTTTGCTCGGCTCGTCGGTGATCGGCTGACGCAAGGCCTGCTTCGGACGCGCTGCCGCGCCGCATCTCTGCATCTTCCCGCCGCCCCGCGCTTGGCTTAACAATGCGGTCCGGGCCCGGCTCAAGATCGGGCTATAAGAAAAGCCCGGCCGGGCGAGTAGGGAGCGACATGACCAAATCTTCAAAAGCAACGAGCCTCGAGATCCTCGCCTGCGATGCCGGCTGGAGAAACTATCATTTCGTCAAGCTGACGACCGAGGACGGCATCGTCGGCTGGAGCGAATTCGACGAAGGCTTTGGCTCGCCCGGCGTCGGTGCGGCGATCCAGCGCCTCTCGGCGCGTGTCGTCGGGCAGAACGTCTTCCAGCACGAGCGCATCTTTGCCGAATTGTTCGCGGCGACGCGTCCTGCGGCCGGCGGCGTGGTGGCGCAAGCGCTCGGGGCGATCGAGAATGCGCTGCTCGATGCCAAGGCGAAATCGCTCGGCGTCCCCTGCTATGAGCTGCTCGGCGGCAAGATCCGCGACCGCGTCAGGGTCTACTGGTCGCATTGCGCCACGTGGCGCATCAACCACCCGTCCTGGTACAAGCCGGCGATCGAAACTCTCGACGGCGTCAAGGCGATGGGGCGCGAGGTGCGCGAGAAGAAGTTCACCGCGCTCAAGACCAACATCTTTTCCTATGACGAGGGCAAGCCGACCGGCTGGCGTCCCGGATTCGGCTCGCCCTTCGCGCCCGAGATCAACGTCGACCGCAAGATCCTGCGCGACCTGCATATGCATCTGGAAGCGATCCGCGACGGCGCGGGCCCCGACGTCGACATCCTGCTCGACTGCAACTTCAACGCCAAGACCGAAGGCTACTTGAAGATCCTGCGCACCATCGCCGACCTCGACATGTTCTGGGTCGAGATCGACAGCTTCAATCCGGAAGCGCTCGCCTACATACGCAAGCAAAGCCCGCACCCGATCTCGTCATGCGAGACGCTGCTCTCCTTGCGTGAATTCCTGCCCTACTTCCACGCGCAGGCCATGGATGTCGCGATCATCGACACGCCCTGGAACGGCGTCTGGCAGTCGATGAAGATCGCCGCGGCGGCCGAAGCCTTCGAGGTCAACGTCGCCCCGCACAATTTCTACGGCCATCTCTGCTCGATGATGAACGCGCATTTCTGCGCCGCGGTGCCGAACCTGCGCATCATGGAGATCGACATCGATCGTCTGTCCTGGGATCGCGAGCTGTTCACGCACGAGCCGGAGATCGAGAACGGCCATCTCATCATCCCGAACCGGCCCGGCTGGGGCACCGAGCCGAACGAGGAAGCCTTGCGGGCTCATCCGCCGAAGACGAGTGGCGGCCTCCTCAACTACGGCCGCAAGAGCTGAGAGGCTGAAGCATGATCCGGAAAAGTGTCTAGCGGTTTTCCGAAAAGATCATGCTCAAACGATAACCTAAAGCGCGATGACGATTCATCGCGCTTTACGGCGTCACGGGATTGACGGTTGGAGACGTCTTCGGCCGCTGCGGCTCGATCGGCGATTTCGGATCGGTCGGGAGCACCAGGGCGCCAGCGGCCCGTGCCGCTTCACCCGTGGTCGCGTACATCGCGACGTGGGCCGGCTGTGTCTTGGCCCGGCTCCACGGGCCGTGGTCGACGATCAGCATGGCCGCAATCGTCACGCCCGCCACGATCAACGCCATCACGCCGGGGTGACGCAGGGCTCTGGACATGGAGTACGCGAAGCGACCATATGTCATCGAAGGGTCCGCAATCTTCCTATCGCAGGTTAATTCGGTCGAGCCCCCTCTGGTTCCCCTACTGTTGCAGCTCGTAGCGTTGGGCGATGCCGCGCCGGTCGTGGCCTCGCGCGAGGCGACGGGGTTGCTGCGTGGAGTTCCCGGCTCGGGCACTCCGGGCGCAAGCTCTATCCCTCGCACACGACGCGCAAAACCGTCACGATGGTCGCCGAGATGAGACATGAAATCGCAAGCAGGGTCCAACTCGGCCTCGTGCTCGTGCGGGCCACGCGGACAACGAGCATCTTCATGCACGTCAACATTCATCCCTGGGAAGGCGGTGCAGGTAGGCTATCCCGAAAGAGGCGAGCTCTTCGGTATCGCTTGGGTGCTCTTCCCACCTCCTCTGCAGATGGCGTTCCAGCAGACAGCGCCTCGTGTCGTGCGCGGCGACCTCGGGGTGCCGCGCCCGGTACACCGTCCAGGCGGTGTCCGCGGCGTCCTTCAAGACCTTGTCGTCGTCCATGCCTGCTCTCCGGAAATCCGAACCTCGTGGCGTCCCAACTTAAGGACACGCTCCAAAGTTTCCGGTTTTTCCCGGCATTCGACCATTTAATGATTCAAGGGCGATTTGATCGGATTCTTTCTCGGCGCGCCGCGCGCCGCTCGGGGCAGTCCCGAACCTCTTGGTCGAACTGATGGGAACGGCGGGCGTCGCCGTCCAGGCCCGAACTCTCCGTGACGCCGTCCCGACGCCGAGCACCCATTGGCTCTCGCCACCGGCCAGCAGCAACCATTGCTTATTCTTCCCGTTATTCCCTGGGGCAATGTGATGTGAGAGGTATGTTGATGAAGAAGATTGCAATGTCAGCCCTGATGGCCGGCGCTCTGGGCCTGAGCTCGATCGCAGCAACGTCTCCCGCCGAAGCCCATTGGCGAGGTTGGGGACCTGGCATCGCCGGCGGCCTGGTCGCAGGCGCCGTCATCGGTGGCCTTGCCTCCTCCGCCTACGGCTGGGGACCTGGCTATGGCTACTATGGCGGTCCCCGCTATTACAGTGCCGGTTACTACGGCGGCCCCTACGCCTACGACTACGGATACGACGAACCCTATCGATGGGGCGGTGGCTACACCACGACTTACTACACGGCGCCTGTATCCTACGGCTATCGCTATCGCCGCGTCGTGCGCCCCGCCTACGCCTATTACGGCGGGTCCTATCCGGTCGTTCGGCACCACTGGCATCGGCACCACCGCCATTGGTGAGAGCAGCCGATCAGGCGCCACGAGAGCCGCGCTCGACCTGGGCGCGGCCTTTCGCTTGCAGGCCAGCGGCCATCACTCGCCTGGTGCGATGGCATTGCTCGGCGTCGGCCGGTCGGTGATCTGCTGACCGAACAGGCTGCCGATCAATTCGACCGCCGTGCGCGCGGTCCGACCGCGTTCGTCCAGGAACGGATTGAGCTCGACGATGTCGACCGATCCGACGACGCCGGAATCGTGCAGCAGCTCCATGATCAGATGCGCCTCGCGATAGGTGGCGCCACCCGGCACGGTGGTGCCGACGCCCGGCGCCACGGAAGGATCGAGGAAATCGACGTCGAAGCTGACATGCAGCACGCCATTGCTCGCCTTGACCCGTTCGATGACGCGGCGGATCAGGACGGCGACACCGAACTCGTCGATCTGGCGCATGTCGACGATCCTGATCCGGCGCGTGCGCATCAGCTCTTTCTCGAGCTTGTCGATCGAACGCGCACCGAACAGATCGAGCTTGTCCGGGCCGATCGGGGCGCGTGGATCGTCGCCGAGCAGGCCGTCGAGCCCGGGCTCGCCGCACAGGAACGCGGCTGACATGCCGTGCATGTTCGCGGTGATCGTCGTCTCCGGCGTGTTGTAGTCGGCATGGGCGTCGAGCCAGAGCACGAACAGTTCGCGGCCGCGCTCCTGCCAATGCCGCGCCATGGCATTGACCGACCCCATCGACAACGTGTGATCGCCGCCGAGAAAGATCGGCAGCGCACCTGATGTCGCGATCTCGTAGCCTCTGCGGCTCAGAACGCGCGTCCAGCGCTGGATCTCGCGGTAATGATTGGCCTGTTCGGGCGGCCTGTCGGTGAGGTCCCGGACGTCGGCTATGGACAGATCGCCATAATCGACGACCTCGAAATCAAGGCTTTCCAGCAATGTCGCAAGGCCGGCGGTGCGCAGCGCCGCGGGCCCCATCAAGGTGCCGCGCTGCGAAGCCCCCATGTCGATGGGAGCGCCGAGCAAGGCGATGTGCCGGGCTCGATCCGTCATGGTCCGGTCGGTCACGGCTGTCTCCTGACGTCAGCAAGCTTCACCCAGCCTAACAGAGATTCGCGCCCGTCGTTTCCCGGGGAGCGCGCAAGCCGCCGCCATATCATCCGGAACAAAATCCCCTGCGCCGAATTGCTCATCCAAGGCCGGCACCCGCCGTCAATCACGGCGCCTGTCGCGGATAGCCAAAGGTCATGAGAACCCGCTGTTCAAAACGAGCGCTCGCGCGGATAGCCAAAGGTGCCGGCTTCGATCATCACGCCAGGAGGTCGCGTCCTTGAGCACGGAGATACCGCAATCCTCGTCCCAGCCCGGCATGGCCGAGCGTGCCATCGATACGGCCGCGGACGTCTCCCGCACCATTGGTGAAGTCGCCGGAGGCCTGCACGCAGCGGTCGATCGCCTCACTTCCGCAGTCGAGGAATCGCGCAAGCCCGGCGGGGCACTCGCGACGGTTTCCGCGATCACGCGCGAAGCACCGCTTGCCAGCCTGTTCGTCGCCTTTCTGTTTGGCGTCGCGGTGGCGCGCCGGCGGTAGCTGTTCTGCGACCGCCCCCTCGGTGAGACCGTCCTGCGTCAGGCCTGGCTCGGCGCTGCGGTCCGGCCTCGGAGCCGATCTACGTCAGAGCCAAGCGGAGTGCTACTTTTACCAACGAAAGGTCAGCGCCACAGAGTGTGGCGCTAGCATCGCCTTATACGGTCGAGAACGGCTAATCTAGCTGATGCTTCACGAAAGCGGCACTTACGCGAAGCTGCTCGCCCCCGACGAAAATCTCCTCGCTTTATAATAGGAACGTCTCCGTTCCGGATGCTTTCCGGAAAGCAACGAGCCGGAGCTCCGCCAACAGTGCCGTGCTGCTGTTCACTTGCAGGGCAAGCCCGACGGATCGGCCCGCTATGCCGAGCACGTCAATTGCTACGTCCGCAATGGCGCGGAATATCCCAGCCTTGCCGCCCTGCTCCGCGCGATCGAGGCCGAACACGCTTACAACGAGACGTGATATGTAGGTGGTCCTCAGAACAGTCCCTACGCTCTTCTTCACTGGCTCAGATCAGACCCACGATCATCAAGACTCCGATCTCAATCATGAGGAGCGTAGCCGTTGCCGCGGAGATGAGAAACAAATCACCTAATGACAGGTGCATGATTTGCCTCACAATTTGCCCTAGAAGCGGCCCTTACATCCTTGGAACGGGGCGACAGGGCGGGATGATGGGGCCGCTTCTAGGAGGTCCTTGACGCGTTCATCCGGCGCCAAGCGGCCCTCATTCTAATCCAAATTTAAATCTCGTCCAGCATTTAATTCATTTAAAATGTCGTATTATATTAATATTTAATTGCGCCAGGACTTGAACGATGCAGTCCGCTGGGGAATTAGTTTCTTTAGCGAGCTATCTATCTGCCCGAGCACGCGAGGGACACAAGCTGTGGCTGGCGACAGCCGGCAAGCAAGCCTCCTCGGGGCCTGACTGGATACAAGACGATGACCGAATGCTGGCATGCGTGCCAACGAGCGCGTGCGGCTGCTCTCTCTCGCAATGGCACCGAGGGACCAAGCGGTACCTGGATCGATGAGGCGGCTCTGAAGAATCGCCAGACAAGGAACCAGCCCGGCGCCAGCGCAGTGCTCTGCGGGCACAAGCAGCTTTAATCTGCCCGGCGCATGAGATTGGCTTCGGCAAAAAGCGGTGGCGAGCGGGAACGTTGAGACGGAGCTGAGGTTGATCGAAAAAGAAGAGATTGGCGGCGCCAGCTGAGCACACTGATGGACAAGACCTTCGTCTATGATGCGTTGAGGCAGGTCGAGCGCGATGTAGTTGAAGGAGAACGACGCCTTGCAGAGCAAGAGAGAGCGATCCTTCAGTTGAGGCGGGAAGGAAAGGATACCGCTACCGCTGAAATAGAGTTGGACACATTGCGCAGAGCCCAGCGTGTTCTTGATCAGGACCGACAACGCCTCCTTTCGCTGTTACAGCCTTGAACGGGTGACGGCATTCGACGCCTCTGTGCGTTAGAGCATGATCCGGAAAAGTGCGTAGCGCTTTTCCGATGACGATTCATCCTAATCGCATCGCGCTTTGGTGCATCGTGAAAATCGCTGCGGAGCCAAAGCTGACGCGAACCAATGTCCCTCAACGCTGTTGTCTGCGACCGCCCCCTAGTGAGACCATCCTCCGTCAGGACTGGCTCGCGCTGCGGTTCGGTCCCGGAGCCGAGTACCAAAGGCACTATTCGTCGCATTGCCGCGGTGGCACCTGCCAACGGTAGACTTCACCTTGAAGGGTCGAATGCTGAGCGCGGCTCGCGCAAGCGTCCGCCGATTGCGTTCGCGATGTCGCCGTGCTTTAGGCAGCAGCACGGCCGCTTGAGCAACTTGCCAACGCGAACAGCCTAACGTCTGCCGTGGGGTCATAAGCGCGCTTCACGCGCGAGCCGCCCCTTTCCTTGGCACGAATAGCCAGCGCAGGCAGATGCCGCGCAGTCGTTTGAGGGTGCGTTCTGTCAGAAAGCCGGAAAGCCGGGACTTCAGTCTTTTTGTTTCTCGCCTGCGCTTCTTCCATCAGAGCTTTTCGAGCGCTCTTCGAAACGATCAGCGCCCTTAGCTAGATCCTGCCCCATCTTGCTCTCGGTTTTTTCTTCCTCCTTGGAAGCTGCTTCGCGCAAGCCTTCAGCGGCCCGTTTCCCCGCTTTTGATGATTTTCGTTCGTCGTCCATTTTTGGCTCCCTCCTCATCAACATGCTTACCAGCTGCTGGTCCTCAGCTGAGATGGACAACGTTCCAATTAGATCGTCTGAACATGGTTCCAAGTTCCGCGGGGCTCTCAGTCGGATCGCGTGCGACTCCGTCGAATACCGTGATAGAGTAATCACGAAAGCAGAAGCGGTTGTTCGGAGTTTCCAATGAAAGCCAAGTGGGCTCTCTTTGTGAGCTTCTTTCTCGTGATCGTCCCGGGCTATCCCGCAGCCCAACCGGTGGAAGTGCTTTGGCTTGGGCACGCAACGACCCGCATCACTAGTGTCGCCGGCAAAGTGATAGTGATTGATCCCTTCCTCACCAGAAACCCGAAGACGCCGCCTGAGTACCGGGACTTGAAGGCGATTGGAAAAGTGGACCTGATCCTGGTGACGCACGGCCACCAGGATCATATTTCCGATCTCCTCGATCTGGCACGTCTGACGGGCGCCAAGGTTCTTGCCAATTACGAGTTCGGACGAAATCTTGTCGCGCTGGGTCTCCTTGAAGAGAACAACGTCATTGCCATGAATAGGGGCGGCATGGCCGAGCCGCTCGGCCGGGGCGTCAAGATCCATATGGTGCCGGCCGATCACAGCTCGTCGCTCGACTACAATATTCTCGGCATAAGGAACCCTGACCAGTCAGCATCCATCCGGCAAGGCGGAGGGGCCGGAGTTTCCGTTGGCTACGTGATTGAGATGGAGAACGGCTTCAAGGTCTACCACACGGGCGACACCAGCGCCTTTGGCGACATGGCGCTCATTCGGGAGCTCCACAACCCGGACCTCGCGCTGGTGTGCATCGGGGGCTTTTTCACCATGGGGCCTGACGAAGCCGCTTACGCGGTTCGGGAGCTGATCAAGCCGAAAGCGGTGATACCAATACACTACGGCACCTTTCCGGTGCTGAACCGAACCCCGGCCGAATTCAAGAAAGCTTTAGGATCTACTAGTGTCCAGGTCTTGGACGTCGCCCCAGGTCAGGTAATGAGATTTTGAGGCCGCTAATCGGGCACGTTGGCGAGTCTAAGGCCCGTCGCCATGCGTTCCCAATCCGCTAAATCCTTGAAGGGATACCAGAAAGCAGTTCCTCGAATAGAGAGTGGGTCTAGTCCCTGTCGATTCTTCTCGGCCAACGAAAAGATCCGTTCAGCGTCCGCTTTCCGGCCCAAATGGCCGTAGGCGGCGAGAAGTACACGATAAGCCCATCGGTCGTCTGAATTGAGAGCGATAGCCCGCTCCAAGCTTGCCGCTGCACTTTGAAATTGCTCCAACCCGAATTGGGCCAATCCGAGTTCATAAAAGTAAGAAGGTGGGGAGAATGGATTGAGCCGCATGCCATGGAGGACGAGCTCAAGAGCCTTGGCCGGCTGACCGGCTAAGCTCAACGCTCCAGCGAGCGCGACGTAGGCGTTCGCGTCGTTGGGATCCATGCTGATTGCTCGCTCTCCCTCTTTGATCGCCTTCTCGTGCATTCCTTGCTGAGACAGAATGGCCGAAGCGACCTGATGATTGAGGGAAATCGGAGACTGTTGTGCTTTTGTGATGTACTCTTCAGCCTTCAAGCGCGCATCGTGCACCGATCTTAGCCCGAACCTCTCTTCCTGCCATTGTCTCCTTGCAATCTGCCAGTATGTGGCCGCGAGCGCAGCAAAAGCACGAGAGTAATTCGGCTCGATTTCGATCGCTCGCTCGAAGTGGCCGATCGCCTCGCGCGCGGCCTTCGGATTCTGCTGAAGGTACCTGTTCCAACCCTTCAGGAATTCGTCGTAGGCCACCGGGTTTTCGGTGCGCTTGGTGGCGATTTGCCCCTGCTCCTTGGATGTCAACTGAACCGCCAATGTTCGCGTGATCTTGCCGGCGATTTCGTCTTGCAGCCCGAAAACATCTCCCATCGCGCCCTCGTAGCGATCTGCCCAGAGCTGCCCGCCGCTCGCCGCATCGACCAGTCGAACGTTGATGCGAATCCGGTCCGCGGCTCGGCGCACGCTGCCTTCCACCACGTAGCGGACCCCGAGATCCGCAGCGGCCTTTCGCACGTCCACGGCAGTGTTCTTGAAGGTAAAGGTGGAGTTGCGGGCGACGACGAAGAGCCCGGCCACTTTGGAAAGCTCGTTGATCACATCATCGGTAATCCCATCCGAGAAGTATTCTTGGGCTTTGTCGTCGCTGAGATTGGAGAACGGCAGCACGGCAACTGAGGGTTTGTCGGACCGCACCGGGGTGCTGTCGCCCGCGTTCTGCACCCCGCCTCGCTGCTGGGCCCCCATCCACCACACGGCTCCGCCCGCGCTCGCAAGCACCAGGGAAGCGACGGCGATCGCAGCAAGGGCAATGCTTCGCGCCCGCTGCGACGCGCCATCGTGCGCGGTCGGGTCGGCGAAGCCCGTCCGCGCCGAGCCCAGGCTCTCGCTCGAAACAGCGTAGGCCTGGACCGCTCGGTCGATGTTCTTGAGTTTTTTAAGACCCAGATTCTTGAAAGAGAATGGGAGCGCCTTGTGGACCTGCTCGTAGACGGCGCCCGAGATGCACACGCCCCCTGGCTCGGCGACTTCTTGGAGCCGCGCGCCGACATTGACCCCATCTCCAAGCAGATCTCGCCCGCGCGCTACGACATCCCCCACGTGAATACCGATCCGGAACTGGACACGCCGGTCTCGAGCGATCTCTCGTCCCATTTCTAGCAGTCGACCCTGGACCGCAACGCCGCATTGAACGGCATCCACCGCGCTCGGGAACTCCGCCAGGACGCTGTCACCCGCAGTGTTGGCAATCCGGCCCCCATGCTCCTCAATGAGAGTGTCCATGACCTCACGCGCGTTGGCGAGGCTTTTCAAGGTGCCAAGTTCGTCCAGGCCTACCAATCGCGAGTAGCCCGCGACGTCCGCCGCAAAAATCGCGGCAAGGTGCCGCTCAACCCGTTGTTCCTGCCGCAGCGGCATCCATCGTCAGCCTTTGGGGTGCCTGGCAATTCTGCAGCTTGAGATGCAAGGTTTCAAGGCACAGCGGGGTACGAAGCGAAGCTTTGGTACGTGAGGGTCGGCTGTCCGGCGAGTCGACGCCCAGCGGACGCCACCGCTGACACTCGGACCGGCTTGAATCAGGACTGATGTACTCCGTCCGGACCCCAGTCGCTGACGTCCGACCGGTGATCCGTCGTCAGGCAGGAAAGCCTAGCCGGGTACGTTCGAGTAAGGCCGTGTTGGCTCGGGCAGCTCCTTGTCGTCTGCATTCATTCCATTGCGGCAGGTCGGCTTTGGGGCAAAGGCTGCCCTCGGCGGCTCCGGCGACGGTTTCCCCTCAGCCCTCGGAAGCGGACGCTGCGAGCCTAAGACGCGAAGTCAGCGGTGGGCCAAAAGCGGTCATCGGTGCGTTGACCGCATGGCGGGTGAAGACGTGCTAGGTCGTTACCGCACGGAACAGACGCCATTTGTCGGGCACGCCTTTGAGAATGTGGCGGCCGCGCTCCTCAAACG
>NZ_JADYVQ010000021.1:0-104121 GCF_020193895.1 Bradyrhizobium sp. NBAIM14 | reverse complement strand
TCATCTTCTTTGTCGCCTTCTTCCTCGACTTCTTCGAGATTGCCTTCATTATCGTTCCCATGATCGCGCCGACCGCCCTCAAGCTCCTCACGCCTGTCGTCGGCGCGGATGCCGCCTTGATCTGGTTTGGGATCATGCTGTGCGTGAACATGCAGACCTCCTTCCTGCATCCCCCCTTCGGCTTCGCACTGTTCTATTTGCGCGGCGTGGCGCCGAGGGAAGTCAAGAGTTCAGACATCTATTGGGGCGCGGTGCCGTGGATCGGTCTGCAGGCGATCATGGTTGCGGTCGTGATCGCATTCCCGATCACTGTGACCGGGTTGCTGGACGCCCCGATCAAGGTGGATCTGGATAAGATCAAGATCGAGATTCCGGACATCGAGTTGCCGCCACCGCTGGTCGATTTCGGGCAGCCCAAGAACTAAGGGACGTCCGCCGAAGCACTTCCGCTTTTCGTCCAACCCGGGCGGTTGACGCTCTCCGCTTTTCGCGCTGCTGCTGGAGACGACGGGACATCATGTGCGCGTTCTTCGAAACATGATTTGCAGGGACGTGACCGAGCCACCCCTAGGGGTTGGGCCGTCGTCGCGCAAAACAGCAACGGCTGGGTCAACCGATCGGCGGCCATATATTCTGCTTTACAGAAATTCGGATTCAACGTAAATGTCGCCCACCCTGATCCGGCGAAAGGGGCGGTCGTACGTCGTCACGAGCCGCGGATCGGGCTGCGGTGGACGCATTTGCGCCGTCGCGGATGTGAGACGCAGGGCGGGGTGATGGATTGAGCCGAGCCCCGTGAGCGCCTCGCAAGCCGCGTTGTACGAACGGCGCTGGTTGCGTAACGGCAAAACCGTGTGGTCCTGGCCGTCGTTGCTACGGTCAAGCGCTTGCGGATGCGGCATCTGCGCCAACCGGCGCGGTGCCGGTGACTTTCGTGAGGGCGAGGGAGGCCAGAGGGAACTCGGCTCCCGGGAGAGCACGGCATAAGCCGTCCGACCATCGCGCAGGGAAGGCCGTGTGTTCGGCTCCACCTGTATGCTGCTGTGCGGTTCTTCCTGCGTGTGCATTTCGCGCAGCGGACCGCGGGTGCGATGTCAGCACCCGGCCTTCCCTGCGCCCTTTCTCCAGGAGGGCGTGACGCGAAGCGCAAAACTCGGGCGAAACGCGCCGCGAGAAGGCGAAGCCATGTCTGCGAGTCGAGACGCTGGTTTGAGGTCGATAACGGTTCACCTTGCGCCGTCATTGCGAGGAGCGCAGCGACGAAGCAGGGTACGCCGACGGGGTGATCCGCTACAGCGTGGTCAGAAGCACGCTGGCCGCTTTGATATCCGCCGTATCGGCGCCCTCGGCAAAGCCCTCGAGAGCCGATTGGAGCCATCGCTTCGCCTCGTCGCGCTGCCCGCGTCCGGCAAACAGCCCGGCGAGATCGATCGCAGCGCGCAGCTCCCAGGCCGTGGCGCCTTTCCGGCGGCTGAGATCCAGGGATTGCATGAAGTGGGCTTCTGCCTGCTCGGCGTCGGGCTCCGGCAGCGACAACAGAACTCTGCCTTTCATCCGCAGCAACTCGGGCATGTAGAGATGATCGCCGCTCTGATCGACGAGGCGGATCGCATCGTCGATCAGACGCGCACTCTGCTCGACCTGTCCAAGCGCCAACAAGCCTTGAACCAGTGCGATGTTGAAGGTCGTGGTGAGCAGTTCATAGCCGGCCTCGTGGAGCTTGCGTAGGCAAGCCATGATCGTATCGACGCCTTGCGCGGCGTCTCCCCGACGGATCGCCAGTTCGCCTTTCACGCCGCGGCCCACCACGAGATAGGGACCCATCGAGCGAGATTCGGCATGCGCGATGAATTGGTCGATGCTCTGCTCGGCGCCGTCGAGATCGCCGTCCCAGAGCGAGATCGAGACCGCCCAGATCAACGCGATGCACAGCGTGATCGGATGCTCCATCTGCGCGGCTTCAGTTACCGTCTGTTGCGCCAGCTGCCGCGCGTCCGCGGGCCGACCCTGTAACCAGAGTTCGCGCGCCAGCGTGATGCCGGCCCGGTTGCGATGATCGAAGCCATGGATGGTGCTGATTCGTTCGGCGCCCGGCCCTTGCCATGAGACCTCCAGCATCTTCAGCGCGTCGCGGTGCTCGCCGGCCAGATGCAGCGAAACCCCGAGCAGCGAATGGGCGAGGACGATCGAGCCGGGATCGCCGAGCGCCTGCGCGACCGCAAGGCTCTGCTGCGCATAGCCAAGCGCGGCATGGAACTGCCCCATCCGTTCGTGAAAGATATGCATGCGGCCGAGCAGCTGCAGCTGGTTCGGCGCGTCGCCGCGCGCCTCCGCGATCCCAAGGCTCCTGCTCAAGGCCACGCGCGCCGCCTCGCTGCCGCCGCGCGTGAACATCAGGGTCAGCCCGAGGGCAGCCTGGATGTGCATTTCATCGGCGCTGCCGCGCGCGGACGGGGTCATCGCAAGCAGTGCCCGTTCCGACCAGCGCCGGCATTCGATCAAGAGGGACATCGCGAGGAAGATCGGCGCTGCCGCGGCGGCGAGCGCAATGCCGGCGGTGGCGTCGCCGCCCGTGCCAAAGCACCAGTCCAGCGCGGCACGCACGTTGTGGAGCGCGGAGAAGTGGATCGCCCGTTCGTCGGCGTTCGGCGTTGCCGCCCATGTGCTGCCGGCCTGCTCCAGCCATCGCCGGTAGTAGGTCGCGTGGCGGGCGGCGAGCGCGGCGTCGTTCGGCTCGATCTCGAGCAGATAGGCGCGCGTGGTATCGAGCAGACGGTAGCGCATCATGGCGCCGACCGGCCGCGGCGCGACCATCGATTTGGCGACGAGACTGTCGATGGCATCGAACAAATGGGAGCGGTCGGCACGTTCATCCGGGACGACCTCGAGGGCGGCGTCGATGGTGAAGTGACCTGCGAAGACCGCCAGCCTGCGGAGCACGAGGCGCTCGATGTCGGACAGCAGCCCGTAGCTCCAGTCCAGCGTCGCCCGCAACGTCTTCTGTCGCGGGGGCGCGGTGCGCTGGCCCTGCCAGAGCAGATTGAGACGCTCATCGAGCAGCGCGGCCGTCTGCTCCAGGCCGTAAGCTTCGACCCGGCCGGCGGCGAGCTCGATCGCCAGGGCCATGCCGTCGAGCTTGCGGCAGATCCTCGCGATAGTCGCGGCGTTGGTATCGTCGAGCGCGATCTGCGCGCCGCCAGCGGTCGCCCGTTCGATGAAGAGCTGAAGCGCGGGATAGGTTTGTGCAGCCGCCGCACTCAGCCCGGCACTATCAGGCGGTACGGCGAGCGGCGCCAGTCGATAGACCTGCTCGCCCTCGACGCGCAGGGCTTCGCGGCTGGTGGCGAGGATGTGGACATCAGGCGCAGCGTGGAAGATCGCCGAAGCCAGCGGTGCCGCCGCGGCGATGACATGCTCGCAATTGTCGAGGATGAGCAGCAACCGCTTGTCCCTGACATGCGCGAGCAGCGCGGGCAGGGGATCGTCGGTCTCGGCCGGCAAGCCGAGCATCAACAGGATCGAGGTGATCACGAGATCGGGATCGCTGAGCGCGGCAAGGTCGACGAAATGCGCGGCGTCGGAGAACGTCGCGAGCAGGTCGTGGGCGATCGCCACCGCGACGGCAGTCTTGCCCACGCCGCCCGGACCGACGATCGTGACGAAGCGCGAGGTGAGAAGCTTGTCGGAGATGGTGGCGACCGCCTGGTCGCGTCCGACCATCCGTTGCAGCCGATTCGGCAGCTTGACCGGCGGCAATTCCATCGGCGGGGACGAGCGCCGCGCCGCCGGAGGCTCCGTGTGCGAGATCGGCGCCACGAAGCAATAGCCGCGCCCGGAAAGCGTCGTGATGTAGCGTGCGCCGTCATTGCCGTCGCCGAGCGCCTTGCGGAGAGCGGCGATGTGAAAGCGCAGATTGGCCTCTTCGACGGTGATGCCGGGCCACACCAGCGCCATCAGATCCCATTTGCTGACGACCTCGTTCGGCCGCGACATCAGTGCGATCAGCGCGTCGAAGGCCTTCGCACCCAGCGGCACCGCGAGGCCGTCGCGCGTCACGAGCCTTTCATGTGGCGCCACGGTGAATGGTCCGAACGAGAGTCTTGGCCCGGTCGGCGTGGTCATCGCGAAATCTTGCTCATTTGCGAACCGGATAGCCAGAGGGCAGCCATCCCGCAAGGCCTGCGTTGCATCGGCCTCAGACCTTGTTTGCAGACCTCGCATCAGCTTCTGCGCCGGCCTCACAACTTCTCACAAGTCCAAACGGGTCTCCGGAGCGCGTCGCTGCTAGTCAGTTTGCGCGACTGCAAGGAGCTCTTCATGACGCAAACGGCAAAACTGCTCTACACGGCCCGGACCCACACCAGCGGCGGCCGGCACGACGGCATATCGCGCAGTTCCGACGGTCGCCTCGACGTCAAGCTGTCGCCGCCGGGCGGGGCCGGCATCGGCACAAATCCCGAGCAATTGTTTGCGGCCGGCTGGTCGGCCTGCTTCGAAGGCGCCATGGAACTCGCCGCGCGCAAGCAGAAGGTGACCCTTCCCAGGAAAAGCGTGATCGACGCGGAGATCGATCTCGTGCTCGACGAGGGCGCCTACGCGCTGAGGGCGCGCCTCAATGTCAGCCTGCCGGGACTCGACCCCGAGATCGCACGCGGCATCATCGATGAAGCGCATCAAACCTGCCCCTACTCCAAGGCCGTCCGCGGCAACATCGACGTCACGGTCGCGCTGATCTGACGCACCATCATCAACCACGACGAGGTAACACCATCATGAAGCAGCTCATCGATCAGCACCGCCGCCAGTTTCTCGGCATCGCCACCGGAGCCGCCGCCGCGGGCATCGGCGTGATCGCGTTCGCTCGTGCCGAGACGGAACCGCAGCGATCCCAAGCATCGAATGCGTCCTTCGGCGCGATCAAGCAGATCGATGCCGGCGTTCTCAACGTCGGCTATGCCGAGGCGGGTCCCTCGAATGGTCCGGTGGCGATCCTGCTGCACGGCTGGCCCTACGACATTCACGCCTTCGTCGAGGTCGCACCGATCCTGGCGCAGGCCGGCTATCGCGTCATCATCCCTCATCTGCGCGGTTACGGCTCGACGCACTTCCTCTCCAGCGAGACGCCGCGCAATGGCGAGCCTGCCGCGATGGCCTCCGACATCATCGCGCTGATGGACAAGCTCGAGATCAAGAAGGCCGTCGTCGCCGGTTTCGATTGGGGCGCGCGTACCGCCGACATCATCGCCGCGCTGTGGCCGGAGCGGTGTCGCGCGCTGGTGTCGGTCAGCGGCTATCTGATCTCCAGCCAGGCTGCGGGCAATATGCCGCTGCCGCCGTCGGCCGAGCTGCAATGGTGGTACCAGTTCTACTTCGCGACCGAGCGCGGCCGGGCCGGCTACGAGAAGTACACGCATGATTTCGCCAAGCTGATCTGGAAGCTGGCTTCGCCGCAGTGGAAGTTCGACGACGCTACCTTCAACAGAAGCGCGGCGTCGCTCGACAACAAGGATCATGTCGCGATCACGATCCACAATTACCGCTGGCGGCTCGGGCTCGCCCAGGGCGAGGCAAAATATGAGCATCTCGAAAAGAAGCTGGCCGCAGCTCCGCAGATCGAGGTGCCGACGATCACGATGGAGGGCGATGCCAACGGCGCGCCCCATCCCGAGCCGAGCGCCTATGCCAAGAAGTTCTCAGGCCGATACGAGTTTCGCCTGATCACCGGCGGCGTCGGCCACAATCTGCCGCAGGAAGCGCCACAAGCCTTCGCCAAGGCCGTCATCGACGCCGACGGCGCCTAGGCATTCGTCGGCACCTCCGTCCAGCCTCATTGATCGAGCCCGATGAAACATCATGACGATAGCCGAACCCGAAAAGAAGAAATCTTTCTACACCACGATGATCGTGCTGACCGTGGTCCTCCTCGTCGTGCTCCTGACCTGCATGCCCTACCTCGTCACGATCGCCTTCGCGGAAGGGCCAGCGGAACAGAGCGCGGCGGACGCCTCGCCGATCTTCGGCGTCACAATTCCAGCCGGCTATAAGCGGTGGGAGCTGATCGCGCCGGCCGAAGAGGCCGCGCCGCTCGACGAGCTGCGCGCTGTTGTCGGCAACCAGACCGCCATCGATGCCTATCAGGCCGGAAAACTGCCGTTCCCGGACGGCACCATTCTGGTCAAGCGCGCCTGGAAGCGAAAGCAGTCACCGGAGTTCGCGTCCGCGACGATTCCCGGCGCCGCCACCACGGTCCAGGTGATGGTGAAGGATTCCAAGAAATACGCGGCTACCGGCGGCTGGGGCTTTGGCCGCTTCATCAACGGCAAGCCGGTGGACGAGGCGCAGCACCGCACCTGCTTCGCCTGCCACGAAGCCCGCGCCAAGAGCCGCGACTATGTCTTCACGCGGCTTGCGCCTTGAGACATACGGTGACTGGCTTGAAGACTTGGTTCATCAGCGGCAGCTCTCGCGGGCTTGGCCGTGCCATCACGGAAGCGGCACTCGCCGCGGGCGACCAGGTGGTTGCCACTGCGCGGACGCTCCAACCGCTTGAACCGTTGCGGGAACGTTTCGCTGAAAGACTGTGCCTTGCAACGCTCGACGTCACGGATGAAGCTGCCGCGCCGGCAGCCATCGCGCTTGCTGCGGAGACGTTCGGCGGACTCGACGTGGTCGTCAACAATGCCGGCTACGGCGACCTCGGATCGGTCGAGGATACTGGCCTGGACTCGTTCCGGCGGCAGATCGAGGCCAATTTGATAGGCACCATTATCGTCACCAAGGCGGCGATTCCGGTGCTGCGCCGGCAGCGCCGTGGCCACATCATGCAAGTCTCGTCCGTAGGCGGCCGGATCGGCGCCCCAGCCCGCGCCGCCTATTCGGCCGCGAAATGGGGTATCGAGGGCTTTTCGGAATCGCTGGCGCGCGAGATGGCGCTGATCGGCGTGAACGTCACGATCGTCGAGCCCGGCGGCTTTCGCACCGGCTTTGCGCGAGCCGCACATGGGACCGGCGAAGGACGCCCGGAATACGATGCGCTCGTCGGCGCTGCCGTCAGGATGCAGCGCGATTACGACGGCCGGCAGCCCGGCGATCCAGCCAAAGCCGCGGCCGTGGTTCTGAAGCTTGCCGATATGGAGCGCCCGCCTCTGCGCATTGCGCTCGGAAGCGATGCCGTCGACGCCATCGCTGCGATCGATAAGCTCCGCCTCGAAGAGCTGGAGAGGTGGCGAGCGCTCAGCGTATCGACTGACTATTGACCCCGGGGGCCTCACTCCGCCGCCACCATCTGCTGCGTGCGCCACTGCCCGAGCAGGGCACGCAGCGAAGCCGGCTTCACCGGCTTGTTGAGCACCGCGATCTTCTCGTCACGCGCGGCGACCTGCACGGCGGGGCTGCGGTCGGCCGTGATCAGGATCGCAGGGATGGTATCGCCGAAACGGCGGCGGATCTCGCGGATGGCGGCGATGCCGTTGCCGCGATCGAGGTGATAGTCGACCAGAAGGCCGGTGACGCGGCGGCCGGCGGCTTCGATCGCAGCGATCGCGCCTTCGGGATCGGCGACCGCGATCACCTCGGCATCCCAGGCCTTGAGCAGCGTGCGCATGCCGTCGAGGATCGCCGCATCGTTCTCGATGCAGACGATCAGCGCGCCCGAGATCGGTGTGCGCGCCAGCGGCGTCGCGCTGGTCACGGCCGCGGTGTGGGTGACCGCCTTCGCTGTCGGCACGGTCACCGAGAACACCGAGCCGCCGCTTCGATTGCCGTCGATGGCGATGCCGTGCTTGAGCACGCGAGCCAGGCGTTCCACGATCGAGAGGCCGAGGCCCAGACCGCGCGCGATCCGCGCGCCCTGCTCCAGGCGATGGAATTCCTTGAAGATCTCGCCGCGCTTGACCGCGGGGATACCGACGCCGGTGTCGTAGACGCAGATCTTGAGCGAGGCGCCGCGGCGGCGGCAGCCGACCAGCACGCGGCCGCGCGGGGTATACTTGATCGCGTTCGAGATCAGGTTCTGGAGCAGGCGCCGCAGCAGGAGCCGGTCCGACTCGACCGGCAGCGAGCAGGGCACGAAGGCGAGCTCCAGGCCCTTGGCGCGCGCGATCGGCGCGAACTCGATTTCCAGCGAGCGCATCAGATCGGCCATCTTGAAGCTCGAGATCGAGGTCGCCATCGCGCCGGCGTCGAGCCTGGAGATGTCGAGCAGAGCGCCGAGGATTTCCTCGATCGCCTGCAAGGATTCGTCGATGTTCTCGACCAGCCGCGTCTCCTCGCCATTGTGCTGGCGCTCGACGAGGCTCGTGACGTAGAGCCGCGCCGCGTTCAGCGGCTGCAGGATGTCATGGCTGGCGGCGGCGAGGAAACGCGTCTTGGAGATGCTGGCGTCCTCCGCCGCGCTCTTGGCGATGGCCAGCTCGGAGTTCAGCCGCGTCAGCTCCTCGGTGCGGTCGCGCACGCGCTTTTCCAGCGTCGCATTGGCGCGCTCCAGCGCTTCGGCGGCTTCGAAGGTCGGCGTGACGTCGGTGAAGGTGATGACGAAGCCCCCGCCGGGCATGCGGTTGGTGAGCACTTCGATCACCATGTGGCGTTCCGGCAGCCGCTCGAGATAAGGCTCGCTGTCGGTGGTGTAGGCCGCAAGGCGCCGTTCCAGCAGGGCCTCGCGCTCAAGCGGATCGTTCGGATCGCCGAGGCCGATGAACTCCAGGATCTCGCGCAAGGGCGTGCCGAACTGGATCAGATGCAGTGGCACATTGAGGAGGTCCCCGAACTGCCGGTTGGAGCAGATCAGTTGCAGATCGGCGTCGAACACGGCGATGCCCTGGCGCACATGGTTGAGCGCGGTCTGCAGGATCTCGCGGTTGAAATGCAGCGCGGCGTGCGAATCGTCGAGCAGCTTCAGCGCGGCCTTGGCGGAGACCGTCCGCTTGCGCAGCAGCAGCGACATCACGAGGCGGGAGGAGGCCGCGCCGATCGAGGAGGCAATCAGATGCTCGGCGTGTTGCAGCAGCTCGAAATCGGCGGGCGCACCGGGCTCCAGCCGCACGTTGCGCCGCGCCGAGAAGGCCTCGAAGGAATGTCGCGCGCGGTCGGGCCCGAGATATTGCGCCACCGTGGTCTGGATGTCCTGCACGGTGACGGTGCTGCGCCAGCGGCGGAAGCTCGGGGAGATCGGTGCGAGCGTATTGGGCACGAACAGATCGGCTTGCAGCAGCTCGATGGAGGATGGCCGGCGTGCCAGCGACAGCAGCACATAGGTCAGGATGTTGAGGGACAGCGACCAGATCACGCCGTGCATCAGGGGCGGCAGGTCGGCGCCGAACAGTGCCTGCGGCCGCAGCGCCTCGATGCCGAACGGGCCGTGCTGCAGCAGCAGGATGCCTGACGTCGAGGAATCCATGAAGCTCGGCATGAACAGCGTGTAGAGCCACACCGCAAACCCGACCAGCATGCCGCCGATCGCCCCGCGCGCGGTCGCGCGCCGCCAGAGCAGGCCGCCGAAGAAGCTCGGGGCGAGCTGGGCGATGGCGGCAAAGGAGAGCAGGCCGATCGCCGCGAGCTGGGTGCTGCCGAGCGCGCGATAGTAGAAATAGGCCATCACCATGATGGCGAAGATCGCGAGCCGGCGCGAGCGCAGCAGGAAGTTGCTGAAATCGGCCCCGCCGGCGCGCCCCTCCGGCCGACGTTTCAGCACCAGCGGCACCACGAGGTCGTTCGAGACCATGATGGAGAGCGCGACGCATTCGACGATCACCATGGCGGTTGCCGCCGACAGCCCGCCGACGAAGACGGCGACGCTGAGCAGGTTCGCGCCGCTCTCGATCGGCAGGGCCAGCACGTACATATCAGGGTCGGCCGTGCCGAACGGGAAGGTCACGAGGCCGGCGAGCGCGATCGGGATCACGAACAGGTTGATGGCGACGAGGTAGAGCGGAAACAGCCAGCGCGCGCGGCCGACCTCGGCATCCGAGGAATTCTCCACCACGCTGACGTGAAACTGGCGCGGCAGCAGCATGATCGCGCACAGCGACAGCAATGTCATGGTCAGGAAGTTGCCGATCGACGGCGAATAATTGATGGCGCGCACCGCTTCCGGCGTCCTCATCGCGCGCTCGATCAATTCATGCGGCGAGAACATCCAGAAGGTGACGAAGATGCCGGCGGCGAGGAAGGCGACCAGCTTGATGATGGATTCGGTCGCGATCGCCAGCATCAGGCCGTGCTGGTGCTCGGTCGCGTCGGTCTGTCGCGTGCCGAACAGCACAGCGAAGGCCGCCATCGTCAGCGTCACCATCAGCGCCATGTCGCCGAGGATCGGGATGTGCGAGAAGGCCTGGTCTTCGCTCAGGATTGTGCCCAGCGAAGAAGCCACCGCCTTGAGCTGGAGCGCGATATAGGGCACCGAGCCGATGATCGCGATTGCGGCGACGGTCGCCGCCACCGCCTGGCTCTTGCCGTAGCGGGCCCCGATGAAGTCGGCGATCGAGGTGATGTTGTGGGCTTTCGCCAGCTGGATCACGCGTCGGAGCACCCCGGCCCCCAACCCGATCATCAGGATCGGGCCGACATAGATCGCGAGGAAATCGGTCGAGGTGCGGGTCGCGAAGCCGACCGACCCGAAGAAGGTCCAGGACGTGCAGTAGATCGCCAGCGACAGCGGATAGATCAGCCCGGAGGCCCGGCCGCGACCGGCCGGCGAGCGGCGGTCGCCGTGGCTCGCCACCAGGAACAGGAAGCCGATATAGCCGAAGGCGGCGGCGATCACGCCCCAATCGTGCAGCATGGGTCGGGGGCTCTCTCCCTGGGCGCCGGCGGCGCCCGAGCTCATTTTCCTTGCAAACCTAGCGCGTTGAGCGAGTGCAGGCGACAGCGAAATGCCGTGCGGCGGTAGGAACTGCCGGCGTCGTTAAGCGGTGGGGCGAGCTGTCCGCCCGCTCTTACCCTCCAGGGGAGGGTAAAAGAGGCCTATTCCGCGGCCAGCGACTTCGCGCGCAGCGGCAGGCCGAGGCGGTCCCACACTTGCAGCAGCGCTTCGGCGAGCTGATCGATCAGGCCGTCGTCGTGATAGGGCGAGGGCGTGATACGCAGGCGCTCGGTGCCCTTGGCGACGGTCGGATAGTTGATCGGCTGGATGTAGATCCCGTGCTGTTCGAGCAGCAGGTCGGAAGCCTGCTTGCACTTCTCGGGATCGCCGACGAACAGCGGTACGATGTGCGTGTCGCTCGACATCACCGGCAGGCCGGCGGCATTGAGGATCGCCTTGACGCGGGCGGCACGGTCCTGGTGGCGCTCGCGCTCCCAGCTCGACGTCTTCAGGTGCCTGATCGCGGCGGTCGCGGCCGAGCAGACCGCCGGCGGCAGCGCGGTGGTGAAGATGAAGCCCGGCGCATAGGAGCGCACGGCGTCGATGATCTGGCCGTTGGCGGCGATGTAGCCGCCGAGACAGCCGAACGCCTTGGCCAGCGTGCCCTCGAGAATGTCGATGCGATGCATCACGCCGTCGCGCTCGGCGATGCCGCCGCCGCGCGGGCCGTACATGCCGACGGCGTGGACTTCGTCGACATAGGTCATCGCGCCATATTTCTCGGCGAGATCGCAGATCCTGGCGAGCGGCGCGACATCGCCGTCCATGGAATAGAGACTCTCGCAGACGATCAGCTTCGGCCGATCGGGACCGGCCGCTTTCAACAGCTCTTCGAGATGCGCAACGTCGTTGTGGCGGAACACGATCCGCTCGCAGCCGGACTGGCGGATGCCCTCGATCATCGAATTGTGGTTGAGCTCGTCCGATAGGATCAGGCAGTTCGGAATGAGCTTTGCGATGGTCGGGATGCCGGTCTGGTTCGAGACATAGCCCGAGGTGAACAGCAGCGCGGCTTCCTTGCCGTGGAGATCGGCGAGCTCGGCTTCGAGCTGCACCAGCGGATGATGCGTGCCGGCGATGTTGCGGGTGCCGCCGGCGCCGGTGCCGACGCGTGTGGCAGTCTCGACCATGGCGCCGACCACCTTCGGATGCTGGCCCATGCCGAGATAGTCGTTGGAGCACCAGATCACGACGTCGCGCTTGCCCTTGGGCGAGTGCCAGACCGCATGCGGGAACCGGCCGGCCGTGCGTTCGAGATCGGCGAACACGCGATAACGCCGCTCGGTGTGGAGACGATCGAGGGCGGAATCGAAGAATTGGGCGTAATCCATCGGCAAACCTGCAACGGAACCTGACCAAGGGGACGGGTCTACTTAGAGCTTTTCCAGCTCCAATGTCTATGCGCTATCCCACATTTGGATCTGTGGGGCATTTGGGCAAAATGCCCTATCCGGCGCGTCTCAGTTTGATCCCGATCAATCCTGCGCGACATATAATGCTGCTCTGCACCATCTGCCGGGGCGACCCAGCCTATGGTCTTCCGTCGCGGCCCGGCGCGCGCTTTCCTTGCTCAACCAGGCTCTCGAAAGGACCCTTCCATGAAGCGCGTGATGATCCTCAACGGTCCCAACCTCAACATGCTCGGCATCCGCGAGCCGCACATCTACGGCACGACGACGCTCGCGGAGGTCAACGCGAGCTGCGAGGACGCAGCCGCCAGGCTCGGCCTCAAGCTCGCCTTCCACCAGTCCAACCACGAGGGCGTGCTGGTTGATCTGATCCAGTCGGCGCGGCAGGACGCCGAGGCCATCGTCATCAATCCGGCCGGCCTCTCCTTCACCTCGGTCTCGATCATGGACGCGATCAAGACGTTCGAGGGCCCGGTGCTGGAGGTGCACATCTCCAACATCCACGCCCGTGACGAATATCACCGGCATTCCAAGATCTCGTTCGTGGCGACCGGCGTGATCTGCGGGCTCGGGCCGTTCGGCTACATCGCGGCGCTGCACGCGATCGCGAATATGAAGTGAGGCGCCAGCCGCGCCGGAGGTCTGCTCCCTCGCCCCGTTCTTACGGGGAGAGGGTTGGGGTGAGGGGCTGTTTCGGCAATGATGGTGAGAGTTAGACTCGCGGAGACTCCCCTCACCCGCCACGCTTCGCGTGTCGGCCTCTCCCCGCAGGCGGGGAGAGGCGAAGAACTCACGTCGTCCGAAACTGCAGCACGCCGTCCTGCATCTCGGGCGTGAGGCGGCCCTCGACGATCATGTAGTTGACGTGGGCGACGAGCTCGCCGGCGGCAAAGCCCATCTGGTGCTCGTCCAGCACGTGCTTGTTGAACACCACGGGCACCAGGGCGCGCGAGGTTTGCGGCACCTCACGGCAGGCTTCCGCGATCAATCGGCAGCGCTCTTCATGGTGGTCGGCGAGCTGCTTGATGCGGGTCTTCAATCCGTAGAACGGCACGCCATGGCCAGGCAGCACCAACACGTCATAGGGCAGCGTCGTGGTGAGGCTGGCGAGCGAGGCCAGATATTCGCCGAGCGAATTCTGGTCGGGCTCGACCGCCCAGACGCTGACATTCGGCGAGATCTTGCTCAGCACCTGGTCGGCGGAGAGGAACAGCTTGTCGTCGGCGCAATACAGCATCACCTGGTCGAGGGCGTGGCCGCCGCCGGTGATGACCTTGAAGCGGCGCGTGCCGATCACGACGTCATCGCCATGCGAGATGCGGCGGTAGGACGGCGGCAGCACCGAGACGCGCTTCAGATAGTCCTGGCCGCGGCCGAGCAGCTTTTCGGTGAGCGACTCGTCCATGCCATGGCGGCGGAAGAACAGCCGCTGCGCCTCGCGCCGCTCCTCGGTGCCGCGGTTCTGGTGATAGACCGATTGCAGATATTCGACCTGCGACATCACCAGCGGGCAGCCGAACCGCTCGACGATCCAACCGGCGAGACCGACATGATCCGGGTGGGAGTGGGTGACGATCAGGCGCGTGATGTTGACGCCTTTCAGCGGTCCGTCGAACAGCTTCGTCCAGGCCTCGATCGTCTCCTCGTTGCCGAAGCCGGCATCGATCATCGCATAGCCGTCGCCATCGGCGAGCAGGTAGATGTTCACGTGGTTGAGGCGGAACGGCAGCTTCAGCCGCGCCCACAACACGCCGGGCCGCACCTCGACCACCTGTTCGGGGCCGGGATGCTGTTCCCAGGGGTAGCGCAGGGCCTCGGCCGAGGACTGCGGGGTGTCGGTTTTCGAGCTCATGCTATCGGCTTAAACCCAGCGCGCGCGGGGCGCCAGCCGAAAAAGGATGCTGGGCGGCGACAGCATGGCGGTCATACCGAGGCAGTTTTCCGTAGCCCGGATTGCGCTACGCTCCATCCAGGCTACAGGACAGGGCCTTACGCCGCCCGCATATCGTTGAGGAAGGCGTCGATCTCCCCGCGCAGCATATCGGCCTCGCGGCGCAGCGCGTCCGAAGCGCCCAGCACCTCGGTGGCCGCAGCGCCGGCTTCGGCGGACGCGGTGGAGACGCCGACGATGTTGCTGGAGACCTCGCTGGTGCCGCCGGCGGCATGCTGGATGTTGCGGGCGATTTCGCGCGTCGCGGCGCCCTGTTCCTCGACCGCCGCTGCGATCGTGGTGGTGACGTCGTTGATCTCGCCGATGATCCGGCCGATGCCCTGGATGGCGCCGACCGCGGAGGTCGTGACTGACTGCATGCTGGCGATCTGGGTGCGGATCTCGTCGGTCGCCTTGGCGGTCTGGCTCGCCAGGCTCTTCACCTCGGAGGCAACCACCGCGAAGCCGCGGCCGGCCTCGCCGGCGCGCGCCGCCTCGATGGTGGCGTTGAGCGCGAGCAGATTGGTCTGCGAGGCAATGGTCTGGATCAGGTCGACGACGACGCTGATGCGGCTCGCGCTGTCGGCAAGGCTCTGCACCGTGGCGTCGGTCGCTCCCGCTTCGTCGACCGCCTTTTTGGCGATCTCGGCGGAGGTCACGACCTGGCGGCTGATCTCCTGGATCGAGGAGGACAGCTGCTCGGTGCCGGCCGAGACGGTCTGCACGTTGACCGACGTCTCTTCCGCCGCGGAGGCGACCGCGTTGACCAGCGCGTTGGACTGGTCGGCGGTGTTCGACATGCTCTGCGCGGTCGATTGCATCGAATTGGCCGATTGGGCCAGATTATCGAGCGCGGAGCGCACCGTGCTTTCGAACTGGGCGATCTTCGCCTCCATGCGCGCGGCGCGCTCGGCCTTGGCGATACGGTCCTTGTCCTGCTCGCTCGTCAGCGCGCGGGTCTCGATCATGCTCTCCCGGAACACCTGCAGCGTGTTCGCCATCACCGAGATTTCGTCGTTGTGATTCTTCGAGCGGTAGATCTCGGTTTCGAGATCCCCGTTCGCGAGCAGCTGCATCGACTGCTGCAAGGCGCCGATCCGGCGCAGGATGTTACGGCCGACATAGAGCCAGACGAACAGCGCCGAGCCGACCAGCATCAGCGCGCCCAAGCCCAGCATGACCGACGTCGCGAGCGAAATCTCCTGCCGCGCCTGGAGGGTCGAGGCGTTGGTCTCTTTCTGCACGCCGTCGACGAGCTGCTGCACGCTGATGCCGAGCCCGACATTGAGCTTGCGGGTCTCGTCCAGGATGGTCTGGCCGTAGTCGATGGAGTCGAGCTCTTTCTCGCGCAGATTGAACACGCCGGTCTTGCCGGTGCCGAGCGCGAGCAGCTTTTCCGCGGTGTCGCGCAGCATCTTGTTGCCCTGATTGTCCGGCAACAGATCGAGGTTCGACCGCAGGCGCCCCTGCGCCGTCTTGAATTCCTTCTGGATGTCATCGAGCTTGTCGCTGGTGTTCGCCGACAGCGCCGCGCTCATGTTGGCGGCGGCGAGATTACCGCTGGCGACGACGTTGCCGAGCTGACCGACGGTCTGCGCGGCGTCGGTCGCGTCTGCGGCTGACAAGTCGGCTGAACCGAGAATGGCATTGACGCGGGTCTGCGCGTCCAGCATCGCCGGACTCGCTGCGCCGACGAAGGCGCCCTGCGCGGCGCGAAGCGCGTCATATTGCTTGTCGTGCAGCGCCGCGATGTCGAGCCGTTCGCGGGCGGCTTTCGTCAGGCTCTGAGCCGCCTCGTTGATGCTCTTCATCGTCTCGCTGAGCCCGGAGACGACGCTCTTGTCGCCGCCGAGCTCGATGATCTCGTTGAGCTTCTGCTGCGTCTGCTCCTGTAATTCCCTGAGTTTCTTGGTGCGCTCGTTCAGAGCGTCCTCGCTCTGCGCCGCAAGCAGGGCCGGTCCCTGCGCCGCGAGGCTCGCACTCAGCGCCGACAATTGCAGGCTGGCGGAAAGGCGCGGAATGTCCCGTCCGCTCAGTTCAGTCATGCGTCCGCCGAGATTCTGCAGCGCAAGGCCGGCGCCGGCCGCGATCACGAGGCCCATGCCCGCGATGACCGCAAACGCCGCGAACAGGCTGCCGCGCACGCCCCATTTGGGCATTTTGAAACGCGGACGGAAACTGCCAAGGAAGCGGCCAAGGCCCAAACGGATCGGCATCGAAAATTCCCCCAATGTTCTTCTATTTGTGGCTGCAGTATCGGCAGCACCGGTTAAGGAATCGCAATGAGCCCAATCGGTTGACGTTGTTCCGCAGAGCGAAAAAAGAGGGGCCGGCAACGAGGCCGGCCCCTTCATCTTGATAAGGTCCTGGTAACCGATCAGTAGCGCGCCATGGCCGGGCTCGCCCAGTTGAAGCGGTAGTTGACGCCCGCCTTGAAGGTATGGTCGTCGGTGGTGAAGGCGCCGGTGCCGGCGAGCGGACCGGCGGTGAAGCTGGCGTCGCCGAAATTGTAGTACTGGTACTCGGCCTTGGCCGACCAGTTCGGGGCGAACATGTATTCGAGGCCGGCGCCGACGGTGTAGCCGTTGCGGTGATCGCCGGTGATGACGAAGGCGGCCGGCACGCCGCCGACGGTGACCCTCTCGTTGTTGTCCGAATAGGCGTAGCCGCCCTTCACATAGACCAGGCCGGGACCCCAGGTGTAGCCGACGCGGCCCGTGATCGAGCCGAGGCCGCGCTGGTCGTTGGTGTAGGCGATGCCGCCCGGGAACACGGCGCCGACGCTGCCGGAGAGCCAGGAATACTGGCCTTCGACGCCGACCACGAAGTTCGGGTGGAACTGCCAGTCCGCACCGACCTGCACGCCGCCGAGGAAGCGGCCGTTGCCGTTGTTGCCGGTGGAGAGGCCATTGAAATTGTTGTCGCTGGAGAACGCGCCGCCGACATGGGCGCCGAGATAGAAGCCCGTCCAATTGTAGATCGGCGCGGCGTAGGCCGGCGCGGGCGTCTTGTAATAATTGCGGTTGCCGAGATCGGCACCGACGGCCGGCGCAGCCGCGCCCAACACGAGCAGCGCCAAGGTCGCAAACAGAATCTTCTTCATCGTCTTGAACTCCAACACGTAAGGTCCCCGGCAGGCGCGTTTGCTGCGCCGCATTGGTTTTGCAGATAGCTCGCTTTTGACGAAAATGCTGTCACATCCGTGGCACAGCGACGGCCAACGTAACTTGTTGGGCCGCAAATGATTTTCGTGCTTAATGGCAACTTAAGAAGTGGTGAAGGAAGGCTTAACCTGGGCGCCTCTCGGGTAACTTGCGCGGGCATCCTGTTAACCAAGACGCCGCCGTGCCTCATCGCGCATCTGCGCGCGAAAGGCGGCGCGCTTTGCCGGCCTGTCTTCCTCACGCACGTCGTGTCGATCGAAGATGTCGAACTTCTCCAGGATCGGATAGCGCTCGCTCGCCATCGCGAGCACGCGCAGTATCCTGGTCCCCTCCGGCGTCGGGCCGCTGACCTCCCAGCGCCGGATGGTGTCGGCGCCGCCTCTTTCCGGCAGTCCGCAAAGCTTGGCCATGTCGGCCGCGCTGAGCTTGCGCTCGAGGGCATCGGAGAGGTCGTTGCGAAGCTGCTTCAGTTCGGCGCCGGTCATGCTTGCGTCCAGGGAAGTCACTGAAAGCAATGCACTAGCGCTGATTCGGGTCCATCCGAAGACGGTGTGAGTCCGCCGCGCTCCGGCACCTTCGTCCGCACACGGAGTTATGAAGGGAGAACCCATGGAAATTTGCCGATGCATGAACACTTGGCATATCGGGGCGCGCAACGGGTGAAGGGATCAGCCATGAAAACCATCAGACTCGCCATTTCCGCGCTGATCACGACGGGACTGCTTGCCGCACCATTCGCAGCTGAGGCGAAAAAGGTCCGGTCCAGCCGGCAATACAGCACTGGTGTGGTGGCTCCGACCTATGGCGGAGCCGGAGCGCCGGCCGCGCAACCGAGGGCGGCCTACGGATCGTCGGGACAGACGGTTGGCACTGTCACCGCGCCGTCGATCGGATCATACAATTGGCCCTCGGTCGGCGTGACCAACTCGGCTCCCACCTGGAGCAACACCACGAGATAGAGGGCTCCGGCAAGGTGGAGGCCACTGGCGGATCAACGCATGCCGCTCGCCGATCCCGAGAGCAGATAAAGCGCGATGAGCAATGTCGCGACCGACAGCATCGTCGTGATCGAGACCGTGGCCGCAACCAGCTTCTCCTCGACCTTGTGTTCATGTGCGAGGACGTAGACGGTTTTCGCCGTCGGCACGGCCGCGCAGATGACCGCCGCAACCGTGTAGAGAGGGGTGAGGCCGATCACGACGCAAAGCCCGTAGACGATGAGCGGCATGACCACCAGTTTCACCGCGGCGAGCGCAAACGACGCTTTCAGGTTGGACCGCAAGCCCTCGATGGACAGGCCGAGCCCGATGGCGAACAGCGCGCACGGCGTGAGCGCGGCAGCGATCATGTTGAGATAGGCCGCGACCGGTGCCGCAATCGGCAGTCCCGTCACCGCCCAGGTGAGGCCGATGAACGTCGACAGCACCATGGGATTGAGCAGGATCTGCTTTGCCAGTCCCATAGAGCGCACGGAGGCCCCGCGTGCATCGCGCTTTTCCAGCAGGATCACCGTGATCGGAAACATCACCGCGGCCACGAACACCGTTGCGACGGCCGCGGGCAGGACGGCGGGTTGGCCGTAGATCGCATGCAGGATCGGCAGCGCAACGAACCCGGTGTTGGTCATCGCCGCCGCCATCCCGTGAATGGTGCTGCTGGCGAGGTCGTGTTTGCCGCCTGCGCGGACCGGCACGAACACGAGCGCGAAGCAGATCAGCGAGCCGCCGCCGAAGGCGAGCAGAAAACGCCATTCCAGGAGATTGCGCGCCGGCTCCTGGGCGATCGTGACAATCAACAGCGCCGGCATCGCCACGTTGTAGGCGAAATGCACCAGGGCATCGGCCAGCGCCCGCGAGAGATAGCCGAGCTCGCCGGCGAGCCAGCCGGTGACGATGATCGCGAATACGGGAAGAACGAGGCTGGCGACCTCCATCCGGCTTCCCCCTCATTTTCGAACAGGGAGGGTAGACCGGCAATGGACTGGCGTCACTCCGTGATTTGTGGGTCGCCTTGATTTGTCGGAGGAGAATCCGCCTCGCTAGATTCCCCGGCGCCCCTGGTCTCCGATCACGCAGCGCCAGGCCGCCAGGCGCTCGGCCGGATGCTGGTTCATCCATTCGGCAAGCTGCGGCGCGCCCATCAGGCAGGCCTGCACCGAGATTTGCGCAAAGTCCGACGTGGTGACGATCTGCTCGTGACAATTGGAGGGAGAGGCGAGGCTACAAAGCACGGCGATGATCTTGATCACGATACGTTACCTCCGTCGCGGCCGATGAACGGGCGACGGATCGCCGGCTTTCCCTGGCCCTCGTCCGTCGGATCGACCGGCGGGAAGATGCTGTCGTAGATCGCCCGCGCTTCCTGGATGAGGCGCGTTCGCTCGCGCTCGGACTTCGAGACAAATCGAATAACTTCGCCCATGTTGGCTCCGAATAACAGTGTGAGTCCGTCATGAGATGACGTCGATCATTCAAACGTCATCTATGGTCATGCCGTTAAGCTTTGAAGCGGCCGGTCCAGTCACGACCGGATAAAAAGCGCGTGACCAGGCTGCGCAGTTCCCAGCATCCCGGTGCGTCTTGCTTGCTGGGTTGTTGAGCTGCCCATCACATCACGTTCGTTGTACGACGCCAGCCGCGACGAGCGACTATGGCGTCAAGTCACCCCTTGCCGACATGAGCAAGGATGATCTCACGAAAGCAAATGCCGCTGAATCGAATATGTTTCGCCTCGCTCGGCGTGCAAGTTTTTGGAACCATCACGGAAATCAATGAACGAGGACGAGCCGCCTCAGGCCGCCGGCGCGTGCTCCTTCCGTCCGGGCACGGCTGCGAGCAATTCGCGCGTATAGGCGTGCTCGGGCGCGGCGAAGAGTTGCGCCGTCGGCTTCAGCTCGACGATGGCGCCGCGCTGCATCACCGCGATACGGTCGCAGATCTGGGCCGCGACGCGCAGATCGTGGGTGATGAACAGCATCGACAGGCCAAGGCGCGCCTTGAGATCTTCGAGCAGCTTCAACACCTGCGCCTGCACCGAGACGTCGAGCGCGGAGACGGCCTCGTCCGCGACGATGATCTCCGGCTCGAGCGCAAGCGCGCGGGCGATGCCGATGCGCTGGCGCTGGCCGCCCGAGAATTCATGCGGATAGCGCTCGAGCGCGCCGGCGTCCAGGCCCACCATCTTGAGGAGATCGCGGGCGCGGTCGAACGCCACCTTCGGATCGGTCCCGGCTGCGATCGGCCCGTCGGCGATGATGTGGCCGATTTTGCGGCGCGGATTGAGCGAGGCGAACGGATCCTGGAAGATCATCTGGATGCGATGGCGCTCGCCGCGCAGCGCCTTGCCGGAAAGCGAGGTCAGGTCGGTCTCGCCGATCCGCACCGTGCCGCGGTCGGCTTCGATCAGTCGCATCACCAGGCGCGCTACCGACGACTTGCCCGAGCCGGATTCACCGACGAGGCCGAGCGTCTCGCCCTTGAGGATGTTGAAGTTGACCGCGCGCGCCGCATCGACGCGGCGGGCCTGGCGGAACCAGCCGCCCGACGTGACGTAGGTCTTGTCCAGCCCGATCACCTCGACGGCCTTGGCCCGATCGTCCAATGGCTCTCGCGGCGGCGGATCCATCGAGGGCACGGCGGCAAGCAATGCCTTGGTGTAGTCGTGCTGCGGCTCGTTGAAGATGGCCGCGGCCGGACCTTCCTCCACGACCTTGCCGTGGCGGAGCACCACGACCTGGTCGGCGATGTCGGCGACCACGCCGAAATCATGGGTGATGAACATCACCGCCATGTTGCGGCTCCGCTGGAGGTTGCGGATCAGCTTCAGGATCTGGGCCTGCGTGGTGACGTCGAGCGCGGTGGTCGGCTCGTCCGCGACCAGCACCGCGGGCTCGAGCGCGAGCGCCATCGCGATCATGGCGCGCTGGCGTTGGCCGCCGGAGAGCTGGTGCGGATAGGCGCGCACGATACGCTCAGGGTCGGGCAGGCCGACTTCGCTTGCCAGCGCCAGCGCCTTGGCCCGCCGCTCCTTCGGCGTGAGCAGGCCGTGCGCCTCGAACATCTCCGCCATCTGGTCGCCGATCCGCATCAACGGATTGAGCGCGGTCATCGGCTCCTGGAAGATCATCGCCAGCCGACGGCCGCGCAGATCGCGCCAGCCGTCGTCAGCGAGCTTGAGCAGGTCCCGGCCCTCGAACTGGATTTCACCGGAGGTGACCGAGACCGTATCCGGCAAAAGGCCCATCAGCGCATGCGCGCACATCGACTTGCCGGAGCCGGACTCGCCGACGACGCAGACGATCTTGCCGGGCTGCAGATCGAGCGAGACACCGTCGACCGCGAAGGGGCGCTCGGCGCCCTTGGGCAGCGCGATCCGCAAGTTCCTGATGGAGACGGCGGGCGAGGCGGTCATCGTCAGCGGCCCTCCCGCGACAGGCGCGGATTGAGCGCATCGTTGAGGCCTTCGCCGATCAGGTTCAGCCCGAGCACCGAGATCAGGATGGCGATGCCGGGAAACACGGTGATCCACCAGGCCTGCCGGATCACGGTGCGGCCGGCGCCGACCATGTAGCCCCAGGAGATCAGATTGGGATCGCCGAGGCCGAGGAAGGACAGCGAGGATTCAAGCAGGATCGCGGTGGCCACCATCAACGAGGCCAGCACGATCACGGGCGACAACGCGTTGGGCAGGATCTCGCGCAGGATGATCCAGCTGTTGCTCTGGCCGGTGACGACGGCGGCCTGGACATATTCGCGGGTGCGCAGCGACAGCACCTCGCCGCGCACGAGGCGAGCGACCGGCGGCCAGCTCACCACCGCGATCGAGGCGACGATCGAATAGATCGAGGGCTGCAGGATGGCGACCAGCACGATCGCGAGCGCGAAGCTCGGAATGGTCTGGAAGAACTCGGTGAAGCGCATCAGGGCGTCGTCGACCTTGCCGCCGAAATAACCGGCCATGGCGCCGATCGGCACGCCCACGATCAGCGCCGCCAGCGTGGAGACGAGACCGACCAGCAGCGAGACGCGGGCGCCGAAGATCATGCCGGCGAAGATGTCGCGGCCGAGCGCGTCGGTGCCGAGCGGCACGGCCCCGAGCGTGAACGGCGGCAGGAACGGCCGCTGCACCATGCGCCAGGGCGAGTTCGGGAACAGCATCGGTCCGAACACCGCGACAGAGATTGCAACCAGGAGGATGACGAGCCCGATGACGCCGCTCGGGCTCTTCAGCATCGATTTCCAGAACTGTTTCATGCGGCGTATTCGATCCGCGGATCGACCAGGCGATAGACGAGGTCGGTGATGAGGTTGAAGGTGAGGACCATGGCGGAGCAGATCACGAACACGCCGAGCAGCAGATTGTAATCCCGCTGCAGCAGCGCGTCGTACATCAGCCGCCCGATGCCGGGCCAGGCGAACACGGTCTCGGTGATGACGGCGCCGCCGATCAGCGTGCCGGAATGCACGCCGGCGAGCGTCACCACCGGCAGCAGCGCGTTGCGCAGCACGTGGCGGCGCTGGATCACGGCGTCGGAGAGCCCCTTGGCGCGCGCCGTCTTGACGAAGTCGAGGCGTTTCACCTCCAGCATCGAGGCGCGCGTCATGCGGGTGTAGGTCGCCATGAAGAACAGTCCCAGCGTCATCGCCGGCATGATCAGGTGCTTTGCGACGTCGAACGCGTGGGCAAGGCCGGTGAGGTTGGCGCCGACCGTCTCGTAACCGAAGCTCGGCAGCCAATCCATCGTGACCGAGAACAGGAGGATGCCCATCAGCGCCACCCAGAAGATCGGCATGGCGTAGAAGATCAGAGCGAACACGGTGATGGCGGTGTCGAGGAAGGTTCCGGCAAAGCGCGCGGCGAAGGTGCCGAACAGGATGCCGAGCGTGAGCGAGATCGCGAAGGCGGTCAGCGTCAACAACAGCGTCGCCGGCAGCCGCTCGCCGATCAGTTTTGCGACCGGAGCCTGCTGGCGGAAGGAAAAGCCGAGGTCGAGGCTGACGACGCCCTTGACGTAGATGAAGAGCTGCTCGGGCAGCGGCTTGTCGAGCCCGAACTTCTCCCGAAGCTGCTTGACGAAGACCTGATCGCTGGCGCCGGCCTCGCCCGCCATCACGATCGCGGGATCGCCGGGCGCCAGGCGGATCAGGAAGAAATTGAGAACGACGATCGCGAGCAGGACGATCACGCCCTTCAGGACACGCTGAGCAACGAAGGAGAGCATCTAGTGAGTCATATTGGTGATGTGACTTGGCGCCACGGAGACGGAGTGACTCCCTCGCCCCGCTCTTGTCCGCCGAAGCCTCGGCGAAGGCGGATGCGGGGAGAGGGTTGGGGTGAGGGGGACTCCCCGCGAGCGTATCAGCAGTTGGTCTCGTGGAGACTCCCCCTCACCCGAATGTGCGCTATGCGCACATTCGACCTCTCCCCGCAGGGGAGAGAGGTAAGAGGCTTCACTTGTCGAGCCATGCGTCCTTGAATCCGTCATTGACCCCGATCCCCGTGGTGATCAGGTTCTTGACCTTGCAGCGCATGATGGTCGGAAATTGCAGCTCGAGCATCCAGGCAACCGGCACGTCCTCGACCAGGATCTTCTGCGCCTTCTCGTAGATCTCCTTGCGCTTGGAATCCGGCGTTGCAACCGCGCCCTCGGCGAACAGCTTGTCGATATCCGGGTTGGAGTAACCCTCGACGTTGTTGAACATCTGGCCCTTGGCGATGTTGCTGGAGATGTAGTTGCGTCCCACTCCGAGCGCGGGGTCGCCGTACTGGTAGAGATAGGTAAAGGCGATGTCGTAATCCCACTCGGCGATCTTCTGGTTGCCGCCGGCGACGTCGGTGGCGATCGTCTCGATGGTCATGCCGACATCCTGGAGGTTCTGCTTGACGGCTTCGCCCCAGCGCTGCCAGGTCTCGCCATAGGCGAGCGGCAGCAGGCGGATCTTTTCGCCCTTGTAGCCGGCTTCCTTCAGCAGTGCCTTGGCCTTGGCCGGATCGTAGGGGTATTTCTTCACGTCATCGGTATAGAACTTGATGGTCGAGGCCGACGGGCCGGTGGCGACCTTGCCGAGCCCGTTCCAGATCACGTCCTTGGCGAAGTCGCGGTCGACCGCATACATGATCGCCTGCCGCACCCGCTTGTCGGCGAGCGGACCCTGGCGGTTGTTCAGCCACAGCCAGGCCAGCGGCGAGAAGAATTCCCAGCCGGCGCCGGTGACGCAGGTGTCCTTCAGCTTGGACAGCCGCGGCACGTCGAAATTCTCGACCGAGCCGCCGGGCAGCACGTCGACCTTGCCGGTCTCGTAAGCCACCGAGCGCGCGGCGGCGTCCGGGATGATCTGCCAGTAGATCTCGTCGAGATGGGGCTTGCCCTTTTCGTGGTAGTTCGGATTCTTGACCAGGCGGATGAACGAGCCCTTCTGCCATTCCTTGAACATGAATGGGCCGGTGCCGATGGGTGCGTTGTTGTAGGGGTTGGTCTTCCAGTCGGTGCCTGCATAGAGATGCTTCGGCACCATCGGCATCGAGCCGACCTCGAAGATGCCGAGGAACGGGCCGAACGGCTGCTTCAGCGTGAAGACCACCGTATGATCGTCCGGCGTCTCGACCTTGTCGACCTGCGCCAAATTGGTGCGGGCGCGCGCATGGGTCTGCTTCAGCATCTCGATCGAGAACAGCACGTCGGCGGCGGTGAAGGGCTTGCCGTCGTGCCAGGTCACGCCCTTCTTCAGCTTGAAGATGTAGGTCTTGGCGTCCTCGCTGACGCTCCAGCTCTCGGCGAGCTCCGGCAGGGGATCGAGCTTGGGGCTGTAGCGCAAGAGGCCTTCGAAGATGTTGCCCGAGACCATCTGGGTCGGGCCGTTCTGGACCTGCGCAAGCATCAGGCCGGGCGGCTCGGGCTGGATCACGGCATTGATCACACCCCCCGTCTTCGGCTCTTGCGCCAGCGCAGGGGCCGCAAGGCCGCAAGCCAGGAGGAGACCAAGCAACACTCGTTTTGGCATGTCGTAATCTTTCTCAAGCGAGACCAGCCGGAAACGCTTCGCACGCGCCCTCGCGCGCAAAGCGACGGTCGGTCCATCCCAGTCCCCATCCGCCATCGAGGCTCACACAGTCCCGTTCAGCGCGGCAAGATGAAAGTCGCGACAGTGCTCGCACAAAAAATGTACAGCTCGTCCTGTTTCTCCGCCTGTGCGACGGCACGGTAGATCGGCCAGCTCCGAGGGATCAGGCGGCCTTCAGAAGTGATGAGAGCATGCCGGGGCAGTGCACAAGTCCGCGCCTGCGACCAAAAGCATCAGCCCGTCATTTTGCGCCGAGCGCCCGCCGCAATTCGTCGAGCGCCTCTGCAAGCTGCTCGCGGTGCGCGATGTCGTCCTTGGGAAGCGCGGCGACGCTGCCGGCGAGCTCCCGCAGGATGCCGGCCAGCAGGCCGAAGTTGACGTGCAGATGCACCGATTTGCGTTCATCGGCCGCACCAGGATGTTGCAGCACCAGCGCAATGCCGCTGCCGTCGAGCTTCGCCTCGAAGCGGGACGAATGCTCGAAGGTGCCGACATAGAATTTGTCGGGATATTCGAGTGCGACCTCTGCCTTGTCGGGAACCGGCTTGGACATGCGAACCTCATCTATGCCCGCGCATTCTGGCCGGGAATGAGCCGGCCCGCCTTGCGCCAGGTCAGAGGCGGTCGACGCCAAATTTGATCCGGATCAAAGCCGGCCCGCCGCTTTTGCGATCGAATGGCAAGTAGCGGGACGCGGCTGCGCATCCCGTTTGCTTGAGCCGTGAGACGATGGATGGACATTCAGGCCACGACTATCCCTGCGGATGACGACGGCGGATCCGATATCGCCGGTCTTGAGCCGTCGCCGGATGCGGGCGTGCAGCACTGCCTGCAATTGCTCGGCAATGCCGGCTTGCGCCCGACACGCCAGCGCGTGGCGCTGGGCCGACTGCTGTTCCTGGGCGGCCATCGTCACGTCACCGCAGAAAGTCTCTACGCAGAAGCGATGGCTGCGAACGCATACCTGTCGCTCGCCACCGTCTACAACACGCTGAACCAGTTCACCGAAGCGGGCCTCTTGCGCCGGATCGCGGCCGACGGCATCAAGTCGTTCTTCGACACCGACACGTCCCTGCATCCGCACTTCTATCTCGAAGGCGAGGACGTGCTGGTCGACGTGGCCGAGGGCCTCGCCTTCACCAAGATGCCCGAGGCGCTTCCCGGCCACGAGATCGCGCGGCTCGATGTCGTCGTCCATTTACGCCGGAAGCGAACTTAGCGCTTGCCCTGCAGGGAGGGTAAGACGCCTCACTGCAAGCCTGCGCGGCGGAATCCCTCCAGATAGTGTTCGCGATCTCGCTCATTGGCCCACGGCAGCTGCGTCGCGATCCAGTGCAGCGAGATGCCCGGCTGGGTGCGGCGGAGCTCTCCGAGTGCCATTTCCGCAAGCGTGCCATCGCCGGTCATGCCGGCGGAGACGGCGAGCACGCGGTATGCGCCGGTAAGATCGCCGCGGTGGCGGATCGCCTCGCGCGCCAGCGCGATGGCCTCGCCATAGTGCCGTTCGGTGAAGCGCGCATAGGCGGCGATACCGTGATAGATCGCCAATGACGGATCGCGCGGCGACAGCCGGATCGCCTTTTGCGCGGCCTCGAACGAGTCGTTCGAGCGTCCGGCATAGGACAGTGCCAGCGCGTAATAGCCCTGCGCCAGTGAGAAGTTCGGATTGAGCGCGAGCGCCTGCTCGAACTCGGACAGCGCGTCTGGGAGCCTGCGGGTCGAGAAGCAGACGCTGCCGAGCGCGGCATGTGCCCAGGCGTCCTCATGGTCGCAGCGCACCGCTTTGAGCGCGGCGGCTTCCGCGGACGGCGCAACCGCGGCCAGCTCGGTCCAGCCGAGATGCACGCCGAACATGTCGTTCACGGCCAGCACCGACAACGCCTGGCCGTAATCCGGATCGATCGCGATCGCGCGCGCGAGCAGCGCCTTCGCGGCCGCATGGTCCTGCCGGGTCACGCGCCAATAATGCGACAGCGCGCGCATCAACAGGTCCCAGGCGTCGAGGCTCGCCGGCGGCTTACGACGGCTGCGGAAATTCTCGGCGGCGTGGATCTGCGGCTCGATCGCGGCGGCGATCGCGTTTGTGATCTCGTCCTGCACGGCGAAGACGTCGACGAGCTCGCGGTCATAGCGCTCGGCCCAGAGATGACCGCCCGACACGGCGTCGTTGAGCTGCGCGGTGATGCGCACCCTTTTGTCCGTCTTGCGCACGCTGCCTTCGACGATGTAGCGGACGCCGAGCTCCTCGGCGATCTGCCTGATATGGACCGCGCGTCCCTTGTAAGTGAAGGAGGAGTTACGGGCGATCACCATGAACCAGCGCTGCTTCGACAGCGCGGTGAGGATGTCCTCGCTGATCCCGTCGCCGAAATAGTCCTGCTCGGGATCCCCGCTCTTGTTCTCGAAGGCGAGCACCGCGACCGCCGGGCGGTCCGCCATGCGCGGGGGAGCGAGCCTGGCTTCGGTCCGCGCGGGCGATGCCGCCACCTCTTCCCGGACCTCGCCGACGAACCGAAAGCCCTTGCGCGGAATGGTCTTGATCAGGCGCTGGCTCGCGCCGTCGTCGCCGAGCGCCTTGCGCGCGGCGTTGATCCGGCTGTTGAGGGCGGAATCCGAGACGATGCGGTCGTTCCAGACCTGGCTGATCAGGTCATCCTTACTGACCACACGCGCCCGTTGCGTGACCAGATAAAGCAGCAGATCGAACACCTGCGGCTGCAACGGGACGGGTTTTCCGTCGCAAGTGAGCTCCCGGAGGTCGCCGTCCAGCACGTTGTTTTCAAAGCGAAATCGCACGTTCTCGTCGTCTCAAGCAAAAATCAAAGTCGTCTCAGGCGAAAATCAATCGTCCGCGAAAGCCGCGGGACGTCCGATCCGGCATGGTGCGAAGACCAAACCGTGTCGATGCCTCGGCACAACGGAGTGTTTCATGACCCAAATTGATCATCAGGTTCATTCTCTCGGCCCGGAGGTTACGGGCTCTCGTATTTTCAGGTTCATCGCCTTTCTGTACGGAATTGCGGCATATCTCGTGTTTTTCGTCACCATTCTCTACGCGATCGGCTTCGTCATGGGGGTGATGGTGCCCAAGACCATCGATACCGGTGCCGAAGCGCCCGTCGTTCGCGCGGTCGTCATCAATCTGCTGCTGATGTCGCTGTTCGCGGTTCAACACAGCGTGATGGCGCGCCAACAATTCAAGGCATGGTGGACGCAGTTCGTCCCCAAGCCGGTCGAGCGAAGCACGTATGTGCTGTTCGCGAGCCTGTCATTGCTCCTGCTGTTCTGGCAGTGGCGTCCGCTACCCGCGGTCATATGGGAGGTCGAGAACCCCGATCTTGCCGTGACACTGGTCACATTGTCCTTCGCTGGCTGGGTGCTGGTGTTCACCTCGACCTTCATCATCAACCATTTCGAACTGTTCGGCCTGCATCAGGTGACGAATCATCTCGTCGGCAAGGAAATGCAGCCGCCGCGTTTCAAGACGCCGCTGCTCTACAAATTCGTCCGCCATCCGATCTATCTCGGTTTCATCATCGCGTTCTGGGCGGCGCCAGTCATGACCGCGGGTCATCTCTTGTTCGCGGCCGTGACCACGCTCTACATCTTCGTCGGCATCGCGCTGGAGGAGAGCGATCTCGTCGATCTCTTCGGCGACGAGTACCGGCAGTACAAGCAACGCGTCTCCATGCTTATTCCCTGGCGCCGGTCGGTATAGTCTAGGTCAAGCCCCGCGCATCCAATCGAAACGGCGCGCGGGGCGCCGACGCGCGATAACGATCCATCAGAAAAAGGGAGACGTCCAAATGAAACATGTCGGAAACTGCTTCTGCGGCGCGGTCACGGTCGAGGTCACGGGCGCGCCGGAGGCGATGGGCTATTGCCATTGCCGCTCCTGCCGCTCGTGGTCGGGCGGTCCGGTCAACGCTTTCAGCCTTTGGAAGCCGGAAGCCGTGCGCATCATCGAAGGCGCTCAGAATGTCGAGACCTTCGTCAAGACGCCGCTCAGCCAGCGCAAATATTGCAGGAAGTGCGGTGGCCATCTCATGACCAACCATCCGCCGCTCGGTCTGGTCGACGTTTTCGCCGCCACCATCCCCACCCTCGCGTTCACGCCCAGCGTCCACGTCAACTATGCCGAGACCGTGCTGCCGATGCGCGATGGCCTGCCCAAGCTGAAGGATTTTCCCGCCGAGTTCGGCGGAAGCGGCGAAATGATGCAGGAATAGCGGCGCGCCTTTGGCATTTTTTCGAGAGGGCGGCAGAGCGCCGCCCTCTCTGGCTTCTTCCAAGAGAGAAGGATCAAGGACTAGCCTCCGCGCGATTCGACCACCTTGCGGCAGGAATCGGACAGCTTCGACTTGTTCTCGCGCAGGCAGGCGTTCATCTGCGGCGGCTTGCCGATATGCTCGGCGCAGAATTTGCTGGCGTCGCCGCGGCAGGCCATTTGCTCCTGCACAGATGGACCGGACTGTGCGGCAGCAGGCAGGGCGGCAGCTGCGAGCAGCAGCGCGGCAAGAACCGAAATCTTCATAGAGCACCTCTTTGGAATTCTCGTTGGTCCCGACCGGGATCAATCGGGCCGGACCATTCCGCAAAGGCCGGGCGCCGGTCCATGCCATGTTCATGGCAGCGGCCAGTCCTCCCGCCCGCGGTACCCCCATCTTCATGGCATGTATCCGCGCGCCGACTTTTGTCATTCAGGCTGCACCTCGGCTGCGAGACCCGGTGATTGCGTCGGGACGCCGAACGGAACCAGGAGAGCAAGATGTCGAAGAGAGCTGGAGCGCTGGGCGCAGGGCTGACGGTCATGGCGCTGGCGGGCGCGGCGACGGTGTCGCTGGGCACGAGCCCGGCGCAGGCCGTGGTCTATTGCAAGACCGTTGGCGTGCCCAAGGGCTGCGTGGTGCGGCCGACTGGCGCCGTGGTGGTGGGAGCGCCGGTCGCGCGGGCTGCCGTCGCGACCCCCGGTGTCGGCGCGCCCGGTGTCGGTGTGCGTGCCGGCACGCCGATGAATCGCGGCGGCCCGGTCAATCGCGTCGGCGTGCGCTGATATTTCCGCTTCATTGAATTGATGCATCGCTTCGGGCCAAGGGGCCTGCGGACGACCCCCCCGTCCTCCGCAGGCAATTTTACCCGGCCCGTCCCCTCTCTCCGTGCGCCCCACACGTTCGGGGAGGGGGCCCTTTCAGCCCGCGGCCATGTCGCTGTCGGGAAAACGTTGCGGCAATTTCAGCCGCACGCGCGTGCCGGAGGAATCAGACGTCAGGTCGAGCACCGCGCCGCAGCGCGCGGCGCGGCTTTTCATGTTGCGCAGGCCGCGCGCGGTCTGGCCGGCCCCCGCGGCCTCGCCATTGCCGGCCAGCGCAAAGCCGCCTCCGTCGTCAGTCACGCTGATCACGCCATACGGCCCCTGGCCCGCGTCGAACGTGTCGATGGTCACCGCGATGCGGCGGGCCTGCGCGTGCTTGACCGCATTGGTCACGGCTTCGTCGAGGATGCGCACGATCTGGACGACGTGCCATGGCCTGAGCTCGGGATGCAGCGGCAGGCCCTGCGGCGTCGCCACGCGCCAGTCGAGCGTGATGTCGTGCGGGCGCAATTGGGCCGTGGCGCGCTCGCGCCAGGAGCCGAGCGCCAGCATCAGGTCGCCGCCAATGTCGTCCATGGAATCGATCACGAGACGGAGATCCTTCAGCGCCGCGCGGGCGGCGTCCGTGATGCTCGCGCCCGTGCTGCCGCGTTCGGACAGCGCGACGATGCTCACCAGCTGGCCGCCGAGGCCGTCGTGCAGGTCTCGCATCAGGCGCGTGCGCTCGTTGGCGAGCGCCGCCGCGCGGGCGCGCTCCTCCTCGCGGGCAAAGCTCGCCTTCAGCCGCTCCTCGGCCTCCCGCACCCGCGTCACCAACTGGCCGGCAAAGCTGTCGACCTGGTTCAAGGCGCGGGCGAAGCGCCAGGTCAGCCCGGCGCCGATCGCGACCAGCATCGCCGAATAGGACAGGCGCGAGACGAAGATGCGATCGTTGCTCACGATGTCGAGCACCGTGAGCATGTCCTGGACCCAGCAGACCAGCACGATGGTCACCGCGCAGCCGATCGTGAAGCTCGCCGCGTCTTGCCGTCGCACCACCGCGGTTGCAGTGACGCAAGCCATCAGAAACAGGCAGAGCCCGACGGTGGGAATGCCGAGCACCAGGAACAGGATGCGCGGTAGCGGCGGGCCCCCGATCAGCCCGACCACGAACACGAGGACGCCGGGCACGAACAGCAGCGTGCCGTAGCGCGGCCAGCGCCAGCCGAAGAACAGCACGCCGAACACGACGATCAGCGCGCTCTCAATCGGTGCGGAGGCCAGCAGCACCGCGGCCAGGTGCGATACCGTAGCCGGCGGCACCGGCGGCGGCGCGAATGCCTGCACCACGCCGAGCACCATCGCCGTCGCCAGTACGCCATAGACCGGCTCGTGACGCCGCATCAGCCACATGATCGCGAGGATGACGGCCAGGATCGCCTGCCAGGCGGAAAACACCACCGGCAGGGTGACGAACAGCAGCGTGCGTGTCTCATAGGCCGGGCGCAAGGCGGCATCCGGCCCGACATAGACGGTGTCGAGGAAGCCCTTGAGCGGGCCCCATACGAACAGCCGCACCGTGATCTCGTTTCCGCCCTCGCGCAGCAGCGACGCGGGGATGGCGGCGATCTGCGGCGTGTTGCGGTCGGGCCGGTTGGCGTTGGTGTCGCGTCGGGAGTCGAGCACGACGACGCCGTTGACGGCGACCTCCACCGCGTTGCTGAAGCGCGGCAGGAACACCGACCAGCCCGAGGCCGCATCGCCGCTCCGGAACGTGAAGGTGCCGGCGTAGATCGGCGGGTCGGCCAGCGAATAGCGCGACGAGGTGAAATGGGGCAGCGTCACCGGGCGCGTCAGACCGTCCTCCCGCGCCGAGAAATCGTCCACCGCGTAGTCGTCGGGATCGCTCGGCTGCAGCAACCGAATCCCCAGGATCGTGACGATCACGATCAGCGCCTGAAGCAGCAGATAGGGCACGAGGCGCGAGGCGATTAGCCGGCGCCGCGGGCGTGTCGGTGCCTTCGTAGGTGCTTTGGCCGCGATCTCGCTCACAGCTTGATCAGGCCCTGCTGCACCGCCTCGAACACCGCCTCGCTGCGCGTATGCACCTCGAGCTTGCGATAGATGTTCTTGATATGGCCGGGGACGGTCTGTTTGGACAGGCCGAGATGGCTCGCGATCTCGGCATAGCTGAAGCCTTTGGCGATGCCCCACAGAATATCGATCTCGCGCGGGGTGAGCCTTGCCGTATTGAGCGCGGGGCCGGGCGGCGGCTCCGCCGAATTCTGCGCGGCACCTTGCGTCCTGCGCACGATGAAGCGGGCGATCGAGGCCGAGATCGGCGAATGTCCCGCGACCAGATCGCGCACCGTGGTGGCGATGTCGGTGGGGAAGGCGTCCTTGAGCAGGTAGCCGGTGGCGCCGACCGTGATCGCGGAGATCACGCTTTCCTCGTCGCCGAGCGCGGAAATCACCATGATTTCGGTGTCGGGGAAGCGCTGCCGCATCTCGCGGATCAGCTCGACGCCGTGGCCGTCGGGCAGTCGGAGGTCGGTCAGCAGCACGCGCGGCGCCCCGGCGGCGAGGGCCTGCCGCGCCTCCGCAAGCGTACCGGCGCTGCGGACCTCGTAACCGGCCTTGGCCAGCGCATCCTGCAGCCGCCAGCAGGTCGGCGCATCGTCCTCGACGAGGAGGATGGTGATGGCTTCACCCGTCTCGCCTTGTTCGGTCATGATCATGGTCCCGCGATCCGCGTGTCCCCCGCGGCGCGAGGCAAGTCTAACCGCAGCCCGAAGACGGTGACACCCATAATCATGGGGGCGGGAAAGTCACGGGACTGCCATGTGCCGACCCAACGTTGCCGCGCGACGGAGTGCCGCCGCCAATCCAGCTTACGAAAGATCAACCCGCGGCGGCGGATATCGCCGCGCCAGGACCGATAGCGACAGCGGCCGTTCGTCTTCCGGTAGCTCCAAATAGGCCAGCACGAGCGGCCGCTTCCAATCGCCGACGCCGAAATCCATCGCCGTCCATTTCTGCGGCTCGGGCCCTTCGAGCCCCCGGACCCAGACGAAATAGCGGGGAAGGTCGTCCGTGTCCGTCGTGCGTCTCCTGGCCATCGAAGCGGTCCGCTGCGTCAAGATCGTTGCCGCACGATATAGGGAATATCTGGGGGAAGTCGAACGTCCCGGGACGATCGGGGAAGCTTGCCGCCCGCGCCGGTGCCGGTTGGCGACAAAAGCGCTGTCGTTGCCCGTTAAGGTTCGATCCGTTCGAGAAATGATCGCGTCAGCGCGACAACCTCATCGAGGTTGGTTTCGAGCAGCCAATGGCCGCCATCCAGGAAATGCAGTTCGGCATCCGGCAGGTCGCGGAGATAGGCCCGCCCTGACTCCTCAGGCATGTAATGGTCCTGCGGCCCCCACAGGATCAATGTTGGCGGCTTGTGCTGCTGAAGATATCGGCGGTGCTCGGGAAACCATTGGCGGTTCGCCTTGAGGCCAAACAGAACGTCTGCGGCGGCGTCTTTCCGCCGCTCGGTCATCAGCGACCAGTGCAATCGCCAAAGGTCCGGCGCGATGAGCCCAGCCAGATCCGCACGCACGTCATTCAGGAACTCGTCGCGGAAATTCTCTTCAGTGATAGCTTCCCTCATCGCCGCACGCATCTCCTGATCGGGCAGTGACCAGAACTTCTCGATGTCGGCGTATGCCGGGCCAAGCGCATCTTCGTAAGGTATGTCGCCGTTTTGAATGATCTGGGCCACCACCCTTTCAGGCCGCATGATCGCCAGCCTGGCTCCGATCGGTGAGCCGAAATCATGAAGGTAGATCACGAAGCGTTCGATCTTCAGCTGCTTCACGAACTGGTCGAGCCACGCGGCATAGCCGTCGAAGCTGTAATCGAAGTCATCAGGTGTCCCGCTATAGCCGAACCCGGGATAGTCGGGAGCAATCAGCCGCCATTTATCGGCCAGTCGCGGCATCAGATTGCGGAATTCGTAGGATGAACAGGGATAGCCGTGCGGTAGCAGAACGACGGGCGCGCGTTCAGGACCGGCTTCTCGGTAGAAGGTATCCACGGATCCGATCCGGACCCTGCAATGTCTGACGCGTGTGTCCATGTCTTGCTTCCTTTGTAGATAAAGCAACTTCGGGGGCGGGGTTCCCGGCATCTGCTTCGTGGTGGGTAGAACCGCAGGCGGCTCTGCGGAACAACGACCGGAAGCTCACCGTTACGAAGCAACACCGGAACGGGAGGTCGTTGTGATCCATCATGTCTCCGTCGGTACGAATGATGTTCAGCGTGCGAAGCGCTTCTACGATGCGGTCTTGCCGGTCGTCGGGATCACGCCGATGGCCGAGGACGAGGGTGGACTGGGCTACGGAAGCGGGACGTTTCACTTCAGCGTTCAAGTTCCGATCGATGGAAAACCCGCGACCGTGGGTAACGGCAGTCATATCGCCTTTGCCGTCGAGAACCGCGCGATGGTCGATCGCTTCTACGCAGCAGCATTAGAGCATGGTGGCAGCGACGCTGGCGCTCCCGGGCTGCGGCCGAGTTACGACCTCAACTATTATGGGGCGTTTGTCCGCGATCCAGACGGTCACAAGATCGAGGCCGTGACCTACTCGGCACAATAGTCGCGAGCGGGAAGGCGCCATGCCGACCATGCCCTATGCAATTATCGAAGCGCCTTCGACGCTCGGCCTTGCGACCGACGGCGTGGAGCGCTTGCCCGAACAGCTGCTGAAGCTTCGACTTGCGGAGCGCATCGGCGCACGCCGCGCCGGGCGGCTGGTGGTGCCTTCGAAAGATCCGGTGCCGGATCCCGAGACCGGCATCTTGAACGCCGGCGCAATAGCGGCGTGGTCGCCCCAGCTCGCCGACGCGGTGGAAGCGGTGCTTGTCGCGGGCGAGTTTCCGCTGGTGCTGGGCGGCGATTGCACGATCTTGCTGGGCTCGATGCTCGCGCTTCGACGGCGCGGCCGCTACGGCCTGTTGTTCATCGACGGCCACGCCGATTTTTTCCAGCCCGAGGCGGAGCCCAATGGTGAGGGCGCCTCGATGGACCTTGCCTTCGTTTCCGGCTACGGCCCGTCCCTCCTGGCCGACATCGAAGGTCACGGTCCTCTGGTCCGCCCTGAAGACATTGTGGCGTTTGGATATCGCGATCACCAGGATCAGGCGGAATATGGAAGCCAGCCGCTTCCCGAAGAGCTCAAGGTGCTTGATCTTCCTGCTGTGCGGGCGCGGGGCATCGAGGCCGCTGCACGCGAAGCCGTCGATTACCTGATGCGAGCCGAGCTGGACGGCTTCTTCATCCATCTCGACGCCGATTGTCTCGACGATGCCATCATGCCGGCTGTCGATTTTCGCGTGCCGGGTGGGTTGTCGTGGGACGAGCTATCGACCGTGCTCCGGGTTGGCTTGGCGAGTGGCAAGGCGGTCGGCCTGGAGATCACCATTTACAATCCGGGCCTGGATGAAGACGGCAGCGCCGGGCGTGGCCTGGCCGATGTGCTCGCAGCAACGCTCGGGTCGTAGCTCGAGTTTGCTGAACCAGTTCGACTTCGCCAAGAGGCTTCGCCGGACACGCTTCGCCCTTCGAGCCCCGCCACGCGAAGCCCGAAGGGCGAAGCGTGGTGCCCCTGGCCGGAATCGAACCAGCACTCCTTGCGGAACTCGATTTTGAGTCGAGCGCGTCTACCAGTTCCGCCACAGGGGCCCTCGGTCGGCCCCATAGGCGGCGTCGCGAAGCCGGCGGACTATAGCCATGGACGGGACGGGGTCAACCCGCGCCAAAGTGATCCCGGCCGTTCTCGACAGCCGCATGGGCCGGGGCTAGAGGCTTAGGGCGCGCGAGAGATACGAAAGAGGCTGCCGTGACCACCCAGAGTGCCGCCATACCTGCGTTCAAGCCGGGCGCCACGAGCCCCGCGCTGACCGCCGCGGCCTTGGTCACGCTGATCGGCGCAGCCACGATTGCGGGCGCCTGGTTCTTCCAGCTCGTCCTGGAGATCCTGCCCTGCCCATTGTGCCTGGAGCAGCGCTACGCCTATTACCTTGCGATACCGCTCGGTGTGCTGACGGCGCTGGCGGCGCGAAGCGGCGCGCCGCGGCCGCTGCTGCTGGCTGGGCTGGCGATCCTCACCCTGGCCACGCTCGCCAATGCCGGCCTCGGCGCCTACCATTCCGGGGTCGAATGGGGGTTCTGGAAGGGGCCGACCGATTGCTCCGGTCCGGTCGTCAACCTCGGCAGCGCCGCCGATCTCTTGTCGAAGCTCGACACCGTGAAGGTGGTGCGCTGCGACGAGGTGCAATGGCGCTTCCTCGGCCTGTCGCTCGCCGGCTACAACGTGCTGATCTCCCTCGTGATGGCCGCGATCGCCGCGTGGGGATTCGTGCGGACCGCGAAGCGCTAAAGCTCAATCATCCACGTCGTCCTGCGTGCGCCCGAACAGGTGCACGATGCCCGGCGTTGCGATCGTCACGAAGACGAAACGCGACAGGTGGTGGGCGCAGACGAAGATCGGGTCGATGTGCAGCGTCAAGGCCAGCGCCAGCATCGCGTCCATCGCGCCCGGCGCGAAGGCGACGACGACGTCGGAGAATTTCACCGGGGTGGTCAGCGCCACGATGCCAACGAAGATGGCGGAGACGGCGATGGCCACGGCAAACGAGCCCAGCGCAGCGCGGAGGTGGCCGGCGAGCGTCTTGATCCGCATCCGCGCGAAACGGCTGCCGATCAGTGCGCCGATCCCGATCAGCGCAACGCCACGCACCCAGTCCGGCAGGCCGCCCTCGACCCATCCGGCACCATGCAGCACGCTGGAGGCGATCATCGCGCCGAACATCCAGCTCGCGGGAAACCTGATCAGCCGCAACACGAGCGCTGCGGCCAGCGACGCGGCGGCTAGCTCGAGCAGGTCGAGCGGCGAGGCGATGGTCGTCGTCAACGACGGTGCAGCGGAGGGCGTGACGCCTGCAATCGCCAGCACCATCGGCAGCGCGGCGGTCAGGATCATGACGCGCATGGTCTGCACCACCGCAATGCCCGGCAGGTCGGCGCCGCGCTCGACCGCCAGGATCGTGATCTGCGACAGCGCGCCGGGACTGCCGGCCAGGAAAGCGGAGGTGCGGTCCCAGCCATGCATGCGCTGGAGGTAATAGCTCGACCCGAACGTGGAGCAGAACGTGGCGAGCGCAAGCAGGCCGATGGTGACGGGGTAGGCGCTGACCTGCTGAAGCAAATGGCGCGAGACGACCGAGCCCAGCGAGATGCCGAGCAGCACCAGCACGGTCTGGGTCAAAATCGGCGGCAAGGTCAGCTGGCGGCCGGCGATCGCGGCGATCCCGACCGCGATCATCGAGCCGGAGATCAGCCCGCCGGGAAGGCCGGCGAGCAGAAACACAAGGCCGCCGGCGGTGCCGATGACGAGCGTCTCCACCGTGCTCAGGATCGTGGCACGGCTCGGCCATTCGAACGACAGGGAGGCGGTGATGTGCTTCACGCCACCTTATCGCAAATCAGCGCGAGGCGCACAATTGCAGGCTCATCATGCCGCAATGCGCGAGGCCTTCCGCGGAGGCTCGGAAGGAATCGTGACGGGCTTATTTCTTGTCGGCTGCGGGAGCGGCGACTGCGCTGCCGGCCTTCGCCTCCTTTTTGCATTCGCGACGGAATTTCTTGCGCTCCTTCCCCTTCAATCCCTTGGCGTCCGCCTGCCTGGAGCATTCCAGCGATTCCGCCGATCGCTCCTTCGTTGCCTTCTTGTCGTCGACGGTGGCGGCAGTGTCGGTCTTGGCGGCCGGCGCGGCGGTCTGCGCGAAAGCGGTGCCGGTGACGAGCAGGGAGGCGAGAGCAACGGCGGCGAGGCGGGACGTGAAGGTCATGTGGTGCACTCTGCTTGCGAGAATTGCGAAGGGCTGGAACGTTGGCTCGCGTTGCTGAACGCGACATGAATGAGTTGAGCGGCAGGATCACTATATTTTGCCGGCGCAACCCATCGCATCCTTGTCGCAAGCGGCCGGCACGCTAGGATAGCAATCCTCAATTCACTTCCGTCGGGGAAGATCAAGCAGGAGACCCAGGGATGACCATTCAGACGAAATTGTTGTATGCGATCGCAGCGTCCGGTGTCGCGGGATTGCTGACGAGCGCGCCGGCACAGGCACTGACAGCGCAGGAGTGCAGCGCGAAGTACCAGGCCGCCAAGAAGGACGGCTCGCTCGGCACCATGAAGTGGAATGACTTCCGCAAGGCCCAATGCGGTGCCGATGCGACGCCCGCCGCTGCGCCGACAGCGGCTGCGCCCACAGCTCCCGCGGAGCCGAAGCAGGCCAAGAAGGAAGAGGCACCCGCCGCCGCGCCGGCCCTGCCGGCCGGTCCTGCGGTCTACCCAAACGCGGTCGATCCGAAATATGCCAAGGAGACGCCCGGCAAGGCGCGCCTGCACACCTGCGTCGACCAGTACAATGCCAACAAGTCCACCAACGGCAACGGCGGCTTGAAATGGATTCAGAAAGGCGGCGGCTATTACAGCGAATGCACCAAGAAGCTGAAGGGCGCCGCCTGAGCTTCGCAGCGAAGGCCGGAGCAAGGCTCCGGCCGATTCGCCTGAATTCTCGCGCATGATCTTGGCAGAACACCTGCGCTCACCCGGCCCTGGGGGTCCGGATCATGCTTAGTCCAGCAGCTTCTCGGCAGATTTCGCCACGAGCTGCGACCGCTTGCGCGGACCGCTCTCGACGAACAACAGGCTCTGGCCGAAGATGAAGCAGTAGAACAGAAAGGCCTGCGCGTCGGCCTCCTCGGCCGCAAGACCGGTTGCGCGATAGAGGTCGCCGACGTGCCTGAGCCGCGCCGCGTCGACGCTCGCCACCGCCGCCGCGGCGTTGTCCTCCGATCGGGCCCATTGCCGGATCGCGAGCTCGATCGCCATCCCTTCTGGATTGAGCCGCTCGGAATAAAGCTGGATCACCGCCTTCAGCCGCTCGCGGGGCGCTTGTCCGTCGAGGCTCGTCTGCTGCGCGATCGCGGCGATGCGGCCCTTGCGCCAGGCTTCGAGCATGGCCTCGAGCAGTGCGGCGCGGTCGGCGAAGCGCCGGTAGAAGCCGCCCTTGGTGACGCCGAGATTCTTGGCGAGCACCTCGACCCGCACGCCCTCCACCCCCGCGCGGGCGAGCTCGGCAAACCCAGCCTCGACCCAGACGTCGCCCTTGCCGTCGCTCATGAAGAAAGCCTCACCCGGTCTTGATACGGTGCCGTATTGCTAACGTGACACGGGTTTGATACGCTACCGTATCAACGAGCAAGGACGAAATTGCGGGAGGAAATGCGATGGAGCAGGAGGCGACCTATCGCGGCACGGTCTATCCGTGGCAATGCGACCATGTCGGGCACATGAACATCATGTGGTATGTCGGCAAGTTCGACGAGGCCAATTGGAATCTGTTCGCTCGTCTCGGCCTGACGCCGAGCTATTTGCGCATCTCCGGCCGCGGCATGGCCGCGGTGCAGCAGAACATCGCCTACAAGCGCGAGCTGCTCGCCGGCGACATCGTCGAGATCCGCAGCCATCTGCTCGAGATCAGGGACAAGTCGATCCGCTTCCGGCACGACATGACGAATGCGGAGACCGGCGAGCTCGCGGCGACGTGCGAGATCACCGGCGTGCACATGGACCGTCAGCTCCGCAAGTCCGCCCCGTTCGCCGATTGCATTCGCGAAGCTGCCTTGAAGCATCTTGCCGAACCAGCCGAGGTGTGAGCCATGACTGCCTTCGAGCCGAAAAACCCGGGCTATCGCGCGGCGGCCATCGCCATGTTCGATGCCCAACCGGCCATGCGCACGCTCGGCATCGTGATCGTCCGTCTCGCGCCGGGCGAGGTCGAGCTGGCGATGCTGCATGCGCCGGCCTTCACGCAGCAGAACGGTTTCATCCATGCCGGCATCATCACGGCCGGGCTCGACAACGCCTGCGGCGTTGCGGCCTTCAGCTTGATGCCGGCGGAGGCCGGTATCCTCACGGTCGAATTCAAGACCACGCTGCTCGCGCCCGCCCGCGGCGAGCGTTTCGTCTTTAAGGCCGAAGTGGTCAAGCCCGGCCGCACGCTGACCTTCTGCGAGGCAAAGGCCTACGCCGAGCATGACGGCAAGACCACGCTGATCGCCATGATGAGCGGGACCTTGATGGCGATGCTGCCGGCGGCTTAGTCGAGCCGGACGCGATTCGCGTGGCAATCGCGCCCGCGGCATTCTATATGACCCGTAACAATGACCGGTGCGCGGGCGTATATCCGCAAGACGGGACCGGAACGGGACGATATGACAGGATTTGGGAATAATGGCCTTGGGCCGAGCCGGCGCGCAGCCTTGACGCTGATCGGAGCGGGCGCTCTCGCCGTGGGTGGGATCGTTTCGGCGCGCGCCGCCACCGGCGATGACGAGGTGCTGACCGAAGCCAAGGTGCTGCGCGATCCCGACACGCCGGTCGCAGGCAATCCCGACGGCAACATCACCATCGTCGAATGGTCCGACTACAATTGTCCCTATTGCCGCAAGCTCGAGCCCGAGCTGCGCCAGGTGGTCCAGGACGACGGCAAGGTGCGGCTGGTCATGAAGGACTGGCCGATCCTCGGGCCGGTTTCGGTCACCGCGGCGCGGAGCGCGCTGGCGGCCAAGTTCCAGGGCAAGTATCACCAGGCCCATGACGCCCTGATCGGCGTCAGCTCGCGCCTGACCGAGCCGCGCATCAACGAGCTGCTCGCGGCTGCCGGGGTCGACATGGACCGCTTGAAGCGCGATCTCACCGGCCACGCCAAGGACATCGACGCCATCCTCAAGCGCAACAACGAGCAGGCTGAAGCTTTCGGCTTCCAGGGCACCCCGTCCTTCATCGTCGGCAAGTATCGCGTGCCCGGCGCGCTCAGCATGACCGAGTTCGAGCAGGTCATCGCCGACGCCCGCAAGGCCAAGATGAACTGAGCCGGCGATATTTCAGGACGCAATACAAAGGCGCCGTCGCGGGTCTGCGACGGCGCCTCGTTCATGTCGATCGGACGAAATTACTTCGACGAGATCCGGACCCAGTCCTTGTGCGCGCGATCGCGCAGCGCATCCCAATCGGCCTTGGCGACGTCCCAGTTCACGATCGTTCGGTTGGTGGTCGCGATGTCGCCTTTGGCGACTGACGACGTCTGCATGGAATCATAGACGTAGACGCCGCCCGCAAGCAGCAACGCGCCCAGAATCATTCCGAAAAAAGTCTGCATGGCGAACCTCCGGTGACGGGCGATAACGTCGGCCCGGAGTGATGGTTCCGCGACTATGCGGCGCATCCAAGGAGAGGTTGTTCATTTTCCATTCAGCCACTCCATCAGCTCCGAATTGATCTCGCGCGGATAGGTGTGGCTGAGGTCGTCGATCTCGCGATAGGTAACTTGGGCACCGGCGGCGGACAGCGCCGCCTGCGTCTGCCGTGCGGTCTGCACCGGAAACATCCAGTCGAGCTTGCCGTGAGTGATGAAGACCGGCAAGCCTTGCAGGCGCGTTGCGTCGGCCATCTCCGCCATCAGCGGATGGAAGGTCGCCGCAACCGGGGCGAGATGCGTGAAGGGCGAGGCGCCGTCGAGGCCGGTGACGTAGCAGAAGGTGCCGCCGTCGCTCATGCCGGTCAGCAGCATGCGCGAGGGGTCGATGCGCCAGCGGCCGCGTACAGTATCGATGATGCGCATGAGGTTCGGTGTGTCGGTGTCGTCGCCCATCAGCGCCCAGGTCGGGCCGGTCGCGGTCGGCGCCACCAGGATCGACCCGAGAGTGCGGGCGTCGCGGAGCCAGCTCCACAGAAAGCCGCGTCCGTTGCCGCTGCCGCCATGCAGCGCCATCACCAGCGGCATGGCACGCTCGGGCGCATAATATTCGGGGACATAGACCGAGAAGCCGCCGCGGCTGCCAGGCTCGTTGCGGTCGTGGAAGATTCCGGTATCTTGGCTCGCGCTGGCTTGGAGCCGCAGCAACAAATCCGCATTGTCGCGATTGGCAGCGTTGAGGAAGAAGCTGCTCACCGGCGGAAACTGCGCCGCCAGCGGATAAAGCGCCTCCTGCGCGCGCGGGACATGGCGCAGCGCGCGGAACACCGCGACGAGATCGCCATGGCCACGCTCGACCTCACGAATGCCGGCAAAGGCAGCGAGCGTCTCGCCGCAGGCGCGATCGAGCCGGTCGCGCAAGCCTCCGAACTGCTCCGGCCATTCCCCGATTGCGCCGTGCGCCGTCTGCAGCGCCTCGTCCGGCGTGCCGATCGCATCCATCACCGAGGCGAAGGCCGGTGGATGCAGATGCCGCTGGAAGAAGCCGAGCGCTTCCAGCGCATTGAGCAGCGGCGGCAGCACGGCCACGATGTCGTCCACCACGGCCTCGGTCATCGCCCGCTTCCTCAAAGCCTTTTGGATCAGTGCAGCTTCGGCGCCTTCAGGAGCTTGAAGCGATCGGTCGACGTCACGGTGACGTCGAAGGTGACGCCTTCGTGATGAACGGTGAGCGGCACGTCGACGCCGGCGGCGCCGAGCGCCCACATTTTCTTGTAGAAGGCGGTCTGGCTCGTCACCCTGTCACCGTTCACGGCGAGAATGACGTCGCCGGTCTTGAGCTCGGCGCGGGCGGCCGGGCCATTGGCGGAGATCCCGATCACCACCACGCGGTTGTCGATCTCGGTCGAATAGAGTCCGAGCCAGGGTCGTGCCGGCTTGTTGACACGGCCGAACTTGCGCAAGTCCTCCAGGACCGGCTTCAGGAGGTCGATCGGCACGATCATGTTGACGTGCTCGGCCTCGCCGTCACGTTCGCGATCGAGCTGGAGCGAGCCGATGCCGATCAGCTCGCCGCGTTCGTTGAGCAGCGCCGTACCGCCCCAGTTCGGATGTGCGGGAGCGGTGAAGATGGCCTCGTCCAGCAGATATTCCCAGTAACCGGCGAATTCCTGCTTGGCCACGACCTGGCTCGCGACCGAGCGCGTGCGTCCGCCGGCGCCGCCGACCACGACGCGGTCGCCGATCCGCGTCGCCGCCGACGAGCCGAGCGGCAGCGGCGCAATGTCGAGCTGGCCGAGCGCCTGCACCAGCCCGAACCCGGTCTCGGAATCGAAGCCGAGCGCATGGCCCTCCACCACTCGTCCGTCGGCGCGGTGCAGCCAGACCGACTCTGCCTCAGTGATGAGATAACCTATCGTGAGCACCAGGCCGTCATCGATCACGACGCCGTTGCCGGCGCGTTCGGTGCCCAGCGTCTCGGCACTGAAGGCGTCCGGAGGGATGATGGCGTGCAGGCCGACGACGGAGCCGAGCGCGCGGTCGAGATCGAAACCATAGTCGCTCGCCCGCGGCTGGTTCGCCGGCGGCACTCTCCATTCGGTCAGAGCGCTCATGGAGTTCTCCTGGCTGAGAGCATCGCTCCGGCAAGGCTGGCGGAGCGACGCGCGAAGCACGCCTAATTTAGGCCGGAGCAGACCGTCTTGAAAGCCTCGTTCCCAACTATTCGGGAGAACGCCGCGTGAAATCTTGGAAAGGCCCGGAAACACATCGTCATCTGATCCGGCGCATGGCTGCTGTCCGGCGCAGTGCTAGGCGCCGTGCAGTGAAGCTGCTAACCATTGCCGCCTCGTTTGACCAAGGGATCACGGACGACAAGCATGGACAACCGCAGCGACATCTGGCGTGGCATCGACACGATCAAGGCACGCTTCATCGACCTCAGCGACAGGGTCTGGGGCATGCCTGAGGTCTGCTACACCGAGGCGCGGTCCGCCGCCGAGCATCTCGCCGAGCTGCGTCATCAGGGCTTCCGCATCACCGAGAACGTCGCCGGCATCCCGACTGCGCTGATCGGCGAGTGGGGCGAGGGCGGTCCGGTCATTGCCTTCATGGGCGAGTACGACGCGCTGCCGGGCCTCAGCCAGGAGGCGGGTGTCGCCGAGCATCGCCCGATCGAGACCGGCGGCCATGGCCATGGCTGCGGTCACAACCTGCTCGGTTCCGCAGCGCTGCTCGCCGCGACCGCGGTGAAGGACTGGCTGGCCGAGAACAAGGTGCCCGGCCGCGTGCGCTATTACGGCTGTCCGGCGGAGGAAGGCGGCGCGGCCAAGGCCTTCATGGTGCGCTCCGGCGCGTTCGAGGACGCCGACATCGCCATCACCTGGCACCCGCACAGCTTCTGGGAGGTGGCGGTAACGCCCTCGCTTGCGAATACGCGCGCGGATTTCATCTTCACCGGCCGCACTTCGCATGCGGCGGCCTCGCCGCATCTTGGCCGTTCGGCGCTCGATGCGGTGGAATTGATGAATGTCGGCGTGAACTACATGCGCGAGCACATGCCGAGCGACGCGCGCGTGCACTATGCCCTGCTCGACACCGGCGGCATCGCGCCGAACGTGGTGCAGGCCCATGCCCGCGTGCGCTATTCGATCCGCGCGCGCGATCTTCCCGGCATGAACGAGTTGGTCGAGCGTGTGTCCAAGATCGCGCAAGGCGCGGCGTTGATGACCGAGACCAAGGTCGAGATGAAGATCATCTCCGCGGTCTCCAACATCCTGCCCAACACGCCGCTGGAGCAGGCGCTGCATCAGGTCATGGAAGAGCTCGGACCGCCGCATTTCGACGATGCGGACAAGAGCTTTGCCGGCCAGATCCGTGCGACCTTGAGCGACAAGGATATCGCCTCGGTCTATTACGCGATCGGCATGGAGCCGACCGATCGGCCGCTGGCCGACTTCCTGGTGCCGCTCGATGCCAAGCGCAATCCGCTGGTCGGCTCCACCGATGTGGGCGACGTGAGCTGGGTGGTGCCGACCGTGCAGGTGCACGCACCGACGGTTGCAATCGGCACGCCCTTCCACACCTGGCAGGTGGTGGCGCAGGGCAAGAGCCCGCACGCGCACAAGGCCATGGTGCAGGCCGCCAAGGCGATGGCAGGTCTCGGCATCAAGGCGTTGACGGAACCGGAGCTGATCAAGGTTGCCAAGGCGGATCTCCAGAAGCGGACGGCCCGCACTCCTTACGTCTGTCCGTTGCCGGATCACGTCGCGCCGCCGCTCGACATGTCCGTGGCGTAGGAATTCGCCTCGATACTTCGTCTGATCCAGCGAACAAATTTTCCGCAGTGCAGCGCGCAATCCGGCAGATTTTGATGCTGGATTGCCGAACGGATGGGCTGCGGAGCGCAATTTTGCCCAACGGACAGCCAATAGACCGTTTGCATACACACGGTCCCAGTTGACGTGCACCCCATTCGGTGTGCCATCTACCGCCAGCCAAACCCGGCGGTCGCGAGCGGCCGCCTGCATCCATGTCGGAACCAGACGGGGGACAACCATGCTGGACAAAGAGCTGCGTTTGATGATCGGTCAGGTGAAGGACGGGCGGATGGACCGCCGCGCCTTCGTCAAGCGCCTCGCCGCGGTCGGTCTCACCGCTCCCCTGGCCAACCAGCTCCTCGCGCTCGGCGGCGTTGCCATGGCGCAGAGCCCCGCGGTCTACAAGCCGACCAAGCGCGGGGGCGGCGGCCCTCTCAAGGTGCTGTGGTGGCAGGGGCCGACGCTGCTCAATCCTCATTTCGCCACCGGCACCAAGGACCAGGACGGATCGCGGCTTTTCTACGAACCGCTCGCCAGCTGGGACGCCGACGGCAATCTCAACCCGATCCTCGCGGCAGAGATTCCCTCGCTTGCAAACGGCGGTCTCGCCGCCGATGCCAAATCGGTGGTCTGGAAAATCAAGCCGGGAGTCAAATGGCACGATGGCAAGCCGCTGACTGCCGACGACTTCGTGTTCACCTGGCAATACGCCAGCGATCCCGCCACGGCTGCCGTCAGCATCAGCACCTATGGTGACATCACGGTCGAGAAGGTCAGCGATCTTTCGATTCGCATCCTGTTCAAGACCCCGACGCCGTTCTGGGCCAACGCGTTCGTCGGCGCTTATGGATGCGTTCTCCCCAAGCATCTGTTTGCCGACTACAAAGGCTCGAAGTCCCGCGAGGCGCCGAACAATCTTGCCCCGGTGGGCACCGGTCCCTACAAGTTCGTCGAGTTCAAGCCGGGCGATGTGGTCCGCGGCGAGCTCAATCCCGACTATCACATGCCCAACCGTCCGCATTTCGACACGATCGAGATGAAGGGCGGCGGCGATGCCGTCTCGGCGGCGCGCGCGGTGATCCAGACCGGCGAATTCGATTTCGCCTGGAACATGCAGGTCGAAGACGACGTGCTGCTGCGTCTGGAGAAGGGCGGGAAGGGCAAGACCGTCTATGCCACCGGCGGCGACATCGAGTTCATCGCGATCAACTTCACCGATCCGAACACTGAGATCGACGGCGAACGGTCCTCGATGAAGACCAAGCACCCGATCTTCTCCGATCCGAACGTGCGCAAGGCGCTCGCCCTGCTCGTCGACCGCGACTCCGTCAAGAAGGCGATCTATGGTCGGGCCGGCCGCACCACGGCCAACTACCTCAACGGCCCCGAGAAGTTCGTCTCCAAGAACACCTCGTGGGAGTTCAACATCGAGAAGGCGTCGAAGATGCTCGATGACGCCGGCTGGAAGGTCGGCGCCGACGGCATCCGCGAGAAGGACGGCAAGAAATTCAAGCTTCTGTACCAGACCTCGACCAACGGTCCGCGCCAGAAGACCCAGGCCATCGTCAAGCAGGCCTGTCAGAAGGCCGGCATCGACGTGGAGCTGAAATCGGTCGTCGCCTCGGTCTTCTTCTCGTCTGACGTCGCCAACCCGGACACCTATCCGAAGTTCTATGCCGACATCGAGGAGTTCCAGATCCCGATGACGCAGCCCGATCCGGCCCTGCACATGCGGCGCTACATCTCCGCCAATGTGGCCACCAAGGAGAACAAATGGCAGGGGCAGAACTTCCCGCGCTACGTCAACAAGGAGTATGATGACGCCATTGCTGCGGCTGAGACCGAGACCGATCCAGTCAAGCGCGCCGCGCTCTACATCAAGTGCAACGACCTGTTGTGGCAGGACACCGTGTTCATTCCGGTGATGCATCGCCTGCTGGTGGATGCCTGCTCCAACACGTTGCGGCCGGCGCTCTCGGGCTGGGCCAATCGGACCGATAACCTTCAGGACTGGTACCGGGAGGCATGAGCGCAGGCTAGACGGGATTCTTCCCTATGAGTCAGTATGTCCTGCGTCGCCTCCTGATCGCCGTTCCGAGCCTGCTGGCGATTTCGCTGGTGCTGTTCGTCGTGCTTGCGCTCGCGCCCGGCGATCCGTTCTCCGAACTGGCCACCAATCCGAACGTGCCGCCCGAAGTGCAGGCGGCACTCCGGGCCAAGTTCGGTCTCGACGATCCGATCTACCTCCGCTACCTGCACTGGCTCAACGCCATGCTGCACGGCGACTGGGGCTTCTCCTTCGTCAGCCGGATGAACGTCGACACGCTGATCCTCCAGCGCCTGCCCGCCACGCTCTACGTGATCGGCTCGGCGCAGATCCTGGCGCTGCTGATCGCGATTCCGGTCGGCGTCTATGCCGCGACCAGGCCGTATTCGCTGTTCGACCAGATCGCGAATACGCTCGCCTTCGTCGGCTTCTCGCTGCCGACCTTCTTCACCGGCATCCTGTTCATCCTGATCTTCTCGGTCACGCTGGACTGGCTGCCTTTCGTCTACACCACCGACATCAAGGCCACCGGCATCCGCTGGGTGCTGGAGATGATCCGTCAGGCGATCATGCCGGTGGCGGTGCTCGGCCTGTTCCAAGCGGCGTCGATGACGCGCTTCGTGCGCTCGGCGATGCTCGACGTCATCCGGCTCGACTACGTCACCACGGCGCGGGCCAAGGGCCTCGGCCAGACCACGGTGATCATCAAGCACGTGATGCGCAACGCCATGATTCCCGTGGTCACGCTGATCGCGTTGCAGATGCCCGCGGTGTTCGGCGGCGCCATCGTCACCGAGCAGATCTTCCGCATTCCCGGCATCGGCTCGCTGCTGATCTCCTCCATCCTTTCCAACGACACGCCGGTGGTGATGGCCGTCACCTTCGTCTTCGCGTGCCTCGTGGTGCTGTTCAATCTCATCGCGGACGTGCTTTATGGCTGGCTTGACCCTCGCATCTCCCTCCGCTGAGCGGCGCGCCTATTCGCCCTGGCGCGAAGCATGGCGGCGTTACAGCCGCCACCGGCTCGCGGTGGTCAGCGCTGTCCTGCTCCTCATCCTGGTGCTCGCCGTCGTGCTTGGGCCGTTCGTGTGGCGTGTGAAGATCAACGAGATCGACATCGTCGCGGGCCTGCAGGGTCCGTCGCTCGCCCATCCCTTCGGCACCGACGATCTCGGCCAGGACATTCTGGCGCGCATGATCTATGGCGGCCGCATCTCGCTCGCGGTCGGGCTCGCCGCGATGCTGGTCGCTGTCATCATCGGCACAGTGATCGGCGCGCTCGCCGGTATGTCGCGCGGCGCGCTCGGACACGGATTGATGTGGCTCACCGACCTGTTCCTGTCGCTGCCGCAGCTGCCGCTGCTGCTGCTGCTGATCTATCTGTTCCGCGACGGGCTGAAGCAGGTGTTCGGGCCCGAAGGCGGCATCTTCATCTTGATCGTGCTCGTGATCGGAGGTCTGCGCTGGATGCCGGTGGCCCGGCTGGTGCGTGCCCAGTTCTTGTCGCTCCGCGAAAAGGAGTTCGTCGAAGCCGCCCGTGCGCTCGGTGCCAGTCCGGTGCGGCAGGTGGTACGGCACATCCTGCCCAATGCGGTCGGCCCGGTGATCATCGCCGGTACCATCGACGTCGCCGCCGCGATCATCGCGGAATCGACGCTGTCCTTCCTCGGCCTCGGCTTCCCGCCGGATACCCCGACCTGGGGCCGGCTGCTGTTTGACGCCAAGGATTTTCTCGACATCGGCCCGCACTGGGCGCTGTTTCCGGGCGGCGCGATCTTCGTCGCGGTGGTGGCCATCAACTTCATCGGCGACGGTCTGCGCGACGCGCTCGATGCGCGACGGGTGATCTGATGGCGCCGCTGCTCGAGATCAAGGGCCTGAAAACCCACTTCTCCACGGACGACGGCATCCTCCAGGCCGTCGACGGTGTCGACATCTCCATCAACAAGGGCGAGACGCTCTGCGTCGTCGGCGAATCCGGCTGCGGCAAGACCGTGACCGCGATGTCGATCCTGAAGCTGATCGCGATGCCGCCGGGCCGGATCGCGGCGGGCCAGATCATCTTCGAGGGGCGCGATCTGGTGCCGCTGACCAGCAACCAACTCGACGAGATCAGGGCGAAGGAGATCGGCTTCATCTTCCAGGAGCCGATGACCTCGCTCAATCCGGTGCTCACCATCGGCGAGCAGATCGCAGAGAGCCTGCGGCGGCACGAAGCGGTGACCAGGAAACAGGCGCTCGAGCGCACCATCGAGATGCTGAAACTGGTGCAGATCCCGAACGCCGAAGGCCGCGTGCACAATTATCCGCATCAGTTTTCCGGCGGCATGCGCCAGCGCGTGATGATCGCGATGGCGCTCGCCTGCAAGCCGAAGCTGATCATCGCCGACGAGCCCACCACCGCGCTCGACGTCACCATCCAGGCGCAGATCCTCGACCTGTTGCAGGACATGAAGGACCGCTTCGGCATGGCGGTGATGCTGATCACCCATGCCATGGGCGTCGTCGCCGAGACCGCGCAGCGCGTCGTCGTGATGTATGCCGGCAAGGTGGTGGAGGAGGCGCCCGTCGACGATCTCTTCGGCGATCCCCGTCACCCCTATACGCAAGGCTTGATCCGCTCGATCCCGCGCATCGATCTCGACAGCGAGCACAAGACGCGGCTCGAGGCGATCGGCGGCTCTGTGCCGATCCTGATCAACCCGCCGGCCGGCTGCCGCTTCGCGCCGCGCTGCAAGTTCGCTATGAATGTCTGCACCGAGAAGGAGCCGCTGCTGCGCGAGATCGCGCCCGGTCACCGCATGGCCTGTCATCTCGGAGATACCAGCGTGGGAGCCGCGTCATGAGCGAGCCCTTGCTCCGCGTCAGCGGCCTGAAGAAACATTTCCCGGTGCTCGGCGGCCTCTTGTCGCGCCAGGTCGGCACCGTCTATGCGGTCGACGGCGTGTCGTTCTCGGTCAACCGCGGCGAGACGCTCGGCCTCGTCGGCGAATCCGGTTGCGGCAAGTCGACGACCGGGCGCTGCGTGCTGCGCCTGATCGAGCCGACCGACGGCGAGGTCACCTTCGACGGCCAGGACGTACGCAAGCTCGGCGGCAACGATCTGCGCGCGATGCGGCGGAACATGCAGCTGGTGTTCCAGGATCCGTTCGCCTCGCTCAATCCGCGCATGACGGTCGGGGCCATTCTCGGCGAGGCCTTTACCATCCACAATCTCGCCTCCTCCTCGAAAGAGCGCGAGGAGCGCGTTGCGGGGCTTCTGGTCAAGGTCGGGCTCAAGGCCGAGCACATGCGGCGCTATCCGCATGAATTCTCCGGCGGCCAGCGCCAGCGCATCGTGATCGCGCGCGCGCTCGCGGTCGAGCCGAAGCTGATCGTCTGCGACGAGCCGGTCTCCGCGCTCGACGTGTCGATCCAGGCCCAGGTCATCAACCTGCTGGAGGACCTTCAGGCCGAGCTGAACCTGACCTATCTGTTCGTCGCGCACGATCTCTCGGTGGTCGAGCACATCTCCGACCGCGTCGCGGTGATGTATCTCGGCCGCATCGTCGAGCTCGCGAAAGCCAGCGACCTCTACCGCAACCCGCAGCATCCCTACACCAGGGCGCTACTGTCGGCGGTGCCGGTGCCAGATCCAAAACTCAAGCGCGAGCGCATCCGCCTCAAGGGCGACGTGCCGAGCCCGATGAAGCCGCCCTCCGGGTGTCACTTCCACACCCGCTGCCCGATCGCCCAGCCACGCTGCGCGGAAAGCGCGCCGCCGCTGAAGGAGGGCGCGGGCGGCCATTTCGTGGCGTGCCATCTGGCGTAGTGCTATGAATCCGTAGACGGCCGATCAGCTCACGCGCTTTTCGCGGGCCATGCTATCACCTGGCCCGACATCACCAGCCGGTCTCGGCCGCTCTCCTTGGCGACGTAGAGCGCACGGTCGGCGGCGGCGACCAGCGTACTAGAGTCCATCGCGGTCTGGGACGGAAGAGCCGCGGCGCCGCCGATGCTCGCAGTCACCAGCCGCGAAGGCGGATTTTGCGCGTGCAGCATGGCGAGATCGAGCAGCGCCTGGCGAATCGCTTCGCCGACCTCGGCGCAGCCTTCAGGACCGGTGTTCGGCAGCAGCACGGCGAATTCCTCGCCGCCATAGCGCGCCGCGAGGTCGGCCGGACGCCTGGCCTGGGCGGATAAAATCCGGGCCAGCGCGCGCAGGCAGGCGTCGCCCGCCAGATGCCCATAGAGATCGTTGAATTTCTTGAAATGATCGACATCGATCAGTAGCAGCGAGAGCTGGGTTCCGTCGCGCCGAGCCCGCGCCCATTCGTCGGCAAGGTGGTCGTCGAAGGCGCGACGGTTGGCGAGGCCGGTGAGACCGTCAGTGATTGCCAGCGAGGCGAGCCTGTCCTGAAGATCCTTCTGCTCGGTCATGTCGCGCACGACCGCGACGACGCCGTCGATCACGCCGCTGTCGGACGCCACGGTGACGTGTAGCGCCGCCTCGGCCCAGATCTCGCCTTTGTCGCGATGACGCTGCCGATAGACGAACCGCGCTTCCTCCGCCTCGCCATTCTTCAGCGCGGCGATGGCCTGCTCAACTCGTTCCATGTCGTCGGCGTGAATGCCGGCCAGGGCCGAGGTGCCCATCAGTTCTTCGGCCGACCAGCCGGTGATGCGCGCGCAGGAGGGAGAGACGTAGAGCAACCGGTTATTCAGCCCGATGCGGGTCACCATGTCGCTGGATTGCTCGGCCAGCAGGCGGAAATTGGCTTCCTTGGCGACCAGGGCCTGTGCCGTGCGCTGCCGCTGCAGCAACTGACGGACCAGATAGTAGCCGATCACCGCGATCAAGAGGACGAGTCCGAGGACGAAGCTCATGCGTGCTGCTGCCGCGCGTCGCCAGGGGGCGAGCACGTCAGCCTGCGACTTGCTCGCCAGCACCATCAGGGGATAGCGGCTGCTGCGCTGGTAGTAGCTCAGCCGCTCCGCGCCATCGAGCGGCGATTTGAAGTAATAGACCGCTGCGGCGGGGCGGCTTTTCCAGCTTCTGAACAAGGGCGCATCGGACAGGTCGCGTCCGACGAAGGCGCCGCTCTCGTCACGGCTGCGCGCCAGCATGATGCCGCTGTCGTTGAGCAGAGATGCCGAGCCGTTCGGCCCGATGTCGAACCGCTCGTAGAATTTGACGAAATAGCTGACGTCGATCGTGAGCAGGGCGACGCCGGCGAAGCCGCCGTCGGAATCGTTGATCCGGCGGGATGCGGTGACGATCCACTGACCGCCGGAGCGGCTCTTGACGGGTCGCCCGATCAGCGTGCCCGTGTCCGTAGAATCGCGATGGCGTTGGAAATATTCACGGTCGCTGTTGTTGAGCTTGGAGAAATCGAGGTGCTCCGTCGTGGCGAGCCAGCGGCCGGTCGCATCATAGATGAAGATGCCGCGGATGCGTTCCGATGATTTGCGGGTGGGCAGATAGGCCTGGAGCTTCATGATCGTGTCCGGGCCCATCCCGTCGATCTCGAGCCGGTGGACCAGCCCGACGAGAATCGTATCGGCAAGCTCGAACGTGTCGTCCGCGTGCTGGATCAGCGACTGAGCGAGGTTGGTGACGTCGATTTCGGCGTTCCTCAGATCGGCGTTGCGCGCCTCCCATTCGCGCCACGCACTCAGGCCGAGGATAGCCACGCAAGTCAGCACGACGAATCCGGCCGCCCAGAGCGGAAGGCGCGTCTTGCCGAGTTCGCGGCTTGTGACCATCAGGCTTGCTCCAAATCGGAGCAAACCTCTCACTTTCGCCTTAACGGCTTGTTGCAATATCCGCGATGATTGTGCGGGGTCTGTACTCGACCGGGAACATGGCCGACATCGAGTTCCACTCTCGTCGGCCCGCTTTCATGGTGGTGTCGCCGCGCGATGGGCGGCCTGACGTCTCATCCTTCCAACGTGAAGCCGACGCGCAGCGTCACCTGAAAATGACGCACGGCGCCGTTCTCGACATGGCCGCGCGTTTGCACGACCTCGAACCATCTTATTTCGCGAACGGTCTTGGAGGCGCGGCTGATGGCGTTCTTGATCGCATCCTCGATCGAGGTCTCGGATGATCCGACGAGGTCCAGGATCTTGTAGACGTGATCGTGCTCGGCTGTGGGCATGGCCTTCCCTCATTTGGTATATTGCCATCCGAAACATGCGTATGGCGGAACGTGCGCAGGCGAGCATGCCTGGCCCACGGTCTGAACGGTCGTGGGAGCTTCGGGTTCCTTGCTCCGCGATGGCCCGCATGCACCAGGCGAGGTGGAGCGGCCGGCGCTGGCCTGCTAAGCGCTGGGTATGGACACGGCGCGACGCGACAGGACGATCGGCTCTCTCTGCCTGTGCGTAACGGCGTTCGGCTGGGCGTTGAACTGGCCGCTGATGAAGCTGCTGCTGCAGCAATGGCCGCCTTTGTTCGCGCGCGGCCTTGCGGGTGTTTGCGCCTCGCTCATTCTCGGCACCCTGGTGCTGATCCGGAAGGAATCCTTCGCCGTTCCGCGCGAGGCGGTGCCGCGCCTCTTGTTTGCGACCTTCACCAACGTCTTAGCCTGGATGGGTCTCGGCACGGTCGCGATGAAATATGTGAGCGTGAGCGAGGGCGCACTGCTCGCCTATACGATGCCGATCTGGGCGATGCTGTTCGCCTGGCCGGTGCTGCACACGCGGCCGGCGCGACGGGATGTTCTCGGGCTTGTCCTCGGCATTGCCGGCGTCACGCTGCTCCTGAGCGGCAACGGTCTTGCGTTCAGCACCGACAAGCTGGTCGGCATTGCGCTCGCACTGCTCTGCGCCATCCTGTTCGCGCTCGGCAATGTGCTCAACCGCAAGCCGCTGCCGATGCCGCCGCTGGTCGTCGTCGCCTGGCAGGTCGGGCTGGGCTGCGCCACGATGCTGGTCCTCGGCGTGCTGTTCGAGCGCCCTGACGTCACCGCCATCACTCCGCTGGGGCTCGGCTGCTTCGTCTACATGACGCTGGTGCCGATGGGCCTCTGCTACGTCACCTGGTTCGAGACGCTGCGCCGTCTGCCCCCAACCACGGCGTCGACCGGCATGCTGATCGTGCCCGTGATCGGCGTCGTCTCAGCGGCGATCATTCTCGGCGAGCCGCTCGGCTATCGCGAATGGACGGCGATGGCGCTCACGCTCGGCGGCGTGACGCTGGCGTTGCAGCGGGGGTAGCAGAGCGCGCTGGCTCGCACCTACGGATCCAGCTCCGTATCCCAGTACAGATAGTCCAGCCAGCTGTCGTGCAGATAGTTCGGCGGAAACAGCCGGCCGTTGCGGTGGAGCTGGTGCACGGTGGGCGCGAACGCGGTCTGGCGCGGAAACATTTTGGACTGCGCCGGTGTGAGATTGCCCTTGCGCAAATTACACGGCGAGCACGCCGCGACCACGTTCTCCCAGGTGGTCTGGCCGCCTTTGCTGCGCGGGATGATGTGATCGAAGGTGAGGTCTTCGGGCGAGCCGCAATATTGGCAGGCGAAACGATCGCGCAGGAAGACGTTGAAGCGGGTGAAGGCGGGGTGGGTGGTCGGCTTGACGAAGGATTTGAGCGAGACGACGCTGGGCAGCTGCATTTCGAGCGTGGGACTTCGAACCGCCTGATCGTAATGTGCGACGATGTTGACGCGGTCGAGGAACACCGCCTTGATCGCGTCTTGCCACGACCACAACGACAGTGGGTAGTAACTCAGCGGCCGGAAGTCCGCATTCAGCACCAACACCGGCCAACTGCCTTGCGAGACATGTGCGTTCAAGTAACGCTCCCGGCCTCCAATATACGCTGCGAAGCAGCATGTAGTGACATACTACATGCAGCGTGACGGGATTGTGAAGCCCGTTGAGCGACTTATTCAAGCGCAAGCAATGCGGCGGCGGGGTGGCAAACGTGCTCAAAAAGCCGCGATCCAGGGGGCGCGCGGAACCGCCCCAGCATGGGCTGCCGTTGCCATGGCAGCTACTCCCGTACCCGCTCCAGCTTCTGCAGGCAGCGCGTCGCGCGCACCGCGGCCGGCATCTCCTCGTCCGGAAAGCTGGTCTCCCAATTGGTGACGCCGACCTCGCCGACATAGATATCGCCCTTCGAGTCCAGCGCGATGCCGTGCGGCGCCAGGAATATGCCGCTGGCGACGCCCGGCCCCTCCTCGCCGCCGAGCCGCGCGATGCGATTTCCCTTGGTGTCCACGATCGACAGCCGCGGGCCGAGATTGGGTACATTGCGGTTGATGGCGAGGCCGGGGCCGAGCTCGCCGATCACGAAGGTCGGGCTTTTGGCCCCGCCGCAATAGCACAGCGCGCAGGGTCGGTGCAGATTGTTCCACTGCGTCTCGTATTTGCCCTCGCCGTCGAACACCTGGACGCGGTGGTTCTCGCGATCGGCGACATAGACCCAGCCGTCGGCATCGGTGGCGATATTGTGCACGATATTGAACTGACCGGGATCAGTGCCCGGCTCGCCCCAGCTCTTGATCAGCTTGCCGTCGGGCGTGAATTTGTGCACGCGCGCATTGCCATAGCCGTCGGAGACGTAGATCTCGCCCTTCGGCGACAGCGCGGTGTGGGTGCAGCGGTGGAACGGCTCGCCGCTCATGAACGGCGCCGGCTTTGCCGGGATGCCGATCGTCAGCAGCACCTTGCCGTCGGCGGTGCATTTGCGCACGGTATGGTCGCCGTCGTCGGTGCAATAGAGATTGTCGTCGGCGTCGATGTGCAGGCCGTGCGCGCGGGAAAACAGTCCTTCGCCCCAACTGCGCAGGAAATTGCCGTCGCGGTCCAGCACCACCATCGGGTGGGCGCCGCGGTTGAAGACGTAGACGCGGTCCTTGCTGTCGACCGCGACCGAGGCGACGTCGGTGAGTTGCCAGCCGTCCGGCAATTTCGCGAAGTTGTCGACGACGCGGTAGCGGTGCTCGCCGGTGCCGAGAATGGCTGGCATTGATCTCTCCTCTTGTCATTCCGGGGCGCGCGAAGCGTGACCATGATGCGCAATTGCGCATCTGAGAATCCATTGGGCAGCATACTCTGTGGTTAGATGGATTCCGGGTTCGCGCTTCGCGCGCCCCGGAATGACGGCTGTAGCTATATTCGTGCCAAAATCCCTTCCTCGATCGCCTTGATCTGCAGCGCCAGATATTTCGAGTTGATCCGGCATTGCGCCAGGCTCCCGGCGATGAACCAGAGGCCGGGCTGCCTGGTGCGCGCATACATGTTGCGCAGCTCGAAGCCGTCGCCAAAACCCCAGATCGGCCCGACGCGGTCGGCGATGCCGTCGCCGAACAGCTTGCGCACCAGATATTCCTGCGGCTTGTAGCCGGTCGAGAGCACGACCAGGTCGGCGGTAATGATCGAGCCGTCCTTCATCCGCGCGCCCTCAGCGTTGAAGCTTTCGATGTCGGAGAACTGCCTGAGGCTGATCTTGCCCTCGACGATCAGGTTGGAGCAGCCGACGTTGAAGTAATAGCCGCCGCCGCGGGTGAGGTATTTGAACTGCCAGCCGGTGCCGGCTTCGCCGAAATCGAGCTTGAAGCCGACGCGCGCGAGGCCGTCGAGTAGCTCCTTGTCGAGCTGCTTGGATTGCTCGGTCAGCATCACATGCGTCTTCTTCGCGAGCGGCGTCGGCATCGAGGCCGCAATCAGATCGTTGTCCTCTAGCGTGCCCTCGTTGTAGGTCGCATAAGCGAGCTGCGCCGACGGTTCGATATTGGTCACGAGTGTGGGCGAGCGCTGCACCAGCGTCACCTCGGCGCCGCTGGAATGAAGATCCTGCGCGATGTCGTGACCGCTGTTGCCGGTGCCGAGGACGATGGCGCGCTTGCCGGTCCAGTTCTCGCCGTCCTCGTAGCCGCTGGAATGCACCAGCGTCCCCTTGAAATTGTCGAGGGTCGCAATGTCGGGAATGTTGGCGATGCCGCTGACGCCGGTCGCCATGATCACATGGCGCGGATGCATGGTGCGCTTGCTGCCGTCGGCGCGCCGCAGCGTGACGGTCCAGTGGCCCTTGGCCTCGTCATAGGCCCCGCCCTCGAACTCGGTGCCGGTCCAGAAGTTCAGCTCCATCGCATCGACATAGGCCTCGAACCAGTTGGCGAGCTTGTCCTTGGGGATATAGACCGGCCAGTTCGGCGGAAACGGCATATAGGGCAGGTGATTCACCTGCACCTGGTTGTGCAGGGTCAGCGCGTGATAGCGCTTGCGCCAATTGTCGCCGATCCGCATCTCGCGATCGACGATCAGGGTGTCGACGTTCAGCTGCTTCAGCCGCGCGGCAATCGCGAGCCCGGCCTGGCCACCGCCGACCACCAGCACGGCCGGATCGTGGTCGGCATAGGCGCGCGCAGCGTTGCGCTGGTCGAGCCAGTTCGGCCCGCGGAAGTCGCGAGAATAGGCCTGCCCCCGCGGCCGCGAGGTGCCGAGCTGTTCCTCGAAGCCTTTCAATTCGTCGAGCGCGGTGAGCAGCGTCCAGGCTTTCAGGCTGTCGTCAGGGCCGTCGGGAATGAGCCGGACAATGCCGCTGCCGCGGCCGAGCGCGGTCTCAAAATTGAAGATCGCTTCGATGTTGTTGGTGCCGGCGCGCGTCACCCAGCGCGGCGGCGCCCGGTTCGGCGCGATCTTGAAATTGCTGGGCGCCGCCTTGGGCGCGCGCGCCGCAAGCTCCTGCGCGATCGCATCGCGGCCCGCGATGGTCTGCAGGTTCCAGCTCAGCGCCAGCACGTCGCGCCAGAAGCCGTCGGCGAGGAAGAGCGGGCCCAGCGTCGCGGGATCAGGTCTGCTTAAGGTGCGCTCGAAGTCGTCGAGCCACGCCTGTGCGGCGATGGAAATATCCTGCGTCCGGTCCAGCATGCGCGACCTCATGGCCGTCTTCGCGGCGTTTCCTCAGAGATCGAACGCTATACGGTTTCGCCGACCGCCAAAAGCCGCGGACCTGAGCGAGGCCGGCATGCGGCCCTGCCCGGACGGAATATGGCCCGGAATTCCGCACGTGCGGACGCGGCCGGAGGACGACTTAATCGCCGCCCGGCCTCCGGTCCGCCCAATAGGGGTCGCGCAGCTTGCGCTTGAAGATCTTTCCGGTTGCCTCGCGGGGCAGCGCATCCAGGAACTTGACCTCCTTCGGCACCTTGAAGTTGGCCAGACGCTCGCGCAGATAAGCCTGCACCGCGGCGGCGGAGAGCTGCTCGGCCCTGTCGGGCTCGATGCAGGCGCACAGCCGCTCGCCATATTCCGCGTCCGGAATGCCGAACACGGCGCAATCGCGCACGCCGGGCATCGCGATCAACACGTTCTCGATTTCGGCGGGATAGATGTTGACGCCGCCCGAGATCACCATGTCGCGCTTGCGGTCGCAGAGGAACAGATAGCCGTCCTCATCGAGATAGCCGACATCGCCGACGCTGACGAGACCGTCGCGCCCGGCCTCGGCGCGCGCCTGCGCCTTGCCGTGATAGTCGAAATCCGGCACCGCGGTCTGGCGCATGTAGATCTCGCCGACCTCACCAGCATCGCAGAGGCTGCCGTCGTCGCGAAAGATCTTGACGATGCCACCTTCGATGGCGCGGCCGACCGTGCCGGGCTTCTTCAGCGCCTCTTCGGCCGAGTGCCAGACCGGGATGCCGGTCTCAGTCGAGCCGAAATATTCGTTGATGACCGGTCCCCACCACTCGATCATCGCCCGCTTCACCTCGGGCGGGCAGGGCGCCGCGCCGTGCACGACGAAGCGCAGCGACGACAGGTCGTAGCGCTGCCTGACCGCTTCGGGCAGGCGCAACAGGCGCACGAACATGGTCGGCACCATGTGGATATGCGTCACACGGTGGCGCTCGATCAGCGCCAGCAGCTCCTCGGCGTCGAACCGCGGCTGAAGCACGATGGTGCAGCCGTTGCGGAAGGCCATCATGCCGTAGGAATGCGGCGCCGAGTGATACATCGGACCGTTGATCAGCACGACCTGGTCCTCGCGCGGCTTGATGCCGTAGGCGATCGCGCCGACGCGCTCCGAGGCGGCGGCCTGCTCCGGCGGCATCGGCATGCGCCGCACGCCCTTCGGCATGCCTGTGGTCCCCGACGTGTAGATCATCGCCGCGGCCCGGCGCGGCGGCTCCTCTGTTTCCGTGTGGCCGTCGCGCCAGCGGTCCCAATCGGTCAGGCCCGAAGAGATCTCGGTCAGCTCACGGGGAATGGCGAAGGTCGCCGCCAGCTCGGGCGGTGTTGCGACCACGAGCAGGCGGACATCCTCCGGAATGCCGCCGCGGATTTGTGGCAGCAGGTCGGCGTGGCAGATCAGGATCTTCGCGCCACTGTCGGTCAGGATGTAGCGGACCTCCTCGGCCTTCAGGTGCCAATTGATTGGCACCACGGGGCTGCCCAGTGCGGCCGAGGCCGCGACCACCTCGAACAAGGCGAAGTCGTTGCGCAGCATCATGGCAACCGGTGCGCCTGCGGCAAGGTCGAGGGCGCGCAGCCCGCTCGCCGCGCGTCTGATGCGCGCCTGGATCTCGTCATGGCCGATCCGGCGTTCGCCGCTGATGATCATGGTCATTCCCATTCCGTTGGAGTCAGCGATCGTCCAGCACGTCGCCGAAGCCGACCCAGCTCTTGCCGTTGAAGCGCCGCAGCTGCAGCTGCTGGAACGGCAGATAGTCGTCGGCGGCGGTGCTGACGGATATGCCGGGCAGCAGCAGCGGCAGCTTCACCTCTTTCAGCGAGGCGGACTGGCGCATGATGTTGTCGCGGCTGAAATCGTCCTTGCACGCCTTCAGCACCGTCATCAGCAGCGTCGCGTAATGGTAGCCGGCCGCATAGTTGGAGTTGGAGAGATCCGCGTTCGGCATGTACTGCTTCATGAAGGCGAAATACTCCTTCACGCCGGGATCGCTGGCCCATTGCGGGTCCATCGTGTCCTTCTGGTTGCTCGACGAGATCAGGCCGACGGCGTTGTCGAGCCCGGCCGGCTCCAGGAACGAAATCGACGAGGCCGAGGTCGGCACGAAGAACAGCTCGGGCTTCCAGCCGAGCTCGGCGACGCCCTTGATCATCTGCGAGGTGAACTTGCCGAGCACGACGCCGAACAGCACGTCGGCGCCCGATGCCTTCAGGGTCGAGAGCTGCGAGCTGATCGTCGGCGCGCTGGTCTCGTAGGTCGCTTCCGCAACGATCATGCCGGCAGCCTTGTCGCCGAGCGCGCGCTTGAAGCCGGCGACGTAGTCGCGGCCGAAATCGTCGTTCTGGGAGAGGATGGCGATCTTGGCGCCCGGCTTGGTGCGCAGCACGTGCTTGGCATAGACCACGCCTTCGGATTCATAGGCGGCCATGCCGGGCATGGTCCATGGATATTTCTGCGGATCGGCCCATTTGGTCGCGCCGGAAAGCACGAACAGCTGCGGCACCTTCTTGCCGTTGAGGTAGCGATGCACGGCGCTGTTGGTGGCGGTGCCGAGCGAGCCGAACAGCATCAGCACTTCGTCCTGCTCCACCAGCTTGCGGGTCTGCTCGACCGTCTTCGGCGGCGAGTAGGCATCGTCCAGCGTGATGAACTTGACCTTGCGGCCGTTGATGCCGCCTTCGGCATTGATCTTCTCGAAGAACGCCTCCTGCGTGCGGCCGATCGCGCCGAAGCCGGAGGCCGGGCCGCTATAGGGCAGGGTCTGTCCGATCCGGATCTCCGTGCCTTCGGCGTGGGCGCTGTCCGTGGCGAGTGCCAGCAGGGACAGACCGATCAGTGCGGCTGCCAGCTTCATGATATCCTCCCGTTTGTCTTGTCAGTTGGAGACGTCAGGCGCTGACGCGCATCAGGAAATCCTGCCTCGCCTGATCGAATTCACGCTTCATGCGGTCGACGAGCTCCGCGACGGGCGGGGCATCGGTGATCTGGCCGATGCCCTGGCCCGATCCCCAGATGTCGCGCCACGCCTTGGATTTCATGTTGCCGCCGGAGCCGAAATTCATCTTCGATTTGTCGGCGGCGGGGAGGTTGTCCGGATCGAGGCCGGCGGCAGCGATCGACGGACCGAGATAATTGCCGTGCACGCCGGTGAACAGGTTGGTGTAGACGATGTCGTGCGCGGCGTGCTGCGTCAGCGCCGATTTGTAGGCTTGGTCGGCATTGGCTTCCTGCGTCGCGATGAAGCGCGTGCCCATATAGGCGAGGTCGGCGCCCAGCGTCAGCGCCGAGGCGATGCCATAGCCGTCGCTGATCGCGCCCGACAGCAGGACGGCGCCGTCAAACCATTGCTTGACCTCGCGCACCAGCGCAAAGGGCGACAGCGTGCCGGCGTGTCCGCCCGCACCGGCGCAGACCAGGATCAGGCCGTCGACGCCCTGCTCGGCCGCTTTGCGCGCGTGCTTGACGTTGATGACGTCGTGGAACACCAGTCCGCCATAGGAATGCGCGGCCTCGACGATCTCCGCCGGCGGCCGCAGCGAGGTGATGATGATCGGCGCCTTGTGCTTGACGCAGGTCTCCATGTCCTTCATCAGCCGGTCGTTGGAGGCATGGCAGATCTGGTTGACGGCGTAGGGCGCGACCTTCTTGCCGGGATTGCGCGATTTGTACTCGCCGAGCTCGTCTTCGATCCGGCTCAGCCATTCGCCGAGCTTCTCGACCGGACGGGCATTGAGCGCGGGAAAGGAGCCGACGACGCCCGCCTTGCACTGGGCGATCACCAGTTCCGGGCCGGAGACGATGAACAGCGGCGAGCCGACCACGGGCAGCTCGAGCGAATCCTTCAAGAGATTGGGCAGTGCCATCATGTCCTCCCGAAACGCGGCCCCGCCGGCGGGCGGATGACGAGGCGTTTCCGTATTGATTGTCGCGCGGGCGGATGGGCCGCCCGTGGCCGCGGATTTGATCCCATTATAAGGTTGGACGGCGCCGCCCGGGCCGTTCAATAATGAACGGACGATCATTCAGGTATGAACAGGGCCGCCGATGGATTGGGACCTTTGCAAGACCTTCGTCGCGGTCGCCGATACCGGCAGCTTCACCGCCGCCGCCCGCCGCCTGCACACCAGCCATCCCACCGTCAGCCGCAAGATCGCGGCGCTGGAAGCCCAGCTCGGCACCAGATTGGTGGCGCGGGCTGCCGATGGCCTGGCGCTGACCGCGGATGGACGGACCTTGCGCGAGCACGCCGAGGCCATGGCGGCCGCAGCGCTGCGGGCCGAAACCGCAGTGGCGGCGGGTGGACACAAGGCGCGCGGCATCGTCAAGCTGTCGATCGGCGCGACGCTGGCCTCGCACTGGCTGATGCCGCGCTTGCCAGCCTTCCTGCGCGCGCACGATCATATCCAGCTCGAGATCATCACCCATCCATTTCCGGCGAGCGTGCGCCGGCGTGAGGCGGACGTGGTGCTGCGGCCCTTCGATACCGGGGAGGAGAACCTGGTCGGCCGCAAGATCGGCCGTCTCGGCACCGGCTTCTATGCCTCGCGCGATTATGCCGCCGGGCGGTCCCTGCCGGAAAGGCGCGGCGATTGGAAGGAGCACAGCGTCATCGGCTTCGCCGACCAGACGTCCAATGCGCAGCTTGCGCGCTGGAGCGACGTCGTCATGCGGCAGGCAAGGGTGGCGATGCGCTGCTCGTCCCAGGGGGACATGCTGGCGGCGGTCCGCGCCGGCATCGGAATCTCCGCGCTGTCGTGCTTCGTCGCCGAAGCCTATTCCGATCTCGTGCGCGTCGCCCCGCAGAAGCTCGCCAGCGTTGCGGATCTCTGGCTGCTGGCCCATCCCGACCTCGTCGAGCTGCCGGCGGTGCGCGCCGTAATCGAATTCGTCGCCGAATGCGCCCGGACCGACCGCGCGCGGCTGCGGGGTTAGCCCGATTCCGCGAGCACGCCCTCGCGCTTCTTCACCGCGCGGTAATAGCTCCACCACAGATGCGCCGCCGCACCGCGCAGCGGACGCCAGGGCTCGGCAATCGGCGCCATCTGCTTCTCCGTCGGCCGCGCCTTGAGGCCGAGGCCGATACGGATGCCTTCCTGCACGGCGAGGTCGCCGGCCGGCCAGGCATCGCCGTGGCCGAGGCAGAACAGCAAGTAGAGGTCGGCCGTCCAGGGGCCGATGCCGGGCAGCGCGATCAGGGTGTGATGCGCGGCGTCGGCATCCTCCTCGGCGAGCACGTCGAGATTCAGCCGCTGCGCGGCGATCTCGCGGGCGAGATGCTTGAGCGTCTTGATCTTGGCGGCGGAGAGGCCGAGCCGCCCCAGCCGGTCGGCGCGGGCGCGGCGCACGGCGTCATGGTCGAGCGGATCGAATGCGGCCGACAGCCGCCCCCAGATCGCCGCGGCGCTCGCGGTGGAGAGCTGCTGCCCGCAGACGATGTGCGCGAGCCCCGTAAACCCGGGCTCGCGCCGCCGCAACGCCGGCATGCCCGCGATCTCGAGCACGGGCTTGAGCCGCGGATCGCGCTTGATCAGCGTGTGGACGGCCTCTTCGAGATCGGACTGGGTTTCGAGGTGGATGGTCATGGCGGGCGGGTTCTCTCCAGCGTCATGGCGGGCTTGTCCCGGCCATCCACGTCTTTCTCACCGCGAGGCACTGTGTAGCATGAGCGGTGATCGTGGTGTTTGTTCGTGACGTTGACACCATCGGTCTGTGGTACCGAAGAACGTGGATGGCCGGGACAAGCCCGGCCATGACGAGATTCATGTGATGGCACCACCCGTTTTCCGATTCGCCCCGAGCCCGAACGGCTTCCTGCATCTCGGCCACGCCTATTCCGCGCTGCTCAACTTCGATCGTGCGCGAAAGACGGGCGGGCGGTTGTTGCTGCGGATCGAGGACATCGACGTGACGCGGTGCCGGCCGGAGTTCGAGACGGCGATCTACGAGGATCTCGCCTGGCTCGGGATTGCCTGGGAGACGCCGGTGCGGCGGCAGTCGGAGCATCTCGCCGATTATCGCGCTGCGCTGGACAAGATGTCTGCGCTCAGTCTCGTCTATCCCGCCTTCGAAAGTCGGGCCGAGATCGCAAGGCTGGTCGCGGCGCGCGAGGCCGACGGGCCGTGGCCGCGCGATCCCGACGGCGCGCCGCTTTATCCGGGCGAGGCCAAATCGCTGTCGGTTGACGAGCGCTCGCGGCTGATCGCCTCGGGCGCGCCCTATGCGCTGCGGCTCGACATGGCGGCCGCCTGCCGTCACGCCCCAGGCGTGAGCTGGAACGAGCTCGGCGAGGGGCCGGACGGCGCGCGCGGCGTGGTGCCGGCGCGGCCGGAGGCCTGGGGCGATGTCATCCTGGCCCGCAAGGAGACGCCGACCAGCTACCATCTCTCGGTGGTCGTCGACGACGCGCTCCAGGGCGCCAGCGAGATCGTGCGGGGGCAGGACCTGTTTTACGCCACCGCGGTGCACCGCCTGCTCCAGGTTCTGCTCGGCCTGCCCGAGCCGGCCTATCGCCATCACCGGCTGATTCGCGATGAGGCGGGTCGGAAGCTGTCGAAATCGGGCCGCTCGACCGGTCTGCGCGAATTGCGCGCGGCCGGCCTCACGCCTGCCGCGATCCGCCGGCTAGTGGGATTAGGTTAAGTTTCTCTGGGGGTTAGCGAAACGTCGCCGTGACTCCGGGCGTTCCTCCGTGCCATGCTTGGCCAGCGCGGGGTTCGAAGAGGGTACTTCGAAGGGGATTCATGGCGGCGAAGACGCGTCCAGTGCGCACCACCCGGACGTCCAGGCGGCGGCCGCTTCGGAAGCGGCCCAAGGCGGCCGGCCAGTTGCGCAAGCGCAGCACCAAGGCGGCTGCGCCTGATGTCGTCCAGGCGGCGCTGGCCGCGTTTGCCCATGAGGTCCGCACCCCCCTGACCGGCATTCTCGCGATCAGCGACCTGCTCGCGACCTCCGATCTCGGCGAGCGGGAGCGGCGCTGGGCCGACACCATCAAGGCCGGCGCCGAGCATCTGGCGAGCCTCGCCACGCTGTTCGTGGATGCTGCCAGAACGGAGAAGGGCGGCAGCACGCCGCGCCAGGATCTGTTCGATCTCAAGGCGCTCGCCCGCACCGCCGGCGATTCCCTGGCCGGCCGCGCCGCGGCCAAAGGTCTCCAGGCCAAGGTCGAGATCGCCGACAAGATCCCAGGGCTCGTGGTCGGTGATTCCGTCCGCCTGCGCGCCGCGCTTGAGAACCTGATCGACAACGCCGTGAAATTTACCGACCAGGGCGGAGTAGCCCTCGCCGTCGAGCCGTGGCGTCCCGCCAAAGGCAAAGCAAAGGGCAGGGTCGGCGTCGCTTTCGCCGTGTCCGACAGCGGCATCGGCCTGACCATGGCCGAGATCAAGCGGCTTTTCCGCCCGTTCACCCAGGCCAATGTCACCATCGCCGCACGCTTCGGCGGCGCCGGCTTGGGGCTCTCCTCGGTCAAGCAATTGGCGCGGGCGATGGGCGGCGACATCAATGTCGCTCCGCGCCGCGGTGGCGGCGCCACCTTCACATTGACGGTGTCGCTGGACTTGGCGGGACGGGGCAAGACCCGCAAGGCAAAGGACGGTAGCGAGCCCGAGGCGGCCGCTGCGCTTCGCGTTCTCAGCGTCGAGGACAATCCGTTCGGCCGCGTCGTGCTCAACACCATCCTGACCGAGCTCGGCCATCACGCCGAGTTCATCGGGCGCGGTGAGGACACCGTGAACCGGCTGGAGCAGGGCGCATTCGACGCGGTGCTAATGGACATGGTGCTGCCGGGCATCGACGGCATCGAGGCCATCCGGCGGATCCGCAGGCTGCCAACCCCGCTGGCTCGGATCCCGATCATCGGCGTGTCCGGCCGCGGCGAGGACGAGGCCGCCTCGCGCGAAGCCGGGGCCGACGCCTTCCTGGTCAAGCCTGTGTCTCCGAGGGCTTTAGCGACTGCGCTGCTTGAAGCGACACGCCGTGAGGAAGCCGCGACTTGATGATCGCGGCATTGAGCTCGCCGCCGTAAACGAAGATCGCGGCGATGAAGTACAGAAACACCAGCGCGATGATCACCGAGGCGAGGCCCGCATACATGGTCACGTAGTTGTTGGCAAAGCGGGCCAGGTATTGGCCGAACACGATGCTGGAGATCAGTGACGCCACGATGGTGAAGACGATGCCGGGCAGTATCTGCAGGAAGCTGCGCCGTCCCGCCGGCAGCCAGGCGTGCAGGATGATCAGCGCCACCACCAGCGCGCCGATGGAGATGCCGTAGCGCACCCAGGTGAGGATGCTCTCGTTGGATTCGACGAACAGCGGAATGTGGCGCCGCGCCGCCTCGATAATGAGCGGACCGAGCACGATCAGGAACGCCATAGCGAGCGCCGTGAAGGCCGCAATGATCGTATAGGCAATCGACTCCAGCCGAAGCCAGTACCAGCTTCGCATCTCCACCACCGCATAGGCGCGGTTGAGCGCCACCCTGAGCGCCTCGACGCCGTTCGAGGCGAAATAGACCGACAGCGCCGCGCCGATGGTCAAAAGGCCGGTCCGGGTGGTGGTCAGCACGTCATGCACCTCGCCCGAGATCGAATCGGCGACCTGCTTGGGCCAGACCTGGAGCATCAGGCTGGCGGCCTGGTCGGCGAGTTCCTTGGAGCCGAAGAAGCCGGCGAGCGCGGTCAGCACGATCAGGAATGGGAACAGCGCCATCAGCGTCGAGAGCGCGATGTGGCTCGCGATCGCCCAGCCGTCATCGGCGAGGAACGTGTAGAACGCGTCCTCAGCGACGCAGTAGATGTAGCGGATGGCTTTCACTTGGCACCTACGCCGCTGCTGTCTCCTTCTGAACGTAGGGAGAGGCCAGGAGAACAAGCAATGGGCGCAAATCGAAAAATCATCGCGCTACCATCTGATATTCTTGGCCCAAAAGCCAGTTCGCGAAGCCCCCTTTGTCATTCCGGGGCGCGCGCAGCGCGAGGCCGGAATCCATCTAGCCGCGGCGCAAGTGGCGCGATGGATTCCGGGCTCGACGCGCCGGGTCTCGCTTCGCTCGATCCCGCCGCGTCGCCCCGGAATGACGAGCTGGGGAGATGGCGGACCGGCGCACACGGTGTTATCTACCCTCAAATGGCATCTTTTCTGAGTACTTTCATCCTGCCGGCCGCAGCCGGCGCCGTGGCGCTGGTGCTGCTGCTCGGGCTCATCAACATGATGCGCGGCGGCTCGCCCAACACCTCGCAGAAGCTGATGCGCTGGCGCGTGCTGCTTCAGTTCGTGGCGATCATCGTCGCGATGCTCGCGGTCTGGGCGATGGGACGCTGATCATGGTGGTGCTGAACCGCATCTACACGAAGACCGGTGACGATGGCACGACGGCGCTCGGAACCGGAGAGCGGCGTCCGAAATACGATCTGCGCATCGAGGCCTATGGCACCGTCGACGAGACCAACGCGGCGATCGGCGTGGTCAGGCTCTACACCGCGGAGATGCCCGAGCTCGACGCAATGCTCGGCCGCATCCAGAACGATCTGTTTGATCTTGGTGCCGATCTCGCCGTGCCGGAGCGGGAAGGCAAGGCCGAGCGGCTGCGGGTGGTGGCGAGCCAGGTCGAGCGGCTCGAGCGCGACATCGACATGCTCAACGACAAGCTCGCGCCGCTGACCTCCTTCGTGCTTCCCGGCGGCACGCCGGCCGCGGCCCATCTGCATGTGGCGCGCACGATATGCCGCAGGGCGGAACGCGTGATCGTGGAACTGGCGGCCCAGCCGGGCGAGCCGGTCAGCGCGGCTGGCATTCAATATATGAATCGCCTGTCCGACTTTCTCTTCGTGGCCAGCCGGGTCGTGAACGGCAATGGCGCCGGCGACGTGCTCTGGGTTCCCGGCCAGAACCGCTGACCCATCGCGCTCGGCGCATTTCAGAAGGCCAAAATTAGACCCGTTCGCGCGTTGACCGGGGCAGATCGGGCCTTTAGGTTCCGCGCCAGTTGATAACCCCCCTCCCAAATTGAGTGAAAGAGGATCGATGAAGGTCTTAGTGCCGGTAAAGCGGGTGGTCGATTACAACGTCAAGGTCCGCGTCAAGGGCGATGGATCGGGCGTTGAACTCGCCAACGTCAAGATGTCCATGAACCCCTTCGACGAAATCGCTGTCGAGGAAGCGCTGCGCCTGAAAGAAGCCGGCAAGGCCACCGAGGTCGTGGTGGTCTCGATTGGACCTGCGCAGGCGTCCGAGACGATCCGCACCGGTCTTGCCATGGGCGCCGATCGCGGCATCCTGGTGAAGGCGGACGGCACCGTCGAGCCGCTCGCCGTCGCCAAGATCCTGAAGAAGGTTGCGGACGAAGAGCAGCCGGGCCTAATCATTCTCGGCAAGCAGGCGATCGACGACGACTCGAACCAGACCGGCCAGATGCTGGCCGCGCTGCTCGGCTGGTCGCAGGCGACCTTCGCCTCCAAGCTCGAGGTCGAAGGCTCCGACTTCAAGGTGACGCGTGAAGTCGATGGCGGTCTGCAGACCGTGAAGCTGAAGGGACCGGCGATCGTCACCACCGATCTCCGCCTCAACGAGCCGCGCTACGCCTCGCTGCCCAACATCATGAAGGCGAAGAAGAAGCCGATCGCGGAGAAGACGGTCGCCGATTACGGCGTCGACATCGCCGCGCGTCTCGAAGTTCTGAAGACGGCTGAGCCCGCGGGCCGCAAGGCCGGAGTCAAGGTCAAGGACGTCGCCGAGCTGGTGTCGAAACTCAAGAACGAAGCCGGGGTGCTCTGATGACGACGCTTCTGATTGCCGAACACGACAATGCATCGCTCAAGGACGCCACCAACAAGGCCCTGACCGCAGCCGCCGCGCTTGGCGCGGATGTCGAGGTGCTGGTCGCCGGCCAGAACGCCAAGGCCGCGGCGGATGCCGCTGCCAAGCTCGCTGGCGTGAAGAAGGTGCTGCTCGCCGATGGCGACCTCTACGCGCACGATCTGGCCGAGCCGCTGGCTGCGCTGGTGGTGTCGCTGGCGTCCGGCTATGACGCCATCGTCGCGCCGGCGACCTCGCGCTTCAAGAACGTGATGCCCCGCATCGCCGCTCTGCTCGACGTCATGCAGGTCTCGGAGATCACCAAGGTGGTCGCGCCCGATACCTATGAGCGCCCGATCTATGCCGGCAACGCCATTCAGACGGTGAAGTCGAAGGACGCCAAGAAGGTCATCACGGTCCGCACCTCCACCTTCGCCGCAGCAGGCGAGGGCGGCAGCGCCCAGGTCGAGACCGTGGCGGCGGCGGCCGATCCGGGCCTGTCGACTTTCGTCGGTGAGGAAGTCGCCAAGAGTGATCGCCCCGAGCTGACCTCGGCCAAGATCATCGTCTCCGGTGGCCGCGCCATGCAGAGCCGCGAGAACTTCGCCAAGTACATCGAGCCGCTCGCGGACAAGCTTGGGGCCGGTGTCGGTGCCTCGCGCGCCGCGGTCGACGCCGGCTATGCGCCGAACGACTGGCAGGTCGGCCAGACCGGCAAGGTGGTGGCCCCCGAGCTCTACGTCGCGGTCGGCATTTCCGGCGCCATCCAGCATCTGGCCGGCATGAAGGATTCCAAGGTGATCGTCGCGATCAACAAGGACGAGGACGCGCCGATCTTCCAGGTCGCCGACTACGGCCTGGTCGCCGATCTCTACCAGGCGGTTCCGGAGCTGACGGCCGAACTCGGCAAGCTCGGCAAGTAAAAGGCATCGAAAACACCGGCCGGAGGTATAAACTCCGGCCGGTGTTGCGTTTCTGAGGCGTTTTCTTTGGCGTGGGCGCGCCTTGGAGACGATCCAATCTAGGTTTCGAGCCAAGGTTCTGATTAAATCGGACCTCCCGGCTCGAGGGGAAAAGGCAGGGCGCGCCCCCGCGCGCCGTTCCGGTGGATGACAATATGGCGGCAGTGATCAAGAAGGTCGGCGTGATCGGCGCGGGTCAGATGGGCAATGGCATCGCGCATGTCGCGGCGCTCGCTGGCTTCGACGTGGTGCTCAACGACGTTTCGGCCGACCGCCTCAAGTCGGGCATGGCCACCATCAACGGCAATCTGGCGCGCCAGGTCTCCAAGAAGGCCGTCACCGAGGACGACAGGGCCAAGGCGATTGCGCGTATCAAGCTAGCCGAGAAGCTGGACGATCTCGCCGATTGCGACCTCGTCATCGAGACCGCGGTCGAGAAGGAAGAGGTCAAGCGCAAGATCTTCCACGAGCTCTGCGCCGTATTGAAGCCGGAGGCGATCGTCGCCTCCGATACATCCTCGATCTCGATCACGCGCCTCGCCGCCGCCACCGACCGCCCGGAGCGCTTCATCGGCATTCACTTCATGAATCCAGTGCCGTTGATGGAACTGGTCGAGCTGATCCGCGGCATCGCCACCGACGACGCCACCTTCGAGACCGCCAAGGACTTCGTCGGCAAGCTCGGCAAGCAGGTCGCGGTCTCCGAGGATTTCCCGGCCTTCATCGTCAACCGCATCCTGCTGCCGATGATCAACGAGGCGATCTACACGCTGTATGAAGGCGTCGGCAACGTCGAGGCGATCGACGCGGCGATGAAACTGGGCGCCCACCATCCCATGGGTCCGCTCGAGCTTGCCGATTTCATCGGGCTCGACACCTGCCTCTCCATCATGCAGGTGCTGCACGAGGGGCTAGCCGACTCCAAGTACCGCCCGTGCCCGCTGCTGGTCAAATACGTCGAGGCCGGCTGGCTCGGCCGCAAGACCCAGCGCGGCTTCTACGACTACCGCGGCGCCAAGCCGGTGCCGACGCGGTAAGGTGGCCTTGTGCCCCGGACGCAGCGCGGAGCGCTGCAGAGCCGAGGCCCAGGAACCGCGCGCTGAAGGCTAGGTCCCGGCTCTGCGGTGCGTCACTTGCGTGCCGCCCCTTGTCCGGGACACGATTGCCCGTACTGCTCCATGACAATTCATGTCGCGTTAACCTCTCGCGCCTAGGTTACGGCCGGTACGAGGGTTCGCGTAATGGACATGATGGCAATGGTCAGCAGCATGCTGGCCGCACAGCAAGGCGCGCTGCAGTCGAATATCGCGGCGACGCTGACCAAGCAGAACGCGGATATGGAGAAATCCACCGTCCTGACGCTGCTCGGCACCGGCCAGCCCTCGCTCGCCAATGTCGCCCCCGGCGTCGGCGGCAATCTCAATGTGACGGCCTAAACCCTTAAAGCGCCGCGGCGGCCTTGCCGGTTGCCGCGCGGATCAGCTTGAGCGCGTCCTCACTCGCCCATTCCGCCGGCCCCGCGATCGTCGCGATTTCACACCCGTGAGGGTCGACCAGCACGGAGGTGGGCATGCCCAGTGCCCGTCCCACGGCCTTAAGATCCTGGAACACCTTGGCTTTGTGGTCGCTGAAATAGGCGAGCCGGGTCAGGTTGGCCTCTTTCAGGAAGGTTTTCGGCTTCTCCAGGTCGCGGGTGTCGATGTTGATCGCCACCACCTCGAAATTCGGGCCCGATAGCTTGCCCTGGAGTTCGTCCAGCGCCGGCATCTCCTTGCGGCAGGGCACGCACCAGGTGGCCCAGAGGTTCACCAGCAGGGTCTTGCCGCGGAAGTCGGACAGCTTCTTCGGCTTGCCCTCGGCATCCTCGAAGGTGAGGTCGGGCAGCTTCAGCGGGGCGCTTGCCATGGTCAGCGCCGCCACCTCGCCATGGGCGAGCGGGGCGATCTTCTGCGCCGTCGCCACCGCCGCCTTGCAGGTCGGATCGCCCAAGGGCGCCCGGCTCGGGCCGAGCCCGTACAGCGCGGCGAAGCCGGCCAGCCCGACGATCGCCACGGCGGCGATGACGAAGGGGATGCGGCGCGTGGCGGAGGGCTTCTGGTCGAGCATATCGTTTGTCATCCGGTCGCAGATATGGCTATCAGGGGCCTCTTAATACGGCTGGCCGCGGCCAGCAAACGTGCGGCAAATCAGGCGTGAGCAGGGGATCATGAGCAACAAGATGTGGGGCGGCCGGTTCTCGGAACGCCCCGACGAGATCATGGAAGAGATCAACGTCTCCATCGACGTCGATCGTCACCTCTTCGCCCAGGACATTGCCGCGTCCAAGGCCCACGCCGCGATGTTGGCCAATCAGGGCATCATCACGGCTTCTGATGCGAAAAATATCGGCAAGGGTCTAGACACAATCCTGTCAGAGATCGGCAAGGGCGGCTTCGAATTCAAGCGCGCGCTCGAGGACATCCATATGAATGTCGAGAGCCGCCTGTCGGAGCTGATCGGCCCGGCCGCCGGAAGGCTGCACACCGCGCGTTCGCGCAACGACCAGGTCGCCACCGACTTCCGTCTGTTCGTCCGCGACGTCATCGACGAGACCGATGCCGCGCTCGCCGCGTTCCAGCAGGCCCTGGTGGACCGCGCGCTGGAGCACGCCGCAACCGTGATGCCCGGCTTCACGCATCTGCAAACGGCGCAGCCCGTCACGTTCGGCCATCACTTGCTGGCTTATGTCGAGATGGCGGCGCGCGACCGCGGCCGCTTCCAGGACGCCCGCAAGCGCCTGAACGAATCGCCGCTGGGCGCGGCTGCGCTCGCCGGCACCTCGTTCCCGATCGACCGCCATGCCACCGCGAAGGCGCTCCTGTTCGACCGCCCGATGGCGAACTCGCTCGATGCCGTCTCCGACCGCGATTTCGTGCTGGAGACGCTGTCGGCCGCCGCGATCTGCGCCGTGCACATGTCGCGCTTTGCCGAGGAGATCGTGATCTGGACCTCGCCGCTGGTCGGCATGATCCGGCTCAGCGACAAGTTCACCACGGGATCCTCGATCATGCCGCAGAAGCGCAACCCGGATGCCGCCGAGCTGGTGCGCGCCAAGACCGGCCGCGTCATCGGCGCGCTCAACGGCCTCCTGATCGTCATGAAGGGCCTGCCGCTCGCCTATCAAAAGGACATGCAGGAGGACAAGCAGGGCGCCATGGAGGGTTTTGCCGCGCTGTCGCTGGCAATCCGCGCCATGACCGGCATGGTCCGTGATCTCGTTCCGGACGAACCCAAGATGAAGGCGGCCGCGGGCGAGGGCTATGCCACGGCGACCGACCTCGCCGACTGGCTGGTGCGGACGCTGAGGATGCCGTTCCGCGAGGCGCACCACGTCACGGGCCGCATCGTCGCCAAGGCCGCCGAGGGAGGCGTTGCACTGCACGAGCTGCCGCTGAAGGAGATGCAGGCGATCGAGCCCAAAATCACCAAGGACGTGCTCGGCGTGCTGTCGGTCGAATCGTCGGTGAAGAGCCGCACCAGCTTTGGTGGCACCGCGCCGAAGAACGTGGCGTCCCAGGCCAAGGCCTGGGCGAAGCGGCTGGAAAAAGAGCGAAAATTGGGCTGAGGGCAAAATTTCGCTTATGTTTCATGGTCATCCGGCTCTCGCCAGAACGCGCCAATCTCTGTATGGTGCGCCGCGCGTAGTGGGGATTTTCGTCGTGACGTCAAAGTTTCGCCCGGCCGGCTCGGGGTGGGCCATCATTGTCTTGAGCCTGACGGCGCTCGCGCTTGCAGGTTGCGGCCGCAAGGGCCCGCTGGATCTGCCGCCGACCGCCTCCAACGCCCCCGCAGCCACCGGCGCCGCACCCGTCGAGCCCGAGACCGCGGCCCAGAAGGCGCCGAGCCTGTTCGAACCCACGGCCAGCGCGGATGCTGCGCCCGCGGCGGCCAAGGGCCGGAAGAAATCGTTTATTCTCGACCCGCTCCTGGACGAACCTCCCGGCAAGAAATAAGCCGGGACAACCGAGCCTGCGCCATGAACCATTTCGACTATCGCAACGGCGTGCTGCACGCCGAGGCGGTGAACCTGTCCGAGCTGGCCGCCACCGTCGGCACGCCGTTCTACTGCTATTCGACCGCAACGCTGGAGCGGCATTACCGCGTCTTCACCGAGGCCTTTGCCGGCGAGAAGGTGCTGGTCTGCTACGCCATGAAGGCGAACTCCAACCAGTCGGTGCTGCGGACGCTGGCCAAGCTCGGCGCCGGCGCCGACGTGGTTTCGGGCGGCGAGCTGAAGCGCGCTTTGGCCGCCGGCATTCCCGCCAGCAAGATCGTCTTCTCCGGCGTCGGCAAGACCGAGGCAGAGCTGCGCGCGGCGCTCGCCGCCGACATCCTCTGCCTCAACGTCGAATCCGAGCCGGAGCTCGAGCTGCTGTCGCGCCTGGCGACCGAGATGGGCAAGACCGCGCGCATCTCGCTCCGCGTCAATCCCGACGTCGATGCCGGCACGCATGCAAAGATCTCCACCGGCAAGTCCGAGAACAAGTTCGGCATCCCGATCGTGCATGCCCGCGAGGTCTATGCGCGCGCGGCGAAGCTGCCCGGAATCAAGGTGACCGGCACCGACGTGCATATCGGCAGCCAGATCACCGACCTGTCCGGCATGGAGACCGCGTTCCGCATCCTCTCCGAATTCGTGCAGACCCTTCGGGCGGACGGCCACGACATCAGCCACGTCGATTTCGGTGGTGGCCTCGGCATCCCCTATTACATGGATCGCGAGGCGCCGCCGGCGCCGGCCGCCTATGCCGCCATGGTCAAGCGCGTCAGCCACAATCTCGGCTGCACGCTGATGTTCGAGCCGGGCCGCATGATCGTCGGCAATGCCGGCATCCTGGTCGCGAAGGTGATCTATGTGAAGCACGGCGACGGCAAGAATTTCGTCATCATCGACGCGGCCATGAACGACCTGATCCGCCCGACACTGTACGAGGCGCATCACGACATCCTGGCGGTGAAGCAGCCCGCCAAGGGCGCCGCCACCATCAAGGCCGATGTCGTCGGCCCGGTCTGCGAGACCGGCGACTATCTTGCCCTCGACCGCACGTTGCCGACGCCCGCGCCCGGCGATCTCCTCGCCATCATGACCGCAGGCGCCTATGGCGCGGTGCAGGCCGGCACCTACAACACCCGGCCGCTGGTGCCCGAGGTGCTGGTGAAGGGCGACCAATACGCCGTGGTGCGCCCGCGCGTGGAGGTCGAGCAGCTCATTGCGATGGACACGCCGGCGCCGTGGCTGTGAGGCCGCTACCAAAACCTGCAAAACAACCCCATGCACAGTAGACCGGGGCTTTCGCGATGATGCGTGGTCGTCAGGCAAAACCGCTTGAACTGTCGGGTAAATTCAGCACGACCGCGCTATTTCGCTGAACGTCAGTTTTTTCGGCCTACGATCACACCCGCTTTCTTCTCGATCGGCTTGATCGCCGCGGTGAAATCGGACTCGGCGCCTTCGGCGCTGATCACCGTTTCCCACAACCGTCCGACCGCGTCGGCGACCTCCATCGACAGGCCGAGCTGCTTCATCTCCTCCAGCGCCAGCCGCACGTCCTTCACCATCAATCCCGTGGCGAAGCCGAAGTCGAAGGTGCGCGGCAGCACCGCGCGCGGAAACTTGTCGCGGCTCGCGGTGTTCATGCCCGAGCCGGCATTGATGACGTCGATCATCACGGCGGGATCGAGCCCGGCCTTCACGCCCATCACCACGGCTTCCGACGTCGCGACGATCGCGGTCGCCGACAGAAAATTGTTGGCGAGCTTCATGGTCTGCGCCGCGCCCGGCTTCTCGCCGATGAAGAACACCTTTCCGATCACCTCGAGCGCGGGCTTGAGCAGCTCGAACTCGGCTTTCGGGCCCGACACCATCACGGCAAGCGTGCCCTTCTCGGCGCCGCCGACGCCGCCGGAGACGGGACAGTCGATCTGCACGATGCCGCGCTCGGCGAGCAGCCCGTGAATCTTCACAGCCATTGCCGAGCCGACGGTGGAGAGATCGACGAAGCGTTTGGCGCGCCTGCCCTCGATCACGCCGTTCGCTCCCGTTGCGACGTCGAGTGAAGCCTGCAGCGAAGGCAAACTCGCCATGACGGTCTCGGCCTGGTCAGCGACGTCCTTCGGCGACGACGCGGCAAGGGCACCGCGCGCGACCAGCTTGCCGATAACCTCCTTGCGCGTGTCGAATACGACGAGCCTGTGCCCCGCCTCGATCAGCCGCCGCGCCATCGGGAAACCCATGTTTCCGAGCCCGATGAATCCGATGTCCATGGTGTTTCCCTTTGGTTGTTGAAAACGCGCACACCGATGTCGTCCCGGACAAGCGCGCCCTAAAGCGCGCGCCGGTCCGGGACCCATAACCACAACAAGGAGGAATCGTCCCGCAAAGGCGCCGCTCCGAGTCGTCGTAGCAACATCGTCCTGTTGCTATGGGTCCCGGGCTCGCGCTTCGCGCGCCCCGGGACGACAGTTGAGATTGGCGCTGGGTCTCACGCCTTCCCGTCGATCTCTGCGAACACCTCGCGCGCGATGCGGAAGCTGTCGACCGCGGCGGGCATGCCGCCATAGATCGCGACCTGCATCAGGATCTCGCGGATCTCCTCGCGGGTGACGCCGTTGGTCAGCGCGCCCTTCAGGTGCGCGCGAAACTCGTGCTGACGGTTGAGGATCGCGATCATGGCGATGTTGAGCATGCTGCGGGTCTTGCGCGGCAGCTCCTCGCGGCCCCACACCGTGCCCCAGCAATATTCGTTGAGCATCTCCTGGAACGGGCGGTTGAAATCGTCGACGTTCTTCAGGGCGTTGTTGACATAGGCCTCGCCCAGCACAGCTTTGCGGACTTCCAGGCCCTTGTCGTGCATCTTCTTGTCCATGGCGTTTCCTTCGTTTCCCTCGAGATTGGCGCGCGGAAATTACGGGGTTGCACCCGGCCAGTCACGTCCTCGTGTTATGCGGGAAAAGGAGGCGCTCCCGTACGGGAACGGATGCCTCAGTGCTGCCGTTGTGATAGGCTCTGCTCTACCGGGCAACCTGGAGAGTTGATTGAACGGCGTCCCCCCCGAGCCGTCAGACCCGATCCGCAACGGCGATGCGCTGTCGCGGCTGAAGCTGGCGCAGGCCCTTGATCGGGCAACTTATGCCATCGCGTGGGAGCGTGCCTGGCCCAATGCGGCGCGCCTTCTGACCGTCGTCGGCCTGTTCCTGGTGGTGTCCTGGGCCGGCCTCTGGCTGGCGCTGCCGTTCACGGCCAGGGCCGTCGGTCTCGCCCTCTTCGCCGCGATCGCGGCGGCCGCCCTGTTCCCGCTGATTCGCTTCCGCTGGCCGAGCCGCGAGGAAGCGCTGGCTCGGCTCGACCGTGGCTCCGGCATCCGGCACCGCCCGGCCACCGCGCTCACGGACACGCTGACCTCACAGGACCCGGTCGCGCAGGCGCTGTGGCAGGCGCAGCGCGAGCGCACGCTCGCCTCCATCAAGCGCATCCGCGCCGGTGTGCCGCAGCCCCGGCTCGCGCTTCACGACCCCTGGGCGCTGCGTGCCCTCGTGATGGTGATGCTGGTCGCGACCTTCTTTGCCGCGGGTGACGAGCGTGCGATGCGCCTTGGCGCCGCCTTCGACTGGAACGGGGTGCTGGCGCCGGCCAATGTTCGCGTCGATGCCTGGGTCACGCCGCCGCTCTACACCGGCAGGCCGCCGGTCATCCTGTCGGCCGCCAACAAGGAAGCCGCGGCGCTGCCCGCCAGCGGCCCGCTTGCCGTTCCCGCCGGCTCGACCCTGATCGTGCGCTCCTCCGGCGGCAATTTGGATGTCGCCGTCTCTGGCGGCCTCAAGGAGGTCGCCCCGGCCGAAGCCGGCCCCAAGGGGACCAACGAAAGGCATTTCGCGATTTCCGGCGACGGCACCGCGCATGTCCGGGCGCCCTCCGGCCAGCCGCAATGGGCCTTCGCCGCCACGCCGGATCGTCCGCCGACGATCGCGCTCGCGAAGGACCCGGAGCGCCAGGCGCGCGGCGCGCTCCAGCTCTCCTACAAGATCGAGGACGATTACGGCGTCACCGGCGCCGAGGCGAAATTCGCCCCGCGGCCGACCGACGCCAAAGATGGTGCCAAGGATGGCCCCAAGGATGGTCCGAAGGCCGCCGCCGGTGATGGCGACAGCAGGACGGCGCCGCGGCCGCTGTTCCAGCCGCCGAAATTCCCGCTCGCGCTGCCGAATGCGCGCACCCGCAACGGCGTCGGGCAATCCGTGAAGGATCTCAGCGAGGATCCCTATGCCGGCGCCGAGGTCACGCTGACGCTCACGGCCAAGGACGAGGCCGGCAACGAGGCCGCCAGCGAGCCGTTCAACATGCGCCTGCCCGAGCGGCTCTTCACCAAGCCGCTGGCCCGTGCATTGATCGAGCAGCGCCGCATCCTCGCGCTCGACGCCAACAAGAATTCGGACGTCTATGCCGCGCTCGACGGGCTGATGATCGCGCCCGAGATGTTCACGCCGGAGCCGGGACAATATCTCGGCCTGCACAGCGTGGCCCGGCAGCTCGAAGCGGCGCGTACCGACGATGCCTTGCGCGAGGTCGTGGCGAGCCTGTGGGCGCTTGCGGTGACGATCGAGGACGGCAAGATCTCCGACGTCGAGAAGGCGTTGCGCGCGGCCCAGGAGGCGCTGAAGCAGGCGCTGGAGCGCGGTGCAAGCGACGAGGAGATCAAGAAGCTCACGCAGGATCTGCGTCAGGCGCTGAACGATTTCATGCGCCAGCTCGCCGAGCAGTTCCGCAACAACAATGACCCGCAGCAGCTGGCGCGGCCGCTCGATCCGAACACCAAGGTCCTGCGTCAGCAGGATCTGCAGAACATGATCGATCGGATGGAGCGCCTGTCGCGCTCCGGCGACAAGGATGCGGCCAAGCAGTTGCTCGACCAGCTCCAGCAGATGCTGGAAGGCCTGCAGATGGCGCAGCCGGGGCAGTCCGGCGAGAGTGACATGGAGCAGGCGCTCAATGAGCTCGGCGACATGATCCGCAAGCAGCAGCAATTGCGCGACAAGACGTTCAAGCAGGGCCAGGATTCCCGGCGCGACCGCTCGCGCGGCAAGCAGCAGCAGGGCGATCAGTCCATGTCGGAGCTGCAGCAGGACCAGCAGGGACTGCGCGACCGCCTGAAGAAGCTGCAGGACGAGCTTGCCAAGCGCGGCCTCACTCAGAAGGGGCAGAAGGGTCAGCAGGGCCAGCAGGCACAGAAGGGCCAGAAGGGTCAGCAAGGCGAGCAGGGCCAGCCCGGCCAGAACGGCGATCAGGATGGCGACCAGGGCGATGACGGCAGCCTGGATGCAGCCGACGGTGCCATGGGCGATGCCGGATCAAAGCTCGGCGAGGGTAATGCCGACGGCGCCGTGGACTCGCAGGGCAAGGCACTCGACGCCATGCGCAAGGGTGCGCAGAAGATGGCCGAGGCGATGCAGCAGGGCGATGGCGACGGCCAGGGCGACGGCCCCGGCCAGCGTGCCGGCCGGCAGCAGAGCGGCGGCAACCAGACCGATCCGCTCGGCCGGCCGCTGCATGGGCGCGAATATGGCGACGATTATACGGTCAAGATTCCCGGCGAGATCGATACGCAGCGTGTCCGCCGTATTCTCGAAGAGCTCCGCCGCCGTCTCGGCGATCCTTCGCGGCCGCAGATCGAGCTCGACTATCTCGAGCGGCTGCTGAAGGAGTTTTGAGGGACGGCTCAGTTCTCGTAGCCCGGATGAGCGCAGCGACATCCGGGGCAGTGTTCCCGCATATTAGCTGCGCTGATGCGGGCTACGATCGCGCCACAGTTTTCGTCATTGCGAGCGCAGCGAAGCAATCCAGAGTCTTTCCGCGACGGCAGTCTGGATTGCTTCGCTGCGCTCGCAATCACGATATGGGGATACCGCGACGCTAGCCCTTCTTCGCCGCCAGCGCGTCGGCGACCGCCGTGCGGATATCGGCGACCGAGAACGGCTTGGTCACGACGTCATGCACCAGCGCGTTCAGGTTCGAGGCGCGCTCGCGCTGGTCGGCAAAGCCGGTCATCAGCAGGATGGTCAGGTCGGGAAAATCGCGCGCCGCGGAGAGCGCCAGCGCGATGCCGTCCATCACCGGCATCTGGATGTCGGTGAGCAACAGGTCGAAGGCGCCATCCTCGCGGGTCAGGATCTCCAGCGCCTCTGCGCCGTCCTGGGCGGTGACGGTCTCGTGGCCGTCCATGGCGATGGCGCGCGCCACCAGCGCGCGCATCGAATCCTCGTCGTCGGCGATCAAGATCTTCGGCATGAGACAAACCTTGGTATCAACCTCCCCTGGGGGCGATTATACGCTGCCGCCGGCAATGTCGCGCCGGTTGAAGAAACGAACGTCGATGTTGCGGCCCTCCGGCGGCGGTGAGGCCAGGCGCGAGCGGAAGAAGGCGCGCTCACCTGGCCGCAGCACGGTCTGCTCCAGCACCGTGTTCCAGGCATAGATCTCCGCGCCTTGGGCGTCGCGCACGGCAAAACGCAAGCGCGGAATGTCGAGCGGCTTCTTGCCGTCGCCGACGATGACGCCCTCGATCACCAACACCTGTTTACCGTCCACGGTCTCGCTGGAGAGCTTGACGTCCTTGAAGGCGAGACCCCGCAAGTTCACCTCGAGCCCGACCATCTTGTAGAACGCTGCCGTCTGCGGCAGCAGCCGCACCACATCGCCGCGCCAGAGCACCAGTGCCAGCACCAGCGCGCCCATCGCGGCGCAGGCGGTCGGCAGGCCAAGATAGGATTTGCGCGGAGCCGTGGTGGCGACCGGGCGGCTCACCCGCGCGCCGCGGCGAGGGAACAGGCTGCGGAACCAGGACTGGTGCTGCGCGCCGACGGCCTCCTCTTCGGCCTGCCGGGCCGCTGCCGACCATTCGTCCTCGGTTTCGCGGGCCTGCTCGTCCGGCCAGTCGCTGGCGATCGATGGGCTATCGACGATGGGCGCATCAGTGGCGCCGTCGTCCTTGGCATAGGAGTTCCATTGTTCGGCGAGGTCGGACTGATCGTCGGCTCGGCTGGCCGCGGCCATGGCCGGAACGGACGCCTCCTCGATGGCATCCTCGGCGTGGGCGATCCAGGTCTCCTTGCAGCGGGAGCAGCGGACCGCCCGCCCGTTCGCCCCAAGGCTCGCGAGCTTGATGGCGTAGGATGTCATACAATGGGGGCAGACGATATGCATGGACGAGCCTTGATGCATGAACGAAGGTCTTGACGATGCCACGGTCGCGGAGACCGGGCGCCCCTTATGCTACTGGGCGACCGTTAACGAACCGGAAACCATAACGGCGGCAAAACCCGTTGATCGCGTATGGCGGAGCGCCGCAAGGCGGCCCGCGCCTCCTCTCGAACGGAGCTGAGCTTGGTTCGGTTCGAAAATGTCGGATTGCGTTACGGTCTGGGGCCGGAGATTTTGCGCGACCTCACCTTCCAGATCCCCGCGCATTCCTTCCAGTTTCTCACCGGACCGTCCGGCGCCGGCAAGACGTCGCTGCTGCGCCTGTTGTTCCTGTCGCATCGACCGACGCGGGGCCTCGTCAATCTGTTCGGCCACGACATCTCGCAGCTCGGCAAGGACGAAATCGCAGACCTGCGCAAGCGCATCGGCATCGTACTCCAGGATTTTCGCCTGCTCGATCACATGACGACCTATGAGAACGTCGCGCTGCCATTCCGCGTCATGGGCCGCAGCGAGTCGAGCTACCGCAAGGAGGTGATCGATCTGTTGCGCTGGGTCGGCCTCGGCGACCGCATGGACGCGCTGCCGCCGATCCTGTCGGGCGGCGAGAAGCAGCGCGCCGCGATCGCGCGCGCCGTGATCTCGCGGCCGCAGCTGCTGCTCGCGGACGAGCCGACCGGCAGCGTCGATCCGACGCTCGGCCGCCGCCTGCTGCGACTCTTCATCGAGCTCAACAAATCAGGCACCGCCGTCATCATCGCCACCCACGACATCGGCCTGATGGACCAGTACGAGGCGCGGCGCCTGGTGCTGCACCAGGGACGGCTGCACGTCTATGAGTAGGCTGGACGAGCGCGGCGTGCTGGTCGATCTCGGGCAGGAGCGTCCGCAGCTTCCGGCCAAGGCGCGCAACATGTCGCCGATCGTGCCGCGCGCCTCGATCCACGGCAGAGCGCTGCTCGCGGTGGTCGCCATCATGACGTTCCTCGCCTCGATGGCCACGGGCACGGTGCTGCTGGTGAGTGCCTCCGCGGCCGAATGGCAGTCGGACGTCGCGAGCGAAATCACCATCCAGGTTCGCCCGCAGGCCGGCCGCGATCTCGACCGCGACACCGCCGCCGTGGCGGAAGCGATGCGCACGCAAGCCGGCATCGTCGAGGTCAAGCCGTTCACCAGGGACGAGAGCGGCAAGCTGCTCGAGCCCTGGCTCGGCACCGGCCTGTCGATGGACGATCTGCCGGTGCCGCGCATGATCATCGCGCGCGTGCAGCCGGGCACGCCGCTCGATCTCGGCGCCTTGCGCGCGCGCGTGGCGCAGGTCGCCCCTAGCGCCAGCGTCGACGATCACCGCGCCTGGATCGAGCGCATGCGCCTGATGACGAACGCCACCGTGCTGGCCGGCCTCGGCATCCTCGCGCTCGTCATCGTCGCAACCATCATCTCGGTGTCGTTCGCGACGCGCGGCGCAATGGCGGCGAACCGTCCGATCGTCGAGGTCCTGCATTTCGTTGGCGCCGGCGACCGCTACATCGCCAACCACTTCCTGCGTCATTTCCTCAGGCTGGGCCTGGAGGGCGGCGTGATCGGCGGCGGTGCCGCCATGCTGATGTTCGGCTTCTCCGAGTCCATCGCAGGCTGGTTTTCCGGGACTCCCGTCGGCGACCAGTTCGCCGCGCTGCTCGGCACCTTCTCGCTGCGCCCTTCCGGCTACATCGTGCTCGCGGTTCAGGCCGTCCTGATCGGCGCCATTACCGCAGTCGCCTCGCGCCAAACGCTGTTCGCGACATTGAATGATGTTGATTGAGTTTCTTTTCTTCCCTTCTCCCCTTGTGGGAGAAGGTGGCGCGAAGCGCCGGAGGAGGGGTTCTGTCCACGCGTACAAATGTCGAGGTGAATGCGCGGAGAGAACCCCTCACCCGTCTCGCCGCTTTCGCCATAGCCGATGCAAAGCATCGGCATTCTTAAGAACGGCGGCCGGCGGCCGCCTATGCGACCCTCTCCCACAAGGGGAGAGGGTGAAGAAACCGGACTCCACTTCGCCTCAAAACGTCATAAAATCAGATCGGGAAGGGATCACCGACATCGCATGAGCTCGCCGACCGACGATCGATCGCCGAAACTGCCGCGCGGCTGGCTGCGCGCGGCAATCGTGTCGACGATCGCGCTCGCCTTCGTCGGCGCGGCGGCGGGCTTCATTGCGTTCCTGGCGCAATTGCGCGGGGCCGAGAAAGTACCCGATCGCAAGGCGGACGGCATCGTGGTCCTGACCGGCGGCTCCTCGCGGGTATCGGACGCGATGGAGCTGCTGGCTGCCGGCTACGGCAGGCGGCTCCTGATTTCCGGCGTGCATCCGACCTCGACGGCGAACGACATCTCCCGCACCTTGCTGGAGAATCAGTCCTTCATGACCTGTTGCGTCGACCTCGACCGCACCGCGCTCACGACCCGCGGCAACGCGGCGGAGGCGCGGCGCTGGGCCGAGGGACGCCGATTTACGTCTCTGATCGTGGTCACCTCGAACTATCACATGCCGCGCGCGCTGGTGGAATTCTCGCATGCGATGCCGCGGACGACGCTGATCCCGTTCGCGGTGGTCGGCGAAAAATGGCGCGAGGAGCCGTGGTGGATCTCAGGCTCGACGCTGCGGCTGCTCCTGTCCGAATACGTCAAGTACGTTGCGGCCGAGCTCAGGGTGCGGCTGGAGGATTTCGGGATTGACCTTTGGCCTGAGATGTCGGAGCAGCCTGCAGGTCAGCAACCGAAGCGGCCCGCCACCGCGCAGGCCAATTGATCGGACCATCGATGTTCCTGATTTTCCTGCGATCGCTCGTATTCAACGTGCTGTTCTACGCCGTGCTGGTCTGTCTGGCGATCGTTGCGCTGCCGACCTTTGCATTGCCGCCGCGCGCCATGCTGACGGTGGCGCAATGGTGGGCCAAGGCCACGCTGGTCCTGATGCGCCTGGTCTGCAACATCAAGGTGGAATTCCGCGGGGTGGAGAAGATCCCGACAGGACCGCTGCTGATCGTGGCCAAGCATCAGTCGTTCTGGGAGACCTTCGTGCTGCCCGGTTTCTTCCACCGGCCGATCTTCATCCTCAAGCGCCAGCTGATGCAGATCCCGGTGTTCGGCCAGTTCCTGGTCAAGACCGGAATGATCGCGATCGACCGCAACGCCGGCGTGAAGGCGCTGCTCGAGATGACGCGGCGCGCGCGCGAGGCGGTGCGCAGTGGAAAGCAGCTCGTGATCTTTCCGGAAGGCACGCGCCGCGCGCCGGGCGCGCCGCCCAACTACAAGACCGGCTTTGCGCAGATCTATTCCTCCTGCGGCGTGCCGTGCCTGCCGATCGCGCTCAATTCCGGCCTGTTCTGGCCGCGCCGCACCTTCATGCGCTATCCGGGCACGCTGGTGGTCGAGTTTCTCGAACCGTTGCCGCCGGGCCTGCCGAAGGACGAGTTTCTCGCACGCGTGCAAGCGGCGATCGAGGACGCGACCGCCCGGCTCGTCGAAGCAGGACGGAAGGAGCAGGAGCAGTTGATCGGCTCGGCGCCGAGCTACGCGCCGACCGGCTAAAGCGCGATGAGATTGGGATGAATCTTCATCGCGCTTTAGGTTGTTGTTTACGCATGATCTTTCCGGAAAACCGCTTCGCACTTTTCCGGGGCATGCTTTAGCGGCTTTCCCGATCCTGGTCCCGAGCCGCCGCGTGCAGGGAATGCGCATCACCGTGCAGCATCAATGCAAGCTGATGCAGCTGCGTGTCGCGAAAGCCTTCGGCCTCGATCGCCTTCACCGTCGCGGTGACGTAGTCGCGGTTGGCGCCGGACTGGCCGTGGCCCTGGACGACATGGCGGTGCTGCTCGGCCAGCGAGAGGCGGCCGGCATATTGCACATGACCGCGGTCGACGACGTAAGCGAGAGCGGCGACGCGCTGGCGTGCATCGTTCTCCAGCCACACCGAGCGCATCACCTCGCGATAGACCGAGGTGACCTGCTCGCGTGCGCGCAAATATGCGACCACTTCGGCACGGTTCTTCTCGGCGACGCGGAAGGCGATGCCGCGGCAGGCGCCGCCGCGGTCGAGTCCGAGCACCAAGCCCGGCTTCTCCGGCGTTCCGCGATGCACGAAGGAATAGACGCAGAGCGCGCGATGCTCGCCGACCAGCCGCGCCGGGACGCGCTCCTCGAAATCGAAGCCCGGCCGCCACATCAGCGAGCCGTAGCCGAACACCCAGAGGTCGCCCTTGGCTGTGGTGACGGAGGGGAGGGTGATTTCGGACATTTCGGGGACGGCTACCAGAACCCTGCGCCCAAGCGAAGCGATTTCTGCGCCTTTCGTCGCAGGCCCGCCCCGCTTACATTTGCCTGAATCTGGCGTCAAAGGGTCGCCGCATGTCCAATATGACCGTTGCCACTGGCCGCCGCTCCCGCTGGGGCCTTTTCATCGCCCCCGTTCTCGTCCTGGTCCTCGCCGTCGGCTGGACCTGCTTCTGGTTCTATGCGGCGTGGCAGGCCGAAATCGTCGCCGACGCCTGGCGGGCGCAGGAGGCCAAGGCCGGCCGCATCTATGATTGTGCCAAGCGCTCGATCGCCGGCTTCCCGTTCCGCTTCGAGGTCCAGTGCTCCGGCGCCAGCGTCGCCCTGGTCTCGCAGAACGCGAGCAAGACGCCGTTCACGGCCAAGCTCGACAACATCCTGGTCGTGGCCCAGGTCTACGACCCCAAGCGCATCATCGCCGAATTCGCAGCGCCCGCCACGCTGATCGACGGCATTACGCAAAACACCTTCACCGTGAATTGGAGCAAGGGCCGCGCCAGTGTGGCGGGTCTGCCGGCTGTGCCGGATCGCGCTTCCATCGTGTTCGACGACCCCAGCCTCAACCGTCTCGATGGCAGCGTGCAGGTGCCGCTTGCGCGCGCCAAGCAGGTCGAGCTGCACGGGCGCCTTGCCGATGGCTCTCCGGCCGATCATCCGGTGATCGAGACCGTGCTCCATGTCGCGCAGGGCAGCATCCAGGGCGTGCATCCGCTGCTCGCCGAGCCGTTCCAGGCGGACACCCGCGCCAAGATCACCGGCCTCTCCGACCTCACGCCCAAACCGTGGCCGCAGCGCTTCCGCGAGATCCAGGCCGCCGGCGGTCACATCGAGATCGTGCAGTCGCGCATTCAGCAGGGCGAGATGATCGCGGTCGCGGCCGGCACGCTCGGCCTGTCGCCCAACGGCCGGCTCGACGGCGAATTGCAGATGACGGTGACCGGCCTCGAGCGCGTGATCCCGGCGCTCGGCATCGAGAAGATGCTGGAGGAGGGCGTGCCGCAGGCCACGCTGGACCGCGTTGCGCCGGGCGTGAAGTCGCAGGACCTCAACAATCTGTTCGGCGCGCTCGACCGCGCCGTGCCGGGCCTCGGCAAGGTCATCAAGCAGAACGCCAATGCCGGCGTTGCCGCCGGCATCAATTCGATCGGTACCGAGAGCACGCTGGAAGGCAAGAAAGCGCGGAGCTTCCCGCTGAAATTCGTCGACGGTGCCGTGCTGCTCGGCCCGGTCAAGGTCGGCCAGATCCCGCCGCTGTATTAGTTGGCTCCCGTAGCCCGGATGGAGCGCAGCGCAATCCGGGGTTCTTGATCACAGCTGGCACTGTCCCGGATTACGCTTGTGCTCCATCCGGGCTACGCAGCTTTGTCCGGCCTACAGGCTCACGGCTTCTTCAGCGCCGCATGCGGCCGTCCGAAATCGGGCGCGGCGGAATCCTGGCCGATCTCGACGATGCCGCGGCGGATGGCGCGGGTGCGGGTGAAGTGGTCGAACAGCGCCTCCCCGTCGCCGCGGCGGATCGCGCGGGTGAGCTTTGCCAGATCCTCGGTGAAGGTGCCGAGCATCTCCAGCACGGCCTCCTTGTTGGCGAGGAAGACGTCGCGCCACATCGTCGGATCGGACGCCGCAATGCGGGTGAAATCGCGAAAACCGCCGGCGGAGAATTTGATCACCTCGGATTCCGTCACCTGCGCCAATTCGTCGGCGGTGCCGACGATGGTGTAGGCGATCAGATGCGGCAGGTGGCTGGTGATGGCGAGCACGAGGTCGTGATGATCCGGCGTCATCACCTCGACCTTGGCGCCCATCGCCGCCCAGAACGCGCGCAGGTGATCGGTCGCCGCTGCGTCGCTGCCATCAGGCGGGGTCAGGATGCACCAGCGGTTGATGAAGAGCTCGGCGAAGCCCGAATCCGGGCCGGAATGCTCGGTGCCTGCCACCGGATGCGCCGGCACGAAATGAATGCCGCCCGGCAGATGCGGGGCCATGTCGCGGACCACAGCGCCCTTGACCGAGCCGACGTCGGAGACGATCGCACCCGGCTTGAGATGCGGCGCGATCTCCTGCGCTACGGGTCCGCAGGCGCCGACGGGAATGCAGAGGATGACGAGATCGGCATCCCTCACGGCCTCCGCATTGGTCGCCACCACCTGATCGACGATGCCGAGCTCGGCGACACGCGCGCGTGTCTTCTCCGAGCGTGCGGTGGTGACGATTTCACCGGCAAGCCCCTGGAGCTTCGCAGCGCGGGCGATCGAGCCGCCGATCAGGCCGAAGCCGATCAGCGCCACGCGCTGGAAGTGCGCCTGCGCGGTCATTTGCCGCCCATGAAGTCGCGCAAGCCTTCGACGACGAGGCGGTTGGCCTCCTCGGTGCCGATGGTCATGCGCAGCGCATGCGGCAGGCCGTAGTTCTTCAAGCCGCGCAGCACGAGCCCCCGCTTGGTCAGGAACGCGTCGGCGTCATCGGCGGTCGTGCCCTTGTCCGTCGGGAAATGGATCAGCACGAAATTGGCGACGCTCGGCGTCACCTTCAGCCCGAGCTTGCCGATCTCCTCGGTGAGCCAGTTGCGCCAGGTCTCGGTGAACTGCTTCGACATCGCCTGATGCGCGGTATCCTCGATCGCGGCGACCGCGGCATACATCGCCGGCGTCGACACGTTGAAGGGACCGCGGATGCGATTGACCGCGTCGATGACGTGCTCGGGCCCGAACATCCAGCCGATGCGCAGCGCGGCAAGACCGTGGATCTTGGAGAAGGTGTGCGTCACCACCGTGTTCTCGGTGGTGGCGACGAGCTCGATTCCCATCTCATAGTCGTTGCGCGAGACGTAGTCGCAATAGGCGGCGTCCAGCACCAGCAGCACGTGCGAGGGCAGGCCGGCGCGCAGCCGCTTGACCTCGTCGAACGGAAGATAGGTGCCGGTCGGGTTGTTGGGGTTGGCGAGCCAGACCAGCTTCGTCTTCGGCGTCACGGCCTTCAGGATGGCGTCGACGTCGGCGGTGAGGTTGGTCTCCTGGGCGATGACGTTCCTGGCGCCGACCGCCATCGTCGCGATCGGGTAGACCAGGAAGCCGTGTGTCGTCGAGATCGCCTCGTCGCCCTGGCTGAGATAGGTGTGCGCGAGCAGATTGAGGATCTCGTCCGAGCCGGCGCCGCAGATGATGCGGTTGGGATCGAGCCCGAACGAGCGGCCGATCGCCTCGCGCAGCACGCGCGAGGTGCCTTCCGGGTAGTCCTCCAGATGATCTGCCACGCGCTTGAAGGCTTCGATCGCCTTGGGCGAGGGCCCGAACGGCGTCTCGTTGGCGGAGAGCTTGAACACCTTGCGGCCCGGCTCCGGCACCGGGCTCTTGCCGGGCGTGTAGGGCGCAATATCGAGAATGCCGGGATTCGGCACGGGGCGGGACATCTTGGACTCCGGATAGGCTGGGCTGTTCGCGACCTACGATTTCGGCCCGGTCGGGGGCACCGTATAGCGCGTTGCGTGGCTGCCGACGAGGGCCACGGAGCGCACCGAGGCCCCCGCCTCGATCAGGGCAGCCCTGATCTTGTCGATGCTGGTCGCGCCGGTGACCGAGACCAGCAGCGCCGCGCCGTCGAAGGCGGTATCGGGCACGGCCACGATCTCGGCGAGCGGCGACAGCGCGCGGGCGACCTCGGCGTTCCATCCGGAGACGCGCACGCTGAACGTCTCGACCTCCGTCACCAGGGCGCTGTCGGCGACGCGCGAGATCGCGAACACCGGCAAGGCGGCCGGATGGTCGGCGCGCTCGATGAAGGGCATCCGCGCGATGATCTTCGGCGCGCCGTCGGCCTCCAGCTCCAGCCACCATGGCGTGCGGCTCGAGGTCGCCGAGACCAGCGCCAGGTCACCCTTGGATTTTGCCACCGCCTCGACCGCGGCCTGCGCGCTGAAATGGGCGACATAGGGCACGGTGAAGCCGAAATGGAAGCGCGCGGAATCCCGCATTGCCGGCTCGCTCACCGAGACGTCGGCATGCACGGAGAACGGCGCCTGCACATAGGTGAAGGTCGAGATGATGACGCGCCAGATGCTCTCGACCGTGTCGAGCGGCAGGATGCCGCGATGACGCTGCACGATCTCGCGCATCATGGCAGCCTCGCGCGCGGGCCGGAACGCCGAGCCGACTTCCTGGGTCTGCTTCACCTGGATCAGGCGATCGATGATCTCGCCGCGCTGCATGAGGAGGCGATGCATGCCCTCGTCAATCGCGTCGATCTCCTTGCGCAGTTCCTGCAGCGATGGTGGCGCGGGCGGACGTTGGGACATGTCTGGTCGTCGATCGTTCCGATGGGGATGTCCTGATTAGGCAGTCGTGGCGGCGAAAGCAAAGAGAAATGACGTGCTTTGCAGGCGTTGCGGCAGAGGCGAATTGGGCCGATCCGGGCCGCGACTTGACGAAAACCGCCCAAGACGGTAGCTTTTGCCCGTTCCGTGGTCATTTGAGCCGGCCGGCTTGCAGCCACGTTAAAAAACTCGCTAAACAGGCCGGGGACGCTTCCGATCCCGGCCGAACCTATCGTTCAGGCCGGGTTTTTCATGGCCTGATGTCAGCGGCGCGGTCGAGCAGCCAGTCGCAAACGAGGTCGATGTCCGAGATGGGTAGCGTCAAGTCGATACCGAGTCCTGCGATCAGCGCCGACGAGCGGTCGCACGAGGTCGATCATCCAAGCTCGCTGGTTGCGCATTTCGGCACCGAGCAGCCGCTGCGGCTCGATTGCGGCGTCGATCTCACCCCGTTCCAGATCGCCTACCAGACCTATGGCGAGCTCAATGCCGATCGCTCCAACGCCGTGCTGATCTGTCATGCGTTGACCGGCGACCAGCATGTCGCCAACGTACATCCCGTCACCGGCAAGCCGGGCTGGTGGGAGACGCTGGTCGGTCCCGGCCGACCCATCGATCCCAAGCACTACTTCATCATCTGCTCCAACGTGATCGGCGGCTGTATGGGCTCGACCGGGCCGGCGTCGATCAATCCCGCCACCGGCAAGGTCTGGGGCCTGGACTTCCCCGTCATCACCATTCCGGACATGGTGCGCGCGCAGGCGATGCTGATCGACCGGCTCGGCATCGACACGCTGTTTGCGGTCGTCGGCGGCTCGATGGGCGGCATGCAGGTGCTGCAATGGACCGCCGCCTATCCGGAGCGCGTGTACTCCGCGCTGGCGATCGCCTGCGCGACGCGGCACTCGGCGCAGAACATCGCCTTCCACGAGCTCGGCCGCCAGGCCGTGATGGCCGACCCCGACTGGCACGGTGGCGGTTATGCCGACCGCGGCATCCATCCGCATCGCGGGCTCGCGGTGGCGCGGATGGCGGCGCACATCACTTATCTCTCGGACGCGGCGCTGCACCGCAAGTTCGGCCGGCGCATGCAGGACCGCGAGCTGCCGACCTTCTCGTTCGACGCCGATTTCCAGGTCGAATCCTATCTGCGTTACCAGGGCTCGTCCTTCGTCGAGCGCTTCGACGCCAATTCCTATCTCTACCTGACGCGGGCGATGGACTATTTCGACATCGCCGCCGACCATGGCGGCGTGCTGGCCAAGGCCTTCGCCGACATCAAGACGCGCTTCTGCGTGGTCTCCTTCACCAGCGACTGGCTGTTTCCGACCTCGGAATCGCGCGCGCTGGTGCACGCGCTGAACGCTTCGAGCGCGCGCGTGTCATTCGCCGAGATCGAGACCGATCGCGGCCACGACGCCTTCCTGCTCGACGTGCCCGAATTCTTCGACATCTCCCGCGCCTTCCTGCAATCGGCTGGCAAGGCGCGCGGGCTCAACCTCGAGGACCGTTAGCGATGTCCGTGCAGGAAGTGTTGCCGCTGGACGGCGTTGCCGCCAGGCCATCCGGTGATTATCGCGCCGATCATCGGCTGGTCGCCGAGATGGTCAAGCCGGGCTCGAAGGTGCTCGACGTCGGCTGCGGCGACGGCGATCTGCTTCAGCTGCTGGAGACCCGCGGCATCGACGGCCGCGGCATCGAATTGTCGCGCGAGGGCGTCAACCGCTGCGTCGCCAAGGGGCTCGCGGTGGTGCAGGGCGATGCCGACACCGATCTCGTCAACTATCCCGACGATGCCTTCGACTACGTGATCCTGTCGCAGACGCTGCAGGCGACGCGGCAGCCGAAGGTCGTGCTGGAGAACCTGCTGCGCATCGGCCGCCGCGCCATCGTCTCGTTCCCGAATTTCGGCTTCTGGAAGATGCGGCTCCAGCTCCTGATCGGCGGCCACATGCCGCGCACGGAGAATCTGCCGGCGACCTGGTACGACACCGCCAACATCCATTTCTGCACCATCAAGGATTTCGTGCAGCTCTGCGACGAGATCAACGTCAAGATGGAGCGCTCGGTCGCGCTCGATCTCTACGGCCGGCCGGTGCCGCTGAACCTGCCCTGGTGGGTGTGGAACATGTTCGGCGAGCAGGCGGTGTTCTTGCTGAGCCGGGGCGGGGGGAAGTAGTTTCTCTCCGTCATTCCGGGGCGATGCGAAGCATCGAGCCCGGAAACCATCGTCCAACAGCGCCTGCAGCCCGATGGATTCCGGGCCTGCGCCTTCGGCGCATCCCGGAATGACAGCTAGTGGGAAACCAGCGACCGCGGGTCCCGCACCGGCCAACGTCCTGCTTCCACCAGCGTCACGAACCGCTCGACACTCTCGTTGAACAGCGCGGGCTCCTCCAGGTTCAGCACGTGGCCGGACTTCGGAAACATCGCGAGCCCCGCCGCGGGCAGGTGCTTCTTCAGGAACAGGCTGGCGCCCATGCAAGGCTCGTCCTCGTCGCCGCAGATGATCAGCGCGGGTGTTGCCGCGCCTCTGATCGCGTCCGTCATCGTGTAGATCGAGGGACGGCCGCCCTGGAATCCGCGCATGGTGCGCGCCGATCCCATGGCATCGTGCCGCGCCAGTGCGGCGTAGAAATCGGCATGCCCGCGTGGATCCTTCACCAGGAACGGAATCCGGCTCGGCGCCTCGCGCGTGACTTTCGCGACCTCCACCGATCCCAGCGTCTCGAACTGCTCGGCATTGGCGCGGCACTGCGTGCGCCAGGTCTCCAGGTTCTCGAGCTCCGAGCCGGAGCCGACGCCGGCCAGCGTCATCGACAGTGCGCGCTGCGGCGCGTTCAACCCGATCTGCAACGAGGAATAGGCGCCCATCGAAAGACCGACGAGATGCGCGCGCTCGATGCCGAGATGATCGAGCACCGCAAGCGCATCGGTGTAGAAATGCGTGTAGGTGTAGACCTCGCCGTCAGGCACGTCCGACGGCGTGTAGCCGCGCGCCGAATAGGTGATGCAGCGATGGCCACGCGAGAAGTAGCGCATCTGCGGCTCCCAATTGGTGTAGTCCGCCGCGAACTCGTGCAGAAAAAGTATCGGCGTTCCCTGGCCCGCCTCCTCGAAATAGATGCGGACGCCGTCCCTGGTCGTGGCATGGGGCATTAACCGTTTCCCTCTGTTTCAAGCCGTGTTCGAGGATCGCAGTTAATTCTGTTGTCGGCAATGCGGCAGCAGCGCCGAGCACGAACACAAAATCATTGCAGCCATTCGCGGGCGTTGCGTCTTTTTCTCGCCACATCGGGCGGCTTAACGGCCAAACGGATGTCGGCCATTGCACGGGCCGGCGGGAAGTGGGGGTGTCAAGAAGGATGAAGAATGTTCGAGTTGTTTGCGTCTCGCCTGTCGCGTTGTGTTGTCGCGCTGGCGCTGTTCTTCGCGGCGGTCGCCGTGTTCGTTTCTCCGGCCTCGGCACGGCCGTATCATCGTCATAGCGCAGAGCGGCACGGTTACGTGCATCACGCCAGACATCATCACCACGGTCACTATCGCCATCATGCCCGCAGTTCGCGCTTCGAGCGCAGCGCGGCGCAATGGCAGGCAAGCGGCTTCGCCGACACCCAGGCGAGCTATGATCCGAATGCCAACGCCAGCGGTGCCGGCATGAACGGAGGCTTCAGCGGAGGATCGGGTCTCGTCTCCGAGGCACGCCGCCATATCGGCGGCAATCCGACCGGGCGCGGCCGCCTGTGGTGCGCGCGCTTCATGAACATGGTGCTGGAGCATACCGGCCATCGTGGCACCGGCTCCGACATGGCGAGCTCGTTCGCGCGCTACGGCACGCGCATCTCGGGTCCGCAGGTCGGCGCCATCGCCGTGATGTCGCGCGGCCGCCGCGGCGGTCATGTCGGCATCATCACCGGCATCGACGCGCAGGGTAATCCGATCATGATCTCCGGCAACAACGGCAACCGAGTCCGCGAAGCCCCGGTCTCGCGCGGCAAGATCTATGCGTATGTGATGCCGAACTGAGCCTCGTCATTGCGAGGAGCGCTTGCGACGAAGCAATCCAGACTGTTTCCGCAGATGCATTCCTGGATTGCTTCGCTGCGCTCGCAATGACGGAGTATGTTGAGACGGCGTTAGCTCACAGCAGCTTCGGCTCTTCCACCGCCACCACATCGCCGACGCCGACGTCACCGTCGGCGATCACCTCGGCATAGATGCCGCAGTCCATATGGCCGAGATGGCGCGAGAGCGTGGGCGGGATTTCGAGATCGCGCTTGGCGGTCTCGGGGTCGACATTGGTGGCCGGGCAGCGGACGATGCGCTTGATCACCTTCAGTCTGGCCTGCCCGATCGCGAGCGTCTGGCCGACGAGGTCGAGCTCCGACCAGGCCGGCCAGCCTTTCACGTAGAGATTGGCGCGGAAGCGCAGCGGATGCACGGCGACGCCGCCGAGCATGGTCTCGATGGCGCGGACGCTGTCGAGATTGATGATGGAGACGACCTTGCGGGCGACGTCGGAGAAGCTGTGGTCGCGGCCGGAGAGAATTTTGGGCGGGCCCTTCAACTCGGGCTGAAAGTTCTCCGTGAAATAGGCCTCGATGGCGGCGCGCCCGGCGGCGGTCTCGAGATCGCCGCTGGCGACGATCTGGCCGTCCTTGCGGATGGTCAGCACGTTGGTTTCGTCGTCGAACCGGCTGTCGAGCTCGGCCAGCCGCTCATTGCGCGCCAGCATCAGAAACTGGATTTTCGGCTTCCATTCGGGCGCCTCGGGGTTGAACCCGCTCGGGCCGTTCTCGATGGCGTAGCGGCGGTCGGCCGGCAGGGTCTGGCCGACCCGCAAAGGAACGTGCGACAGGCGCTCCGGCGTCAGGCCCTTGATCGGGTAGCGGTAGAGGCCGGTGATCTCGGCGGTATGGCTGGCTGTCATGCCGCTACTTAAGGGATTCGGCCCGCGACCGCCAAGCCCGCCCGTCCGCGCACGAAATTGTGAAGTAGCCTCTTTCGCATCCGCAACCTGCTTCCCACATCTGGCCCAGGCCGGCGGCAACGCCAGCAAAAGACGACCGTTACCGGTTGAGAAACGTCAATGCGGTAATTGGAAACCCAATGAAGATGCCGTTTGGGGTGCCTTAGAGGGCCCCGAGGGCAGGCCGAGGGACAGAAAAGATGAATATCGAGAAGTATACCGAACGCTCCAGGGGCTTCATCCAGTCCGCGCAGTCGCTCGCCATGCGCGAGGGGCACCAGCAGTTCTCAACCCTGCATGTGCTAAAGGTCCTCTTGGACGACAATGAGGGGCTCGCCGCCGGTCTGATCGACCGCGCTGGCGGCAATTCCCGCGCAATCCTGAAGGCGACCGAGGACGCCCTCAACAAGGTGCCGAAGGTCTCCGGCGGCGGTGCCGGGCAGATCTATCTCGCGCCCGAGCTGGCCCGCACTTTCGATGCGGCCGAAAAGGCCGGCGAGAAGGCCGGCGACAGCTTCGTCACGGTCGAACGGCTTTTGCTCGGGCTCACGCTGGAGAAGACCAGCGAGGCCGGCACCATCCTGAGCAAAGGCGGCGTCACGCCGCAAAACCTCAACGCGGCGATCGAGGCGCTGCGCAAGGGCCGCACGGCCGACAGCGCGACCGCTGAGAACGCTTATGATGCCCTGAAGAAGTATGCCCGCGACCTGACCCAGGCCGCGCGCGACGGCAAGCTCGATCCGGTCATCGGCCGTGACGAGGAGATCCGTCGCACGATTCAAGTGCTCTCGCGCAGGACCAAGAACAATCCCGTCCTGATCGGCGAGCCCGGCGTCGGCAAGACCGCCATCGCCGAAGGCCTCGCGCTGCGCATCGTCAACGGCGACGTGCCGGAGAGCCTCAAGGACAAGAAGCTGCTCTCGCTCGACCTCGGCGCACTGATCGCAGGCGCGAAATACCGCGGCGAGTTCGAGGAGCGGCTGAAGGCCGTGCTGCAGGAAGTGACCGGGAGCGAGGGCACCTTCATCCTGTTCATCGACGAGATGCACACGCTGATCGGCGCCGGCAAGGGCGACGGCGCGATGGACGCCTCCAACCTGCTCAAGCCGGCGCTCGCGCGCGGCGAGCTGCACTGCATCGGCGCGACCACGCTCGACGAATATCAGAAGCACGTCGAGAAGGACGCCGCGCTGGCCCGGCGTTTCCAGCCGATCTTCGTCAGCGAGCCCTCGGTCGAGGACACCATCTCGATCCTGCGCGGCTTGAAGGACAAGTATGAGCAGCATCACGGCGTGCGGATCACCGATTCCGCGCTTGTTGCGGCGACGACGCTGTCCAACCGCTACATCACCGACCGCTTCCTGCCCGACAAGGCGATCGACCTCATGGACGAGGCCGCGGCGCGGCTGAAGATGCAGGTCGATTCCAAGCCGGAAGAGCTGGATTCGCTCGACCGCGAGATCATCCGGCTCAAGATCGAGCAGGAGGCGCTGAAGAAGGAAAGCGATGTCGGCTCCAAGTCCCGGCTCCAGACCCTGGAGAAGGACCTGGCCGAGCTCGAGGAGAAGTCGGCGGCGCTGACGGCGCGCTGGAGCGCGGAGAAGAACAAGCTCTCCGACGCCCAGAAGCTGAAGGCCGAGCTCGACGGCTTGCGTGTCGAGCTCGCCAATGCGCAGCGGCGCGGCGAATTCCAGAAGGCCGGCGAGCTGGCCTATGGACGGATCCCGCAGCTCGAGAAGCAGCTTGCCGATATCGAAGCCAAGGAGAACTCGGGCGAGATGATGGAGGAGGCGGTCACCGCCAACCACATCGCGCAGGTGGTCTCGCGCTGGACCGGCGTGCCCGTCGACAAGATGCTGGAAGGCGAGAAGGAGAAGCTCCTGAAGATGGAGGAGCAGCTCGGCAAGCGCGTCGTCGGCCAGGCCGAGGCCGTGCGTGCGGTCGCAACCGCCGTGCGCCGCTCGCGTGCCGGCTTGCAGGACCCGAACCGCCCCACCGGCTCGTTCATGTTCTTAGGGCCGACCGGCGTCGGCAAGACCGAGCTGACCAAGGCTCTCGCGGAGTACCTGTTCAACGACGAGACCGCGATGGTCCGCCTCGACATGTCCGAATACATGGAGAAGCACTCGGTCTCGCGGCTGATCGGCGCGCCTCCGGGCTATGTCGGCTATGACGAGGGCGGCGCGCTCACCGAGGCGGTGCGGCGCCGACCCTACCAGGTGGTGCTGTTCGACGAGATCGAGAAGGCGCATCCTGATGTCTTCAACGTGCTGCTGCAGGTGCTCGACGACGGCCGCCTGACCGACGGCCAGGGCCGCACCGTCGACTTCCGCAACACGCTGATCATCATGACCTCGAACCTTGGTTCGGAATATCTGGTGAACCAGCCGGAGGGCGAGGACACCTCGGCCGTGCGCGAGCAGGTGATGGGAATGGTGCGGGCGCACTTCCGCCCCGAATTCCTCAACCGTGTCGACGAGATCATCCTGTTCCACCGGCTGCAGCGCAGCGAGATGGGCCGCATCGTCGAGATCCAGTTCGCGCGGCTGCAGAAGCTCCTGACCGATCGCAAGATCGTGCTGAGCCTCGATGCCGCGGGCCGCGACTGGCTCGCTGCCAAGGGCTGGGATCCCGCCTACGGCGCAAGGCCCTTGAAGCGGGTGATCCAGCGCTACCTCCAGGACCCGCTCGCCGAGATGATCCTCGCCGGCGACGTCAGGGACGGCGACAATGTCGCGATCTCGTCCGAAGGCAATGTGCTGACCTTCAACGGCAAGGCGCCGCAGACCGCCGAGATCACCCAGTTCGAGGCGCCGGTGGCGAAGCGGAAGCTGAACTGATGAAATACACGCCCTCCGCGCCAAACTCGCGGAGGGCGTTTTCAATCCGCTAAGAACGCGTCCACCACTGCCTGATCGCGGTCGTAGACCCAGCATTCGCTCAGCAGGCCTTCACGCACGGCATAGACCAGCAACCGTTCCAGTTCAGCCGTGCGACCGTCCCGGCTGAATGATTCCCGTGCGAGAATGGCGCCGCGCCGCGGCCCGGCCATCACGTCATCAATGGCGAGCAGTTTTCGGTTGGAGCGGCGTGCGACCTCGGCCAGAGTGGCAAGCGCGGCCGCCTTGCCGCGGTGAGTGCCGGCGAGCGGATTATGGCCGGCATAGTTCAGCATGAATTCATCGTGGTAGCAGGCGGCGATCGCGGCGCGGTCACCGGCCTGCCAGGCGGTCGCGTAGCGCGTGACGGCGGCGCGGATCGCGGCGATTTGTGCGGCGTCATCTACCAGAACTCTGTCCATCGATATGATCTCCCGGGTCATCGGCAGCGCTGTGCCGGTGCGCTATGATGAGGCATGACCTCGCCTTCCGGCTTTCAGGAACTGGCTATCAGCACGCCGCCCAGCGGCGGACCAAAGAGGGCGCGGATGCTCGATTGGGACGCGCGGCTGCTCTATCTCGGTCCAGCCTTCGGGCTGACGCCCCACCGCAATGCCACCGGCGTGCTGGCCGTCGCGCTCGACGGGGCGATAGGCGTAGCTAACGATCCGAGGGCGCGCTCACCGTCTTATCGCGAGACCCGCAGCGTGCTGATCATGCCCAACAGTCTGCACCATCTCCGCACCGATGCTGGACGGATGGCCTTCCTCTATGTCGATCCCCTCGGCCGCGATATCGAGGCGCTTCGCTCACGAATGAAGGAGGTCGGATCGAGGGCCGCGTTCGACATGATCGACGAGAGGTCGGTCGTCGCGCTGTTCGGCGCCATCGCGGAGCGACGCCTCGCATCTGAGGACGCGCAGCAAGCAGCCCGCGATATGCTTGGGATCGGATCAAGTCCGCAGCCAGATGCAAGAATTGCCGCCGCCATCGAGCGGATGCGCGAGCAGCCCAGCGGTTCGCACACCCTTGCTGAACTCGGCCGCAGGGCCGGACTTTCGTCCTCGCGCTTCCTGCATCTTTTCAAGGACGTCACGGGTGTGCCGCTCCGCCGCTACCGGATCTGGTCCCGGATCGGCGCTGCCGCGCGGGCGGTCGCACAAGGCCAATCGCTGACCGAGGCCGCGCATGACGCGGGCTTTTCCAGCTCCGCGCATTTCAGCACGGCCTTCCGCGACATGTTCGGTATGATGCCGTCGGAATTGTTCGCACGGGTGCGTGCGGGTTAACGTCTTCAACGTGCTGTTGCAGGCGCTCGGCGACGGCCTGCTGGCCGAGGGCCAGGGCCGTACCGTCGATTCCGCGACATGCTGATCATCATGGCCTCGAACCTCGGTCCGAGTATCTCGTGAACCAGCCGGAGGGTGAGGATCTGAAATGAAAGCCGCCCCGGAGGGTCACCTCTCCGGGGCGTCTTGTTTTGCTGTCTCGCCAAATTTAGTTGCCGGCCGCCGGGGCGGAGCGCGGCTCGACGCCGTCCTCCTCCTCCTCCAGCTCCGACAAAATATCCACCAGCTCGCGCACCCGGCCCTGCGCCAGCGGGCGCAAATCGTTGATCATCGGCTCGTCGTTGGCGAGCCAGGCCTGGGCCTCAGCAAGCTCCTCGGCGGTCGCGCCGGTTCCGATAATCTGGGCAATGGTGACATCGTCGGCGCGGTCCACGGCTTTGACGACATCGTCGCGTGAGAGGCGCGTCATGGGCGATCCTCCTGCTGGCTTCCGGTCAGCGTCTAAACGGCGAACCGGCGCGCCGGTTCCCGGGGTCGAGCCCCGTGCACGCCACTGCTATTTCTTCACCACCTTGTAGATCGCATTCTCGACATCCGAGCTGACGTAGATCGCGCCCGTCGCGCCGACTGCGACGCCGGTGGGGATATGCGTCGGCAAGCCGCCGGGGGCGCCGGTCAGGCCGATCGGGAGATTGGCTGCGATCTCGGTGACCTTGCCGGATTCCGGCACGATCTCGATCAGCCGCTTGGCGCCGACTTCGGCGACGATCAGCTTGCCGTCGCCGGTGCGCGCGATGCCTTCTGGCATCTTCAGATCCTTGGCGATCACGGTCTTTTCGCCGGTGCTGTTGATTTTGGAGATGATGCCAGCAAAAGCCTCGGTGACGTAAACCTCGTCGCCGGCCCCGCGGACGAGACCCATCGGACCCTCGAGCGCGCCGATCAGCGTGGTGCGATCCTTGCCGTGCTCGCCGCTCACCTTGACCAGCGACTTGGTGCCGAGCTCGGCTACCAGGATGCTGCCGTCCGCGAGCACGACCGCGTCATGCGGCGCCTTGAAGTCGTGCAGCATGTCGCGCGTCGCGCCGGTCCTGCCGTCGATCACCTGCACGGTGCCGGTGAACCAGCTCGACAGGACCACGTCGTTGCCCTTCGCCGTCGCGCTCATCGGATATTCGAGCGTCGTGCCAGCGGCGTGCATGCGCGCCTTTTCGGTGACCTCGCCGGTCACGCCGTCCACCGTGCGATAGGCGAACAGGTCGGCGACGTGGATCGTGTCCTTGCCGTTCTCCGAGGTGACGCCGATGCCGCCGGGCAAAGCGAGCTTGCCGATGATGATCTGCTTGGCATGACCGGTCGCGGGATCGACCTCCTGGATGCCGTTGTCGGCCATGTTGGAGACGTAGATGCGGTCCTTGTCGTCGATGGCGAGATTGTCCAGCGACGGCTTCAGCTGCGCGACCATGGTCTTGGCGCCCGATTTGGGATCGACCCGGACGAGCTGGCCGAGCGCGGTGTCGATCACGACGAGATTGCCCTTGGAATCGAAGTTCACGGCGGCCGGGATCTTGAAGCCGTCGGTGACGACACTCAGCTCGGCCTTGTCGACGTCGACCCTTGCGACCTGGCCCTTGAACCAGAGCGGACCATAAAGCTTGTCGTCGGGACCGAACTCGAAGCCGTTGAGGCCGCCCATCTTCTCCATGATCTGGCGGGGCGGTTTGACGCCCTCGACGTCGATCTCGTAGAGCGCATCGCCGAGGAAAACGGTGGTGGCGTAGAGCCTGCCGTCCTTGCGGAAGGCGAGCGAGTTGATGCCGGGCAGCCCGGACGCGAGCTTCTTGATCGGTCCGTCGCCCTTGCGCGCATAGAGATCGCCGGCGAGGAAGCCGGTCCAGGCCATGGTGCCGTCGGGCGCGAATGCAATGTCGTCGGCCATCCCCACCGGTGCCGGGATTGCAACCTTGGCGCTGCCGCCGGCAATGTCGACCTCGTAGAGCGCAGCGCCCGCGACGCTGCCGGCAAACAAATGGCCGGCCTTGTCGACACCGAGCCCGTGCACACCATGGAATGCCGAGCCCGGCACGAGTCTCGTGACTTCCCAGCCATCGGCCGATGCGCTCGTTGCGGCGAACAGCGCAGAAATCAGGGCTGCGCAGGCGAGCCTGTTTCTCATGGCGTGACCTCCCATTTTTTGGAAAGTATTCGCCCGTCCTGCGGCTTTGGCAAACGAAACTTGACGTTGTGACGCCGCGAAGCGGCCTCGCTGCGCAGCGTGCTCGTTTGAAATTCTGTTTGACAACGCCGGCCGATATCGGCGCGTTGCCGGCTTACCGGTTGGTGACCTGCAGCGGCCCGCCGGTGGCGTCCGACATCCGGGCGATGGCGCCGCCGCGGCCGCTCATCATGCCGTCGAGCCGGTCGCGCTCCTTCTCGAAGCTTGCCAGCATCGGGCCCTCCAGCGAACGGCCGCGCGGCAGCTTCACGCGCATCGGATCGACGAAGCGGCCGTTGACCAGGATCTCGTAATGGACGTGCGGGCCGGTCGACAGGCCGGAGGAGCCGACGAAACCGATCACCTGGCCCTGCCGCACCTTCTTGCCGGGCTCCATGCCCTTGGCGAAGGCCGACATGTGGCCGTAGGCAGTCTCGTAGCCGTTGGCGTGCTTGATGCGGATGTACTTGCCATAGCCGCCCTCGGGGCCGGCCTTCTCGATCATGCCGTTGCCGGAGGCGAAGATCGGCGTGCCGTAGGAGGTGGACCAGTCGACGCCGGTATGCATCTTCACGTAGCCGAGGATCGGGTGGCGGCGGCCGCCGAAGCCGGAGCGCATGATGGCGTTGTTGACGGGCTTTCTGACCAGGAACTTCTTCGCGCTCTTGCCGGTCTCGTCGTAATAGTCGACGAGGCCGTCGTCGGGGCTCTGGTAGCGGTAGTATTTCTTGGTCTCGCCGCCGACGGTGAGCGAGGCGAACAGCACCTCGTTCTTCTCGGTCGCGGTCACGCCCTCGTCCTCGCCCGCGTAAAACACGTCGAAGGAATCTCCGGGCTGCACCTTGCGCTGGAAATCGACGTCGTAGGAGTAGATCTTGATCATGTCCTCGATGACGGGCATCGGGACCTTGTTGCGCATCGCGGTCTCGTAGATGCTCTGGTAGAGCCGCACGCCGGAGCCGTCATCGTCATCCTCGTCGTCGCTGCTGGCGTTGGCCGCAGTATCGGCGACGGTATTCATGCTGGAGACGTCGACGGCGACGTATTTGCCGAGATCGGACAGCGCCGCGATCGCTTCCACCATCGTGTCGTTTGCAACCACGACGCGATAGGGCTGCAGGCGCGCGCCGGGGCTTGCGGGCGCCATCAGGATGCGGAGCTTCTCGCCTTCCTTCAGGCCGCCGTCGCGGCCGCGCGGTCCGAGCGTCGCGGTGATCGCCTTGATCTCGTCGGCATTGGCGCCGAGATCGCGCAGCACGCCGGCGACGCTGTCGCCCTTCTTGACCATGTGGACGCGTTCGCCGTTGGGATTGCCGCCGGTGATCTGCTCCTTGGTCTTGGGCAGCAGCGTGACGTTCTCGCGCACCACGCGCGTCTCGAAGCCGGCATAGGGATCGGACGGCGAGGCCTCGGCGGCGTAGGCGGTTCTGATGTCGGAAGGACCGGTCGCGCCGGAGATGTCGGCAGCCGTGTTGGCGAGCGAGGCGTAGCGCACCCCGCCATTGCCGCGCCAATTGGCGGCATCGCGCACCCGCATCAGGATGTCGTCGAGTGCCACCACCGCGGAAATCTTGGCCTTCGGCAGCACCGGCGACAGGTCCTTGGTGACGAAGGACACTTCCGCGTCGGGCTCGACGGCTTCAGGATTGTTGGGATCGTCGGACGCCGTCTTCGGGTCGGAGCCGACATCGGTCAGCAGGCGCTGGGCGTTGAACGGCGGGATCTTCGCCGACAGATCGCTCGTCGTCATCGACAGATTGCCGGCGATCCGCACGAACGGACGCACCCGCATCACGTCACGGTTGCCGACGCGGGCAACCGTCGAGACGCGCATCACGTTGCGCGAGGCGGTGGATTCGCTCGGCGGCGGCAGGCGATCGCTCTTGTGCAGCGTGGCGGCACGATCGGCGGCGCCGAATGCTCCGCGCAGCGCGCCTTCGACCCGCTCCGGCACCTTGGCGAAGGTCATCTCGCCGTCGAGCGAAGCGAAAACGGCGCCGCCGATCAGGGCTGCGCCGCAGAGTCCGGTCAAAATTGTCCCGCTGAACCATTGCACCGAGACGCGGCGGCGGTCGATCACCGCGGCTTCAGAACCATCGACGGACAGCGGCGGCTCGTGGCCGAGATCGATGATCCCGGTCTCACGCCCGTAAGTGCCGCGTGACGTCCTGTGGTTCAACCCAAGTCCCCCAACTCAACGACCCAAGATGCCCGGTTTCGAACCTGTCCCAGGCTGCCCTCTTGAACGGGGATCGCCGGAGCAGGCAAGCCGCACAACTGTCCGCGCCCAGAAAGCCCCTTGATGGGGCCGGCCGAAATTACGAACAGCTGGACGGGTAAAGCTCTCTCGATGTCTTTCGAATGCCGAAGGAAGGTCGCGTCATTTGCAACATCGCCTTCCTCTGACCCCATGAAAATCGCCGGCAGCCCCCACAGGCGTCCCCGCGATTCAAGCTTGTCTCTTATCAGAACGCCGCGGGATTGTGGCTCAAGTACGGCGCCAAATATGGAAAAAGTTTCCTAAATGCCGAGCCGTAAAGGCCCCCGTCAGATCACGGGCTGAGCTCGGGCGGGGTGGGGGGAC
>NZ_JADYVQ010000020.1:0-138709 GCF_020193895.1 Bradyrhizobium sp. NBAIM14 | reverse complement strand
TGACAAAGACCGCCGCGCAACGCTTTCCCGCCCCCGCCCTCGACACCCTGCCCGACGACATCCGTAAGCGCCTCCTTGCCGTGCAGGAGAAGAGCGGCTTCGTCCCGAACGTGTTCCTGACGCTGGCCTATCGCCCCGACGAGTTCCGCGCCTTCTTCGCCTATCACGACGCGCTGATGGAGAAGGACGGCGGCCTCACCAAGGCCGAGCGCGAGATGATCGTGGTGGCGACGTCGGCGGCCAACCAGTGCCAATATTGCGTGATCGCCCATGGCGCGATCCTGCGCATCCGCGCCAAGAACCCTGTGATCGCCGACCAGGTCGCGATCAACTACCGCAAGGCCGATATCACGCCGCGGCAGAAGGCGATGCTCGATTTCGCCATGAAGGTCTCGGCAGACGCGCAGCGGATTTCCGAGGATGATTTCGTAGCGCTCGCGCCGCACGGCTTCAGCGACGACGACATCTGGGACATCGCCGCGATCTCCGCCTTCTTCGCGCTGTCGAACCGGCTGGCGAATTTCACGGGCATGCGGCCGAACGAGGAGTTCTATCTGATGGGGCGCCTGCCGAAGACATGATCGAGGCGCCATGACCGAGCTCGATTGGCCAGAAATCCTGCTGCGCCTTGGCACAGCGACGCTCGCCGGCGGCGCGATCGGGCTCAACCGCGACCTGCACGGCAAGCCGATCGGGCTGAAGACGCTCGGCATCGTCGGGCTCTCCACCGCGAGCGTGGTTCTGCTCGCATTGCAGCTCGCCGAACCGGCCAGGGTCGTCGACGCCGCCAGCCGTGTCATCCAGGGCATCCTCACCGGCATCGGCTTTCTCGGCGCCGGCGTCATCGTGCACCAAAGCACCGGGTTTCGCGTTCGAGGCCTCACCAGCGCCGCCTGCACTTTCCTTGCCGCCTGCCTCGGCATCGTCTGCGGCGCCGGACAATGGAAGATCGTCGTCGTCGCCCTGGCGCTGGCCTTCGTGCTGCTGACGATTGGCCGCCGCCTCGAGCGCCGGCTGCATCGCATGCTTGGCGGCAAGGAAGATCCTCAGCGGACGGAGACCTCGCCGAGCTCGGGTCAGCGGGAGAGCGATTAGAATCGCAACCGTCGGCCCCAAAACGGCTTCAGCAGTTCGAGCGCCGTGAGCACCAATAGTCCGGCGCCGAGTGTGATCATCAGATCGTCAACATGTAGCGGACCGAAGCGAAACAGGCCGGAGGCCGGCGGCCAGAACAAGGCTGTGGCGAGAACGAGCGCAATCAAGAGGAAGATCCAGAGCAATGCCGCGTTCGGACGGAAGAAGGCGGACAAGAACGATGCGCTGAAGGATCGATTGACCAGCACCAGCGCGAGGACGCAGACGACGAGCGCAATGAATGCGAGGGTGCGCGCCTCCTCGGGCGGAAGGCCTGAACGAAGCGCTGCGACGAAGATCACGGCGATCAAGGCGAAGGCCATCGCGCCCTGCAGAACGCTCCAGGCGATCAGGGGCCACGAGAACAGCTCCGCATCGGCACGCCGCGGCGGACGCTTCATGACGTCGCGCTCCTCCCGCTCGGCCTCGAACACCAGCGAGCAGACGGGATCGATGATCAGCTCCAGAAAGGCGATGTGCACCGGGCCGAGCACCAGCGGCAGCCCGAACAGCAGGGGAAGCAGCGCAAGACCCGCGATCGGCACGTGGACGGCAAAGATGAAGGCCATGGCCTTGCGCAGATTGTCGTAGATCCGGCGACCGAGGCGGATGGATGCGACGATGGAGCTGAAGTCATCGTCGAGCAGGACGATCGAGGATGCCTCGCGAGCGACGTCGGTGCCGCGGCCACCCATCGCGATTCCGATATGGGCGGCCTTCAGCGACGGCGCGTCGTTGACGCCGTCACCGGTCATCGCGACGATCTCGCCGCTGCGCTTCAGCGCCTGGACGATCCGCAGCTTCTGCTCCGGCAGAACCCGCGCGAAGACGTTCACCTTGCTGACGAGTGCCTCGAGCTCATTGTCATCAGCGAGCTTGACCTGCTCCCCGGTCGCAACCTTATCGACGTCGAGCCCGGCCTGCCCGGCGATCGCCATGGCGGTCGCCGGATAGTCGCCCGTGATCATGACGACGCGGATGCCGGCCGAACGACATTCGCGAACCGCCTCCGGAACATGAGGCCGCAAGGGATCGGCAAACCCTACCAGGCCAACGAAGCGAAAGACGAAAGCCTCCTGGGATTCCGGCAGTGCAGCGTCATCGCACGCGGCAACCGCCACCCCCAGCACGCGAAGCCCGTCCTTCGCCATTGCCCCGATGGCAGCTTGCACGGCCTCCCGATCGGCCTCGTTCAGCCTGCACAGGCGCGCAATCGCTTCCGGCGCGCCCTTGGCGCATGCGACGAGGTCCGCCCCTCCGGCTGTCCGCCAAACCTGGGTCATGGCCAGCAGCTCGGGGCGCAGACCATAGGTGCGCACCAGCGTCCGCTCGCCATCCATCGCGTCGCCGTCCCGCAGGACACCACGCGCGAACGAATGCAGCGCCTTCTCCATCGGATCGAACGGCTCCGGAGAGCTTGCCAGTGCCCCGCAGCGCGCCAGCTCTGCGAATTCGCGCCCGACCTGATCCGGTCCGGACGCCTCCGCGCGCAGGCGCGCGCCGTCCAGCAGGCGCAGCTCGGCGACCGACATCTGATTCTGCGTCAGCGTTCCGGTCTTGTCGGTGCACAGGACTGTTGCTGAGCCGAGGACCTCGATGGCGGCGGCGCGCCGCGTCAGGACGCGGGCTTGCGAAATCCGCCACGCACCCATTGCCATGAACACCGTGAGCACGACGCCGAATTCTTCCGGAAGCATCGACATACCGATGGCGACGCCTGCCAGCAGCGCCTGCAGCCAGTCGCCGCGCGAGACGCCGTAGAGCACAATCGCGGCCAGGCTGATGATGGTGCCGCCGAGGAAGCAGAGCCGCACCAGCCTTGCGGTCTGTTGCTGAAGCCGCGGCGGCTCGGCCTGCAGGCCGCGAAGCGACAGCCCGATCTTCCCGATCTCGCTGCGCGGCCCGGTGGCCTCGACCAGCGCCAACCCCTCGCCGCGCACGACGAGCGAGCCGGAATACACGAACGGCTGATCCTCGCCGCCGGGCCGGTGAGCGGCCGCCGTGACCTTGTCGGCGGTCTTCTTGCGGACGGGCACCGACTCGCCGGTCAGCAGGGACTCGTCGATCTGCAGGTCCCGCGCTTCGACGAGCGCGGCGTCGGCGGGAACGCGATCGCCTTCACCGAGGACGAGAAGGTCGCCCTGCACGACCTCGCGGCCGGCAATTCGCCGGCGCGCACCGTCACGCACCACCAGCGCCCGCGGGCTGGTCAGGTCGCGCAAGGCTTCCAGCACGCGCTCGGTCCGGGTTTCCTGCACCACCGTGATCACGATGGACATCGCCCCGAAGGCCAGCAGGATCACCGCCTCCTTGAGATCGCCGAGCACGAGGTAGATCAGCCCGCCGCAGAGCAGCAGCAGCAGCATCGGCTCGCGCAGCACTTCCACCACGATACGCAGCGGACTGCGTCGTTCCGGCCGAGGCAGTTCGTTGGGGCCGTCTGCCGCGAGCCTCGCCCGCGCCTCGGTCTCACTCAGACCGGCCGCACCTCCGCGTTGCACCTCGCTCACGGTTTCCGCCGCAGGCTCCAGAAGCTGCCGGCACCGACGATTGCGGTGGCGAGCAGGACGGCGACGAAGGTCTGGATGATGGTGAAGTTCAGCGCGTCGCGCGCGACGAACAGCGCCGTGATCGCGCCGGCGAGGACAAAGAGGATGCGAAAGATGACGCTCATGGCCGTGCCTCCAAGATCTGCATGACAAGATCTGCATGACTTGGAGCCCGGGCCCTCGGCATCGGGGCGCAACGCTGTCTCTGCAACCATGCAGGCAGACCTTAGCCGGTCAGGGCGAGGCAAGTTTGCGACAGGTCAAGCCTGACCCGGCCATCATCGGTCGGCGACTGCGACGTGATGTCCGCCCAACAGCGAACAGCCGGTGCATCGCTCACGGCTGCGAGACGTATGCAGCTAGCGCTTTGCCATCAGCTCGAGCGCCGGAGCAAAGCGCTCCGCGAACGTCAACGACTTGGCGTGGTGGACTGCGGCAAAGGATGCAGAGATTCCCGCCGAAGCGACCGCGAGCAAGGCAAGTACGAAAGCCAGACGGCGCATGTTCGCCTCCTGTGTGAGCTCGACTACTCCATAGAGATGGGACCGCTCTGTTTCAGGACGGTTTCGTGGGCGCGGAAATTGATTTCGCTCAAGCGGCTGTGATGAGATCCGGCTTATCTCGGCACATTCCGTAACCAACTAACAAGGGTGGACGTGTTTTGCAGCGCCGGCCGTATTGGGAATTTGATACCCGCGAGCGCTATCCTAGGCACTGCGGCGGCAACATTCGCCGGAATGGGAGTCATTGAGGACTACGCAAATGAAGATCGTGATCCAGAAGCTCAATGGCCTGTGGCACCTCATCGTCGGATCGAGCCAGATCCGAACGCCGTTCCTGGACACCCAGGACCGCGCGCTGGTGGTAACTTACGCCCGCCGCGCCTATCCCGGCGCCAGGATCTTCCAGCGCGACTGACGTGAATACCCTCAGTCGTCGTCCGCCGGGCCGCACCAGCCGGGCAGATAGATCGCATTCTTGCTTCTGGCCGCGGCCATCGCCTTCTCGAGCGCATTATCGAAATCGGCCTCCACCGCCTTGCGCGAGACCTGCCGGCGCAGGAAATCGGCCCACAGGAATTCGGAGAACGGCGTGGTGTCCTTGGCGAAGCCGCCCATGCGGCGCAATTCGCCGGCAAGACTGCGGAACGGATCGTCCTTGAGGTCAGCGACGGATTTCGGCAGGTCGCGGAACGAGCGCCGCTCGCCCTTGGCGTCGTAAGGATAGACCCAGCGCTTGTTGTCCATGACGCCCCAGAACGCCTCGCGCTCCACCATCCCGAGATCGCCGACGACGGTCACCAGCACCTCCTTGACGCCTTCATCGTGCAGTGCGCGGCCGAGGTGATGATGATCGATCACGTAGTAGCGCGCGTCGGGACCGTAAACGACGGGGATCATGTGCTTGCCGAGCAGATCCGCCTGCTTCTTCTTGCCGTGCTCGCGCCAGCGCCTGCGCTTCTCCTTGACCTCGCGCATGCCGACCGTCATCTGCGTCGGCCGGAGCGACAGGATCGGAACCGGATGCACTCTCGGCTCGCGCGCGTTGGTCGTGGTCATGATCGAAGGCCCCTGGCAGCAACGAACGGTTCGGGTTCCCGCGACTATGCCACGGGTCCCGCGGTGGCAAAATCCGTTCGGAAGACGCGCAGATCACAAGTCGATGCCGGCCGGTAAAAAAGACGTCCTCAATGGCTGTCGCTATGCCCGCGTTGCAGCGCAACGCTCGCGACGACACGATGGCCCGTTGCTGGATCGCGGCACACCGGTCCATGCGCAAAATAGTACGAACGCACAAATGCATCCTGGCATTGCAAAGATTTACTGCAACGCGTGCCTCACCTATGCTATCTAGATCGCTGCTTCGGAGTGATCCCCGCCCCATGAACAATCAGCGGCCCATAAGCTCTGATGAGGAGCACCGGGTGCTCCAGTTCAGGCCGCGCACCCCGCCTTCTCCAAGGGTCCAGCGCGGCAATGGCTCCGTGCAACCGCTCCGTGGCACGCCCGAACGGCTGGACCTGTCGCGCTACGAGCAGCCGCGTGCCGAGCCCGACAATTACCGGCAGCGCATGCTTGCCAACATCGCAGCACTCGCCTTCACCATCGCGCTGACGGCGATCGGGATCTGGCTCGCGGTCAGCATCGCCGACCTGCGCCGGACCCAGGATTGCGTGCTGATGGGTCGCCGCGACTGCGTCAAGATCACAACGCCGCATATTTAGGGACCGGCCCGGCACGGACCTCGCGGCGGACGGACCCAGCCGGCATCCCCAGCCACGTCCGATGCTGTCCCCGGAGGCCTGCCCGGCTCCATTGAACTCAAGGCGGCGCTCCGATATACGGGCTTTCGACCGGCCAGAGGGGGGTTTGAGGGCGTCATCAGGGGCGCGATGCCCAGCCACCGTGCCACTCTGGACAATCTGACAAATACCTACAATATATCAAAGGCTTAGTGATGTCCTCTACATTCGATCAGGTCGCCACGATCATCGCTGAAACCTGCGACATCCCGCGCGACACGATCACGCCGGATAGCCATGCCATCGATGACCTCGGCATCGACAGCCTCGATTTCCTCGATATCGCCTTCGCGATCGACAAGCAGTTCGGCATCAAGCTGCCGCTGGAGAAGTGGACTCAGGAGGTCAACGACGGCAAGGCGACCACCGAGCAATATTTCGTGCTGAAGAACCTGTGCGCCCGCATCGACGAACTGGTTGCGGCCAAGGGCGCGAGCGCCTAAGGGCGCAGTCATGCAACTCGAATACTTCCACATGATCGATCGCATCGTCGACCTCAAGGTCGACGAGAAGACGATCGTCGTCGAAGCGCAGGTCCCGCAGGAAAGCACCATCTTCGAGGGGCACTTCCCGGGTTATCCGTTGATGCCCGGCGTGCTCCTGATCGAATCGATGGCGCAGGCCTCGGGCTGGCTTCAACTCGGCGTGTTCAGATTCGAACGCATGCCGATCCTGGCCGCCGTGAAGGAGGCCAAGGTCCGCGGCTCGGTCTTCCCCGGCGACCTCATGAGCATCGAGGCGAGCCTCACCCATGAAGGCTCCGGCTATGCCATGACCGAGGCCAAGATCCGGGTCGGCGGCAAGCTGCGCGCCAATTCGGCGCTGACCTTCACGCTGATTCCCTTCCCCAATGCGGATATGCGCGGATACATGGCGAAGGTCGCCGAGCGCGTCGGCTTTCCGCAACAGGCCGTATCGTCATGACTGACACTCCTGCTTTGAAGCCGGGCCAGACCGAGGTCTGGATCACCGGCATTGGGCTCGCCACCTCGCTCGGCGAGGGCCTCGACGCCAACTGGGCCGCGCTTTCCGAGAAGCGCATCAATGTCGACGAGAAGGGCTTTGCGCCCTACATCGTGCATCCCTTGATGCCGGTATCCTTCGACAGCCAGATCCCGAAGAAGGGCGACCAGCGCCAGATGGAAGCCTGGCAGCGCATCGGCACCTATGCCGCCGGTCTTGCGCTCGATTCCGCCGGCATCAAAGGCAACAAGGACATCCTGTCGAAGATCGACATGGTGGTCGCCGCGGGCGGCGGCGAGCGCGACATCAACGTCGACAGCGGCATTCTCACCGCCGAGGCCAAGGGCGCCAACGCGCCGGGCTTCCTCAACGAACGGCTGATGAGCGATCTCCGGCCGACGCTGTTCCTGGCCCAGCTCTCCAACCTGCTTGCCGGCAACATCGCCATCGTGCACGGTCTCGGCGGCACCTCGCGCACCTTCATGGGCGAAGAGGTCGCCGGCGCCGATGCCGCCCGCATCGCGCTCGCGCGCATCGCCTCGGGCGAGAGCGACATCGCGCTGGTCGGCGGATCGCACAACGGCGAGCGCAAGGACTTGCTCGTCCTCTACGAATTCGGCGATTTCAACCTGAAGGACAAGTTCGCGCCCGTGTGGGCGCGCAAGGACCATCCCGGCTTCGCGCTCGGCTCGGCCGGCGCCTTCCTGGTGCTGGAGTCGAAGGCGCATGCGGAAGCGCGCGGCGCCAAGCCGTTCGCCAAGCTGTCGAGCGTCGTCGCCGACCTCGCCAAGCGCAAGCAGCCTGGCGACATGACCGCGACGCTCGAGAAGCTGTGGGCCAAGCTGCCCAGGCGCGAGGGCAAGGGCGCGATCATCACCGGCGCGACCGGGGCGGAGCCTGCGACCTCGGACGAGCGTGACTTCCTGAAGAACCATGCCGACTTTCCGGTGCGCTCGACCGGCACGGTGTTCGGCCACGCCATGGAAACGCAATTCCCGCTCGGCATTGCCCTCGCCGCATTGTCGATCTCGCGCGGCGCGCTGTTCCCGCCGAATGATTCCACGGGGACCGAGATTGAAATGCAGGGCGCGCCCACCCAGATCGTGGTGGTGGGAGCCGGACACTGGCGCGGCGAAGGCATGGCGCTGGTCGAGGCGGTTTAATCAGCTCAAGCGGGGATCGACATGACTGCACCACGCGACAAACTCGGGCGTCCCGTCGTCGTCGTCACCGGCATGGGCATCATGACCTCGCTCGGCGCCGGCAAATCCGACAATTGGGCAAAGCTCGTCGCCGGCGAATCCGGTATCCGCACCATCACGCGTTTTCCGATCGACGGCCTCAAGACCACGATGGCCGGCACGGTCGATTTCGTCAGCGCCGATCCGTTCTCTTCCACCGCTCTGTCCGAGCGGATGGCCGAGCTGGTGACGCAGGAAGCGCTGGAGCAGGCCGGCATCGGCGCCAAGGCCGATTTCCCGGGTCCGCTTTTCCTCGCGGTGGCGCCGGTCGAGGTTGAATGGCCGCAGCGTCGCGAGCTCGGTCGCGCCGTCGGCCAGCAAGACATCACCTATGACGATCTGCTCCGCATCTCCGGCGGCGGCAAGTTTAGCGCCTATCATCATCGCTTCATGTTCGGCTCGGTTGCCGCCTATCTTGCCGAGACCTTCGGCACCAAGGGCTCGCCGATCTCGCTGTCGACGGCGTGCGCGTCCGGAGCCACCTCGATCCAGCTCGGCGTCGAGGCGATCCGCCGCGGCGAGACGGACGCAGCGCTCTGCGTCGCGACCGACGGCACCGTGAACCCGGAAGCGCTGGTGCGCTTCTCGCTGCTCTCGGCGCTGTCGACCCAGAACGATCCGCCGCAGGCGGCCTCCCGTCCCTTCTCCAAGAACCGCGACGGTTTTGTCATGGCGGAAGGCGCCGGCGCGCTGGTGTTGGAGAGCTATGAAGCCGCCACCGCGCGCGGCGCAAAAATTCTCGGCGTGATCGCCGGCTGCGGCGAGCTCACCGATTCCTTCCACCGCACCCGCTCCTCGCCCGACGGCAAGCCGATCATCGGCTGCATGAACAAGACGCTGGCCGATGCCGGCATGACGCCGGATCAGATCGACCACATCAACGCGCACGGCACCGCGACGCCCGAGAACGACAAGATGGAGTTCAACACGACGTCGGCCGTGTTCGGCGAGCTCGCGCAGAAGATTCCGGTCACCTCCAACAAGTCGATGGTCGGCCATACCATCTCGGCCGCCGGCGCGGTCGAGGCGATCTTCTCGCTGCTCACGCTCGAGCATCAGCGCATTCCGCCGACGATCAACTACGACAATCCGGATCCCACGATCCTGTTCGACGTCGTCGGCAACAAGGCGCGCGATGCGCGCGTAACCGCGGTGATGTCGAACTCATTCGGCTTCGGCGGCCAGAACGCTTCGCTGATCCTGACCCGCGAACCGGCCTGACCGGACGCATGGCGCTGCTTCCTGCGAGCACGAAGGCCCGCGCGCGGGAGGCTGCCAAATCGCTCGGCGGCAGCCTGATCGGCGCCGCGACCGTCGCGATGCTGCGCACCACGCGCTATTTCGATCCGGCCAAGACCTCGGACTTCTTCGCGCGTGCCGTCAAGCTGATCGGGCCGCGCCTGCGCGAGCACCGCATCGGCCGCGCCAACCTCACCGCCGCCTTCCCCGAGAAGTCACCGGAGGAGATCGAACGGATCCTGATGGGCGTCTGGGACAATCTCGGCCGCGTCGGCGCCGAGTTCGCCCATATCGACCAGGTCTGGGACTACGCCCGCGATGTCCCCGAGAAGAGTCGCATCGAGATTTCCCCGCGCAGCATCGAGCTGTTCGACCAGATCCGCGACGACGGCAAGCCGGCGCTGATCTTCGCCGCACATCTTGCGAACTGGGAATTGCCGGCGCTCGCCGCGGTCGCGCATGGCCTGGACACCGCGATTCTCTATCGCCGCCCGAACATCGCCTCGGCCGATCGCATCATCCAGGAGATGCGCCAGGTCAACATGGGCACGCTGATCCCGGCCGGCCGCGACGCGCCGCTGCGGCTCGCGCAGGCGCTGAAGGACGGCAAGCACGTCGCCATGCTGATCGACCAGTATCTGACAGCCGGCGTCGAGGTCACGTTCTTCGGCCGCAAGACCCGCGCCAATCCGATGCTGGCGCGCCTGTTGCGCCAGGTCGAATGCCCAATCCACGGCGTGCGCATCATCCGCCTGCCCGACGGCCGCTTCCGCGGCGAGCTGACCGAGGAGATCCCGCCGGTGCGCGATGCCGACGGCAGGATCGACATCCAGGGCACCACGCAGGCGATCACGAGCGTGGTGGAAAGCTGGGTACGAGAACATCCCGAGCAATGGCTGTGGCTGCATAGAAGGTGGCGGTAAATACTCCGTCATTGCGAGCGCAGCGAAGCAATCCAGAATCGTTCCACGGAAGCAGTCTGGATTGCTTCGTCGCTTCGCTCCTCGCAATGACAGGCGCTACTACCGCCCCGTCTTCACCTTGGTCCAGAGCCGGTTGATGATCCGTTGCGTGGCCGGCTCGCGCGCCGTGATCACGAACAGTTTTGCGAGCGTCGCTTCGTCCGGATAAATGTTCTTGTCGTTCAGGATTTTTGGATCCACCAGCTTCTGGCTGGCGAGGTTGCCGCTGGCGTAGGACAGGAAGTCCGAGTTCTTGGCGGCAACGTCCGGGCGATAGAGATAGTTGATCAGCTCGTAGGCTTCCCTAACATTCTTGGCATCCGCGGGAATCGCGAGATTGTCGAAGAACATCTGCGCGCCCTCCTTCGGAATGGTGTAGCCGATCTCGACGCCGCTTTTGGCTTCCGCGGCGCGGGCGCGGGCCTGCATGATGTCACCGGACCAGCCGACCACGAAGCAGATCTCGCCGGTGGCGAGCGCGCTTAGATATTCGGACGAGTGAAACTTGCGTACGGAGGGGCGGACTTTCGCCACGGCATCGGCGGCCTTTTCCAGGTCCGCCTGCTTGGTCGAGTTCGGATCGAGCCCGAGCCAGCTCAGCGCCGCCGGGAAGATGTCGTCGGCGGAGTCGAGCATGTGGACGCCGCAGTCCTTGAACTTGGCGAGGTTCTCCGGCTTGAAGACGATGTCCCAGCTGTCGATCTTCGCATCAACCCCAAGGATCTGCTTCACCTTGGCGACGTTGTAGCCGATGCCCGTCGTGCCCCACATGTAGTTGGCGGCGTAGACATTGCCGGGGTCGTAGGTGGCGAGGCGCTGCGTCACCACCGGCCAGGCATTGGCGAGGTTCGGGAGCTTCGACTTGTCGAGCTTCTGGAAGATGTTGGCCTTGATCTGGCGCTGCAGGAAATAAGCGGTAGGCACCACGACGTCATAACCGGACTTGCCGGCCATCAGGCGCGTCTCCAGCGTCTCGTTGGCGTCGAAAGTGTCGTAGACGACCTTGATGCCGGTCTCCTTGGTGAAGGCCTCAAGGACGTCAGGCGCCATGTAGTTGGACCAGTTGTAGAAATTGACGACCCGCTCCTCGGCACCTGCGGGAGCGGAGAGCAACGTCAGCGCGGCGGCGATCGCGAAACCAAGGCCAAAGCCGGAGCGGCCGACGTTCGTCATCTCTGTCTACCTCTTGCGTCCACGCACCGCGTCCGACAGCCGCTCCAGTGCGGTGTCGAGCGTCTCGTCCTTCTTGGCAAAGCAGAAGCGCACCACTGATGTGACCGGGTCCTGCTCGTAGAACGCCGAGACCGGGATCGCGGCGACCTTGTAGTCTTTCACGATGCGCCAGCAGAACTCAGTGTCACTCTCGTTGAGCCCGAGCGGCGACAGGTCCACGGTGAGGAAATAGGTGCCTTGCGACTTCAGCACGGGGAAGCCGAGGCTCTCCAGCCCCTTGGTCAGGCGGTCCCTGCTCCGCGTCAGGTCCTTGCGCATCGACAGGAAGTAGTCGTCGGACTTGCCGAGCCCATAGGCGACCGCGGCCTGCAGGTTCGGCGCGGTGGTGAAGGTCAGGAACTGGTGCACCTTGGCCGCGACGCGGAGCAGCGGTGGCGCCGCGCAGACGAAGCCGATCTTCCAGCCCGTCAGCGAGAAGATCTTGCCGGCCGAGCCGACCTTGATGGTGCGCTCGCGCATGCCGGGAATGGTGATCAGCGGGATATGCTTGTGCTCGTCGAAGGTGACGTGCTCCCAGACCTCGTCGCAGATCGCGATGACGTCGAACTCCTGGCAGTAGCGCGCCAAGAGCTCGAGGTCCTCGCGCGGATAGACCACCGCGCTGGGATTTAAGGGGTTGTTGAAGAGCACCGCCTTGGTCTTTGAATTGAACACGCTTTTCAGCATGTCCTCATTCAGCCGCCAGTGCGGCGGCTCGAGCCGGACCAAGCGCGGAATGCCGCCGGCCTGGCGGATGATCGGCAGATAGGAATCGTACACCGGCTGGAAGCAGACCACTTCGTCGCCGGGCTGGACCACCGCGAGGATCGCCGAGGTCAGCGCCTCGGTCCCGCCGGAGGTCACCATCACTTCGCTCATCGGATCGAGCTTGAGGCCGTGCCAATGGCCGTAATGGGTCGCAATCGCCTGGCGCAGCTCCGGCAGGCCCATCATCGAGGGGTACTGATTGTAGCCGTTCAGCGAAGCCTCGGCCGCGGCGCGGCGGATGTCCTCGGGGCCGGGATCATCCGGAAAACCCTGGCCGAGATTGATCGCATTGTTGTCGCGCGCGGCCTGCGACATCGCCTCGAAGATGGTGACGGGAAGGTCGGCGAAGACCTTGTTCAGCGAAGAGCTCTTGGTCGTCATTGCGCGGTTAGCCACCGACCTTGCTGGGAAGCCCGGCCGCCTTCCAGCCCAGCATGCCGCCGGCCAGATGCTTGTCGTAAGAGAGGCCCGCCGCCTGCGCCGCCAGCGAGGCGGTCACCGAACGCTTGCCCGAGCGGCAGGCGAACACGACCTGCTTTCCTTGCGGATCGGGGATCGCCTTGGGATCGAAGGTCGAGAGCGGAACCACGACGCCGTAAGGGTAAGCCTCGGCCTCGACCTCGTTCGGCTCACGGACGTCGACGAGCAGATAACGCCCTTCCGCGACACCCTTGGCGACCTCGTCCGGGGTCAGATCCTGCACTTGATTTGCCACATCATCCTCCAACGTCGCGGGCCGCGTACCGGGGCGATCCCGGCCGGCGGCAACCTCGCCTCTCGGGAGACGAAAATCAAGCGCCACAAAGGCTTGAGCCGCGCGGCGCAAGTTAAAGCTAAATCGCAGCGACTTGAAGTCCGCTTTGAATCCCATGCCCTGGATCGTCTGCCCTAGATCGTCACCTGCGTGCCGACCTCGACCACACGGCCGGACGGGATCTGGAAATAGTCGGTGGCGTCGTTGGCGGAGCGGCTGAGCGAGATGAACAGCCGGTCCTGCCAGCGCGGCATGCCGGAATGGGCGGCGGGCTTGAGCGCCCTGCGCGACAGGAAGAACGAGGTCGACATGATGTCGAACTGCCAGCCCAGCTTGCGGGCGATCGCGAGCGCCTTCGGCACGTTGGGCGATTCCATGAAGCCGAATTTCAGCGTCACCTTGGAGAAGGTCGGTGAAATCTGCTCCAGCTTCACCCGTTCGGCCGGATCGATCCGCGGGGTCTGCGCGGTCTCGATGGTGAGAATGACGTTCTTCTCGTGCAGCACCTTGTAGTGTTTCAGACTATGCATGAGCGCGGTCGGCGCGCTGAGCGGGTCCGAGGTCAGGAACACCGCAGTGCCGGGCACCCGCTGCGGCGGCCGCTTCTCCAGCATCGCCACGAGATCGGCGAGCGGAAACTCGAGCTTGCGCGACTTTTCAAACAGCAGCCGGCTGCCGCGCCGCCATGTGTACATCAAGATGATCATGACCGCACCGAGCGCCATCGGCACCCAGCCGCCCTCGAACACCTTCAACAGGTTCGCGCTCAGGAAGGTCAGATCGAGGAACAGGAACGGCGCAATCAGCGCGCCGGCGGCAAGCGCTGACCAGCGCCAGCCCTTCCAGACCACGACGAAGCCCATCATCGCCGTGACCACCATGGTACCGGTGACGGAGATGCCATAGGCGGATGCAAGCGCGCTCGACGAGCGGAACAGCAGCACCAGCAGCACCACCGCGACCAGCAGCAGCTGGTTGATGCGCGGAATGAAGATCTGGCCGGAATGGGCTTCCGACGTATGGCGAATTTCAAAGCGCGGCAGCAGCCCGAGCTGGATCGCTTGGCGCGTCAGGGAATAGGCGCCGGTGATGACGGCCTGGCTCGCGATGACGGTCGCCATGGTGGCGAGCACGACCATGCAGCCTCGGACGAAGCCTTGCGGGAACAGCTGAAAGAACGGGCTCACGATCGCGCCGGGGTCGCCGAGCACCAGCGCGCCCTGCCCCAGATAGTTCAGCGCCAGCGAGGGCAGCACGATGGTAAGCCACGCGGTCTGGATCGGCCGCTTGCCGAAATGGCCGAGATCGGCATAGAGCGCCTCGGCGCCGGTCACCGCCAGGAACACCGCGCCCAGCGTCACGAAGCCGACGATGCCATGGTGCAGCATGAAGTTCACGGCGTAGAGCGGGTTGAGCGCAAGCAGCACCTGCGGCTGCTGGGCGATCTGAGGGATCGCCGCCACCGCCAGAACCGTGAACCAGACGCACATGATCGGGCCGAAGAAGGCGGCAACGCGCGCCGTGCCGCGGGACTGCACGGCGAACAGGCCGACCAGGATCACAACCGTCAGCGGAACGATGTAGGGCTCGAACCTTAGCGTGACGTCCTTCATGCCCTCGATCGCCGACAGCACGGAGAGCGCCGGCGTGATCACGGCATCGCCGTAGAACAAAGCTCCGGAAATGATGCCGAGCAGGACGATGGTGGCCCCGCCGCGGCCGGTGCCAACCGCCCGCTGGGCCAGCGCCATCAGTGCAAGCGTGCCGCCCTCGCCGTTGTTGTCGGCGCGGAGCAGGATCACGACGTATTTGAGCGTCACCACCACGATGAGCGCCCACAGGATCAGGGAGAGCACGCCGAGGACCGCTGCCGGCGTCGGCAACCCGTCCGCGCCCGAGGCCGCCATCACCGCCTCGCGGAACGCGTAGAGCGGGCTGGTGCCGATGTCGCCGTAAACGACGCCGATGCTGCCGAGCGTCAGCGCGCCGAAACCGGCGGTGGTATGGGCATCGCCATGCCCATTGGCCGCCACCGTTTCCGGGGCGGGAACTGCTACGTCGCTTGTCATGGGAGAGCCCGATGGCCTCTAAAATGCTTCACTGCACAACGGCGGAAGAGCGCGCGGCTTATAGTCCTGCGCCACCGGCATGGCCTAGCCCGATTCTGGGCCATATCCATGCAAATATGCATGGCTACGCCAGTTGCATTCTAGATGGTGACCTGGGTTCCGACTTCGACCACGCGGCCGGTGGGGATCTGGAAGTAGTCGGTGGCATCGTTGGCCGACCGGCTCAGCGCGATGAACACATGATCCTGCCAGAGCGGCATGCCCGACTGTGCCGAGGCCTTCAGTGACCTGCGCGACACGAAGAACGACGTCGACATGATGTCGAACTGCCAACCCTGCTTGCGCGCGATGGCGAGCGCCTTCGGCACGTTCGGCTGCTCCATGAAACCGAAGCGCAAGCGGACCTTGGAGAACTTTTCGCTGATCTTCTCCATCCTGAACCGCTCCGACAGATCGACCCGAGGCGTCTGCGCGGTCTCGATGGTCAGAATCACGTTGTGCTCATGCAGCACCTTGTTGTGCTTGAGATTGTGCAGGAGCGCGGTCGGCACGAACGCCGGATCGCTGGTCAGGAACACCGCGGTGCCCTTGACGATGTGCGGTGGCCGCTTCTCCAAACTGCGGATCAGATCGTCCAATGGCACCTCGATCCGGCGGGTCTTCTGGATCAGGATTGCGGAGCCCTTGCGCCAGGTCCAGATCGTCCCGGCCATGACGATGCCGAACAGCAGCGGCACCCAGGCACCTTCGAGCAGCTTGAGCAGGTTGGCGCTGAGGAAGCTCAAATCGACGATGACGAAGGGGACGATCACGGCTGCGGCCGTCGCGGCGCGCCAGTTCCACAACTTCCAGATCACGACGAAGCCCATGATGCCGTCGGCGACCATGGTGGTGGAGACGGCAATACCGTAGGCGGAAGCCAGATTGCTGGGGGTGTGGAACAGCAGCACCAGCAGCATCACGCCGATCAGCAGCAGGCGGTTGACGCGCGGCAGATAGATCTGGCCGGCATGGGATTCGGAGGTGTAACGCACCTCAAAACGCGGCAGGAGCCCGAGTTGCACGGCCTGGTGGACCAGCGAATAGGCGCCGGTGATCACCGCCTGGCTCGCGATCACGGTTGCGGCCGTCGCGAGTCCGACCAGCGGCAGGACCAGGCTCTCGGGCACCATGCGATAAAACGAATGCTCGATCGCGCTGGGATCGGACAGCACCAGCGCACCCTGCCCGAAATAGTTGACTAGAAGCGCCGGCAGCACGAAAAACATCCAGGCCGACTGGATCGGCTTGCGGCCGAAATGGCCGAGATCGGCATAAAGCGCCTCTCCGCCCGTCACCGCCAGGAACACCGCGCCGAGCGTCACGAGGCCGATCACACCGTGCGACAGCACGAACTGCACCGCATAGTACGGATTGATCGCCGCCAGCACCGTGGGATCGTCGGCGATGTGGACAGCCCCCATCACGGCGATGACGGTGAACCAGACCACCATCACCGGCCCGAAGGCCGAGGCGACCAATGCGGTTCCCTTGCTCTGCACGGCGAACAGCAGCACCAGAATGAGCACGGTGAGCGGCACGACATAGTGCTCGAGCGCGGGGGTCGCGAGCTTGAGGCCCTGCACCGCCGAGAGCACCGAGATCGCCGGCGTGATCATGGAATCGCCGATGAACATCGAAGCGCCGATCACGCCGAGCGCGAGCAGGACCCAGCTTCGCCGCCCGAGCGCGCGCTGGCCGAGCGCCATCAGCGAGAGCGTGCCGCCCTCCCCGTTATTGTCGGCGCGCAGCAGCAAGAGGACATATTTGGCGGTGACGACGATCAGGAGCGCCCACAGGATCAGCGAGAGCACGCCGAGCACGATGACGCGCGAGACGGGCTCGCCATGGGCGGCGGCCTTGACCGCCTCGTGGAATGCATAGAGCGGCGAAGTGCCGATATCGCCAAAGACGACGCCGACACTCCCGAGCGTAAGGGCCCAAAAACTTGCGGTGGGCCGCCCGTCCTGGGTCTCGGCCTGTGTGATGCTCGCCGTCATGAAGGTGGAGAACGCTTCGTTCCTGAAATTGATCCGGCGCCTTTTGACGCTTCCGGTGCACCTGTCAATCGGCGCACCATCATAGCAGGCGCCGAGCCGGATGCTGTGACGCCACAGCCACGCTCATCGCCCGCGCGACGACATGCCTCAGGTAAGATGGTAGCGCAAGGGGGTTACGGCCTCAGATTCGGCGGCAGCGGCGGATCTTCGCGCATCAAGGTGATGGTCACCCGCCGGTTGGCTGCCAGCGAGGGATCGTCCGGAAACAGCGGCTGGGTATCGGCCTTGCCGGAGACGGCGAAGATGTGCGACGGCGGCAGGCCCTGGCGCTCGAGGATCTGGCGCACGGCGTTGGCGCGATCGGCCGACAGATCGAAGGCGCCATAGTCGCTGCGGGTCGGCACGAACCCCGCCGCGGTGTGGCCGGCGATGGAGACGCGGAGCGGCGTCGCCTTGAGCGGGATCGCGAGCTTCTCGACCAGGCGGCGGGTGCGGTCATAGGGCACCTTGGAGCCGTCGGCGAACATCGAGCGGCCGTCCTGGTCGACGATCTCGAGGTTCAGGCCCTGCTTGGTCTCCTCGAACATGATGTGCTTGGACATCTCGGTCAGTTCCGGCATGTCCTGCAACGCCTGGCGCAGCGAGGCTGCGGCCAGCGCGAAATTGCGGTCGACCTTGATCTTCGCGCCGGAGGTCTTTTCGCGGTCTTCCTGATCTGGCGTCGGCGTGTTGGAGGCATCTTCCGGCTGGATGTGGTCGACGTTCTTGAGTCGCGGGCGCGTCGGCAGGCCGTCGGATTCGACGATGCCGGAGTAGCGCGCCTCGGTCTGCACGCCGAACGCCTCGCGCATCGAGCCCGCGACGATCTTCAGCTTGTTGGCGTCTTGCGTGGAGAACGCGACCAGCATCACGAAAAACGCCAGCAGCAGCGCCATCAGGTCGGCGAAGGTCACGAACCAGCCGTGGCCGCCACCGTGAGCATTGCCGCGCTTCTTCTTGGCCATCTCTCAAAATCCAGGCGGCGGCCTCAAGCCGGCACCGGCTCGCCTTCGGTGTGACGATGCTTCTCCGGCAGATAGGCCAGCAGCATTTCGCGCACCAGGGTCGGGCTCTTGGAGTCGCGGATCATCAGGATGCCGTCGATGATCAAGGTGCGGTTGGTCTCTTCGTCCAGCAGCTTGCCGTGCAGCTTGTCCGCGATCGGCAAGCAGATCAGGTTGGCGACAACGGCGCCGTACAGGGTCGCCAGCAGCGCGGTGGCCATGAACGGGCCGAGCTTGGAGGGATCCGACATGTTGGAGAACATCTGCACCATGCCAAGCAGCGTGCCGATCATGCCGAACGCCGGGGCGCAGTCGCCGACGGCGCGGTAGATCTTGCTGCCTTCGTCGAGGTGCATCAGGAAGTTGTCCCGGTCGCGCTCCAGATTGTCGCGAATGAAATCGAGGTCGTAGCCGTCGGCAACATAGCGAATGCCCTTGGCGAGGAAGGGCTCGTCGGTCTCGACCTTTTCGAGTCCGACCGGGCCCTGCTTGCGGGCGATTTCCGCGATGCGGGCGAGCTCGTCGACAAGGTCGTGAGCCGACAGGCGGCTCAGGGTGAAAGCAAACTTCGCGCCCAGCGGCACGCCGTGGATCATCGCGGACAAAGGAAAGCGGATCATCGTCGCTGCGAACGAGCCACCGAAGATGACGATGACGGCGTGGATGTCGTAGAACATCCCGAACGTACCGCCCATCAGGATCAGCGACGACACAACAATGGCGCCTGCGACGAGGCCGACAAGTGTTGCGATATCCATGATCGACTCCAACGCCTACGCAACAACGGCCGTCCTGGCCGCTGGCGCGGCTCAACCCCGAACCGCATCGCAGACCCTAGAGCGCCGCCCTTAAAGGCGCGTAAAGGTTAAGTCTCGACGATGTGCCGCCTGCCGCCGCAATTTGTCCCGGTAGCCGTCCAGCGATAGGAATTTCAACCTTTCGCTAACCATAAGCAGGCGCCCACCACGTCACGTCGGCTGCGGCCCTCCGCCACATCGTGGACGGGGATCAGCTGGTGTCTGCTAGCGTTGCGACAGGGCCAATCGCGGAGCCAGCGCGATGTTGATGCTATTCGGTCTACTCACGGCGCTGCCCGCGGCGCTGGCGTTCCACCTGCTCGAGCCGGAACTCGTGCTTCCGGCGTTCAGCGTGCTGCTCTTTATCGAGGCCGCCTTCGCCGTGCTCGCGGCGCGGTTGATGCGCAGCGCCAACAGCGCAGACGATATCACCCTCTGGGACCTTGCCGGCGGCTTCACCCTGATCGGATGCGCCGCCGCCGTGCTCGGAGAACCGGATCAAGTCGCCCTGCTTCTGACCGAGCAAGGCGGCATTCGGCCGTCGTCCGGGCCGTAGATTGCCCTAAAGCGCGATGCGATCAGGATCAATCGTCATCGCGCTTTAGGTTATTGTTTGAGCATGATCTTTTCGGAAAACCGCTACACACTTTTCCGGATCACGCTCCAGCAGCCGTCAATGGATCTCCGCAGAGCGCTTCAGCGCGGCCTTGAGCTTCTCGAGCGAGAAGTCGGGACTGCGGGCGATCTCCAGGATCGGCGTCTCGCGGCGGCCGCACAGTTCGGCCGCCTCCGGCAGCTTTGCGGCAAGGTCGAGCGGGATCACGATGGCGCCATGCCGGTCGGCGTGGATGAGGTCGTCCGACTTCACGGTCATGCCGGCGACGCGCACCTCGCCGCCAAAGCTTTCCGCGTGCACCCAGGCGTGCGACGGGCCGATCGAGCCGGCTAGCGCCTGGAACCCTGGCGCCCATTGCGGGATGTCGCGGATCGAGCCGTCGGTGATGACGCCGAGGCAGCCGAGCGCCTTGTGCACGTTGCTCTGTACCTCGCCCCAGAACGCGCCATAGCCGACGTCGGGTCCGTCGATGTCCTGGATCACCGAGATGCGCGGGCCATGGCCGGTGCCGACATATTCGTAATATGCGATTCGGCGCATGGACTGCTCCTCGGCCGGAAGCGATGATTTCAGAACCGAGCGGATCGTCACCGTGCGGGCATAGCCGACGATCGGCGGCAGGTCGGGAAACGGACAGACCAGCTGCTTGGTGGTGTAGCCGATCAGCCGCCGCTCGGGCGCCACGATCTCCATGGCGTTGCAGATCGTCGGCGTATCGTAACGGCCCAGCGCTTCGAGGACGGAAGCGGGCAGCGGCCCGGTCGCGGAATTGGTCACGGCGTTCTCTCCCAGGTTGGCGGCGATTGATTGCGCGATGCCGCCGGCACAGGGCGATATAGCCGAGATCGGATCTCGACCCAACTCAGGCGGGCTTCATGGCAGATATCCGCGAGGAGCGCTTTAGTGCAGTCGTCCGGGCCGATCGTCGTCTTGCGGCGGCTCCGACAAATTCGCCAGCGTCGGCGCCGAGGGCGGTGACGGGACCTCGCCTCCCGCCGGCGCGGTGGCTTCCATCGCGCGCGCCTGGTCGCGATAGGATTTGTAGCCGAGCGGCAGCGCGAGAAGGTACACCACCGTGCCGATCGACAGCACGTGCCAGGGATAGGCGATCAGGAGCGCGATGAAGACGATCACGGCGACGAAGGCCGGCAGCACCAGCTCGGGCGGCACGCGCATCCGCTTGGTCTTGCCGGAGAACACCGGCAGGCGCGACACCATCAGAAACGCGATCAGAAGCGTGTAGGCCGCGGTCACCGCCGCAGGTGTGCGCCCGACGTCGAGGAACGCGACATAGATCGGCAGCAGCACGGTGATCGCGCCGGCGGGCGCCGGCACGCCGGTGAAGAAATTGGCGGCGAAGGCCGGCTTGTTCGGATCGTCCATGGTGGCATTGAAGCGCGCGAGCCGCAGGCCGCCGGAGATCGCGAACACCATGGCGGCGATCCAGCCGGCATTGCCGAGCTCGTGCAGCTGCCAGAAATACAGCATCAGGCCGGGCGCCACGCCGAAATTGACGAAGTCGGCGAGACTGTCGAGCTCGGCGCCGAACTTCGACTGCCCCTTGATCATGCGCGCGATGCGGCCATCGATGCCGTCGAGCGCGGCGGCGAACACGATGGCATAGACCGCGAGCGTCATCCGCCCTTCGATCGACAGGCGGATCGAGGTCAGGCCGGCGCAGATCGCCAGCAGCGTGATGACGTTGGGCACCAGCATCCGCACCGGGATCGGTCGGAACCGCCGGCGGCGGACGTCGGGATCCTTGAAATCGTAAGGCGTCATGGCTCGTCCTTATCTCGAGGCGAGATATAGCAAGCCGCGCCGCCCTCCGCCATTGCGGCGGAACGCCTGCGAGCACCGACTATTGGTTAATTGGCGCGGAACGCGCGGCCCGGGTCGTCGCCGGCAAGGTCGGCCAGGATCGTCTCTCCGGCGATCGCGGTCTGCCCTTCCGAGACCAGCGCCTTGGTACCCACGGGCAGGTAGACGTCGAGGCGCGAGCCGAAGCGGATCAGGCCGAAACGCTCGCCGGCGCCGATCGCCTGCCCCTCCTTGACGAAGCAGACGATGCGCTTGGCGACTAGGCCGGCGATCTGGACCACGCCGATCCGCGCCGTCGGCGTCGTGATCACCAGCGAGTTGCGCTCGTTGTCCTCGCTCGCCTTGTCGAGCTCGGCGTTGATGAAGAGGCCGGGCCGGTAGGCGATACGATCCACCCTGCCCGCCACGGGCGCGCGGTTCACGTGGCAATTGAACACGCTCATGAAGATCGAGACGCGCGGCAGCGGCCGGTCGCCGAGCCCGAGCTCGGCCGGCGGCAGCGCCATGGTGATCATGGAGACACGCCCGTCGGCCGGCGACACCACGAGACCCTCGCGCGCCGGCGTCACACGGACGGGATCGCGGAAGAACAGCGCGCACCAAACGGTCAGGATCGTGCCGATCCACCCCAGCGGCGACCACAGCCAGAACAGGAGCAGGCTCGCCAGCGCAAAGGCGCCGATGAAGGGATAGCCCTCCTTGTGGATCGGCGGGATCTGACGCTGGATCGAATCGAGAATGGACATTGCTTTTTGCCGGTCGGGGTTAATGCCACGGGGTCGTCGCGCGGGCTTGTTTAGGCCAGACTTTGTTTAGGCCAGACTTGGGACCGGAGACAAGGTCACTCCGCCGCCGCGGGCGTCGTCAGGCTATCATCGACCGGCGGCGGCTCCCGGTTAGGCGCGGCATTGGTGTCGGCCATCTTGGCCAGCTTCTCGCGGGCCTCCTCGGCCTCGCGCTGCCTGTTCCACATGCTGGCATAGAGCCCGCCCTGCGCGAGCAGGCTCGCGTGAGTGCCGCGCTCGGCGATGCGGCCCTGGTCCAGCACGATGATCTCGTCGGCGCCGACGATGGTGGAAAGCCGATGCGCGATCACCAGGGAGGTGCGGTTCTTCGCCACGCGGTCGAGCGCCCCCTGGATCTCGTGCTCCGTATGGGTGTCGAGCGCCGAGGTCGCCTCGTCGAGCACCAGGATCGGCGGCGCCTTGAGCACCGTGCGCGCGATCGCGACGCGCTGCTTCTCGCCGCCCGACAGCTTCAGGCCGCGCTCGCCGACCTGGGTCTCGTAGCCCTTCGGCGCCATGCGGATGAAGTGGTCGATCTGCGCCAGCCGCGCCGCCTCCTCGACCTCGGCATCGGTCGCATCCCAGCGGCCGTAGCGGATGTTGTAGCGGATGCTGTCGTTGAACAGCACGGTGTCCTGCGGCACCATTCCGATCGATGCGCGCAGGCTGGCCTGCGTGACCTCGCGGATGTCCTGGCCGTCGATCAGGATCCTGCCGCCGGAGACATCATAGAGGCGAAACAGGAGCCGCGAGATGGTCGATTTGCCGGCGCCGGAGGGGCCGACGATGGCAACCGTCTTTCCGGCCGGCACTTCGAAGCTGATGCCCTTGAGGATGGGGCGCGCCGGCTCATAGGCAAAGCGCACGTCCTCGAAGCGCACCGTGCCGGCGGAGATGGCCAGCGGCTTCGCGCCAGGCGCGTCCTTGATCTCGGCCTCGCGGCTGAGCACGCCGAACATCTTCTCGATGTCGATGATCGCCTGCTTGATCTCGCGATAGACCATGCCCATGAAGTTCAGCGGCTGGTAGAGCTGGATCATCATGGCGTTGACCAGCACGAAATCGCCGACCGTGTTGGTGCCGTTGCGCACGCCGATCGCGCACATCAGCATGGTCGCGGTCAGGCCCAGCGTGAAGATCACCGCCTGGCCTGTGTTGAGCACCGCGAGCGAGGTGTAGGTGCGGACGCTCGCCTCCTCGTAGCGCTCGACCGACCTGTCGTAGCGCTGCGCCTCGCGTGCCTCGGCACTGAAATACTTCACCGTCTCGTAGTTGAGCAGCGAGTCGATCGCCTTGGTGTTCGCCTCGGTGTCGGAATCGTTCATCTTGCGGCGGATGCCGATCCGCCACTCGGTCGCGACGTAGGTGTAGTACATATAGAGCGTGACCGTGATCAGGGTCGCGACGACGTAACGCCAGTCGAATTGCCAGAGCAGCACCGCCAGCAGCAGCGAGACCTCGACGATGGTCGGGATCAGCTGCAGGATCACCATGCGCACGATAACCTCGATGCCCTCGCGGCCGCGCTCGAGCACGCGCGTGAGGCCGCCGGTCTTGCGCTCCAGGTGAAAGCGCAGCGACAGCTCGTGCATGTGGATGAAGGTGAGGGTCGCGAGCTTGCGCACCGCATGCATGGCGACGCGGGCGAAGATGCCGTCGCGCCATTGCGTCAGCACCGCCATCAGGATGCGCATCACGCCGTAGCTCGCGGTCAGCAGCAAAGGCGAGGCGATCACCCAGAGATGCCAATTGTCGGCCGCTACCGGCGCGGTGTTGGCGCCGGTCAGCGCATCCGTCGCCCATTTGAAGCTGAACGGCACGGTGAGCGTGATCAGCTTGGCGGCGAGCAGCAGCACCAGCGACCAGACCACCCTCATCTTCAGGTCGGAACGGTCGCCGGGCCAGATGTAGGGCCACAGATGTGCCAGCGTGCCCATCAGCGTGGCCCCGGCCTGCGGTCCTGCCACGGAAGGATCAGGAACGTCGGCGCCGTCGAAGGATTGAGGTTGGTCCATCAACAAACCCGAAGCCCGCCGGGTGCGGGCGCAACTGCGATTAACGATTTTCGCCCGTCATATAGAGCCTTCCCGATGCCCGCGCACCCCGCCAGATGGCGAATCTTCGATTGTTTGTCGCGATTTACCGGTAAATTCCCGGACGTATCGAATCACCGTTTGGGCTTGACGCCACTTCGCTGCAATGCATCATGGCACCAATGAGCACGATCAAAACCGTCTGTGTCTATTGCGGCTCCGGCCCTGGAACAAATCCCAACTTCATTGAAGCAGCGAAGGCGCTCGGCAAAGCGCTGGCGGAAAGCAAGATCCGCCTCGTCTATGGCGGCGGCTCGCTCGGCCTGATGGGCGCGGTTGCGACCTCCGTGCTGGATCACGGCGGCATGGTCACCGGCATCATCCCCGACTTCCTGCGGATGCGCGAGAATGCGCTGACGCGCGTGCAGGAGATGGTCGTCACACCCGACATGCACGAGCGCAAGCGGCTGATGTTCGAGCGCTCCGACGCCTTCGTGGCCCTGCCCGGCGGGCTCGGCACGCTGGAGGAGCTGGTGGAGCAGCTGACCTGGCAGCAACTCGGCCGTCACGCCAAGCCCGTGCTGCTCGCCAATGTCGACGGCTTCTGGGAGCCGCTGTTCTCCCTGGTGGCCCACATGCGGCAGACCCAGTTCATCCGCGCCGGCCTCACCGTCGATATCCTGAAGGCGGACAAGGTCGAGGAGATCATCCCACGGCTGCGCGCCGCGGCGGCGCAGATCCCTGACGACCAGCGCGATCTCGCGCCCGACGTGGCCCGGCGGCTCTAAAGCATGATCCGGAAAAGTGTGAAGCGGTTTTCCGAAAAGATCATGCTCAAACAACAACCTAAAGCGCGATGACGATCCATCCTAATCGCATCGCGCTTTAGACCGTCCCTATTCCTGCGGAAACGTCACCGCCTCGATCCGGTTGCCGTCGGGATCGGTGACGAAGGCGGCGTAGTAGCGCACGCGATCGTGCGGGCGGAGGCCCGGTGCGCCGTCGGAGGCGCCGCCAGCGGACAGCGCAGCTGCGTGAAACGCATCGACCTCGGCCGCGGTTTTCGCCCGCAGGCAGATGTGCACGCCGCTCTCCGGCGCGACACGCGGCATGCCCTCGCGCAGATTGATCCAGAACTCCGGATAGGCCTTGCCAAACCCGATCGTCCGCGGCCGCGTGACGAGGCGCGCGAGGCCGAGTGCGGCGAGCGTCGCCTCGTAGAACTTTGCGGCGCGATCGAGATCGCTGACGCCGACGGAGATGTGGTCGATCATGGCCGTGCCCTTTCCCCATCCTCGGTGTCATCGCCCGGCTTGACCGGGCGATCCAGTACTCCGTGACAGCAGTAGATAAATCGATGGGCCGCAGCGTACTGGATTCCCCGCCTTCGCGGGGAATGACAGTCGTCGTGGGGGTTACGCCGGCGCGTCCGACTTCACGAGCTTGTAGATTACCGAATCCATCAGCGCCTGGAACGAGGCATCGATGATGTTCGGGGACACGCCGACGGTGGTCCAACGATCGCCGTTCTCGTCCTCGCTCTCGATCAGCACGCGCGTGACCGCGCCGGTGCCGCCATTGAGGATACGGACGCGATAGTCGATCAGTGTCAGGCCCTCGATGAACTTCTGGTACTTGCCGAGGTCCTTGCGCAGGGCGACGTCGAGCGCGTTGACGGGACCGTTGCCTTCGGCCGCCGAGATCAGATGCTCGCCGGCGACGTCGACCTTGACCACCGCGAGCGCCACCGTGACGCGTTCGCCGAGCGCGTTGTAGCGCTGCTCGACGTTGACGTCGAACTGCTCGACCTCGAAATAATGCGGCACCTTGCCGAGCGTGCGGCGCGCCAGGAGCTCGAACGAGGCGTTGGCGGATTCATAGGCATAGCCGGCCGCCTCGCGCTCCTTCAATTCCTCGACGAGACGCGTCAGCTTCGGATCGCTCTTCTCGTAAGGGATACCGGCGCGGTCGAGCTCGGCGATGACGTTGGAGCGCCCGGCCTGGTCGGACACCAGCACCTTGCGGTGATTGCCGACCAGCTCCGGCAACACATGCTCGTAGGTCTGCGGATCCTTCAGCACGGCGGAGGCATGGATGCCGGTCTTGGTGACGAAGGCGCTCTCGCCGACATAAGGAGCATGCCGGTTCGGCACGCGGTTGAGCATGTCGTCGAGCGTGCGCGACACCTTGACGAGCGTCGCCAGCTTCTCCGTGGTGACGCCGATCTCGAAGGCGTCGGCAAACCCCGTCTTCAGCTTCAGCGTCGGGATCAGCGAGCAGAGATTGGCATTGCCGCAGCGCTCGCCGAGGCCGTTCAGCGTGCCCTGGATCTGCCGCGCGCCGGCACGCACCGCGGCGAGCGAATTGGCCACCGCCTGCTCGGTGTCGTTATGGGCGTGGATGCCGACGTGATCGCCGGGGATGTGCCTGGTCACGTCTCTGACGATGACCTCGACCTCATCAGGCATGGTGCCGCCGTTGGTGTCGCACAGCACCACCCAGCGCGCACCGGCATCGAAGGCGGCCTTGGCGCAGGCAAGCGCAAAGGCGGCGTCTTCCTTGTAGCCGTCGAAGAAATGCTCGCAATCTAGCATCACCTCGCGGCCGGCCGCCTTCGCCGCCGCGACGCTGTCGCGGATCGAGGCGAGATTTTCTTCCTTCGTGGTCTCCAGCGCGACGCGGACCTGATAGGCCGACGCCTTCGCCACGAAGCAGATCGCGTCCGCCTTCGCTTCCAAAAGGCCCGCAACGCCCGGATCGTTGGACACCGACCGTCCCGCCCGGCGCGTCATGCCGAAGGCGGTGAAGCGCGCATGATTGAGCTTGGGCTTGGAGCCAAAGAACTCCGTGTCGAGCGGGTTGGCGCCGGGATAGCCGCCCTCGACATAGTCGATGCCGAGATCATCGAGCATCGCCGCGATGACCTGCTTGTCCGCCAGCGTGAAGTCGACGCCGTTGGTCTGCGCCCCATCGCGCAGCGTGGTGTCGAACAGATAGAGACGCTGCTTGCTCATTGCCCCGCTCCGAGCGTCTTCTTCATGGTGGTGTTGGCGAGCCACTCGTCGTTGATGGTGACGCTGTTGCGCTGCTGGGCGGTGTAGCCGCGCTTGGCGAAGAAGCCCTCCGCGGTATCGCTGGCGTCGACCGAGAGGCTCTTGGCGCCGCGGCCGCCGGCGAGCTTCTCCAGCGCGTCGACCAGCATGGTCGCGATGCCCTGCCCGGCCACGGCCGGATGCACATAGAGCATGCGGATGTGATCATTGCCGCGCAGCGAGGCGAAGCCGACAGGCGAGCCTTCCAGCGTCGCGATCAGCGTCAGGTCGGACGCAAGCCGCTTGCCGAACTCCTCGTCCTCGGCCGCCGCCATCCAGGCTTCCTGCTGCGCCTCGCTATAATCGTCGCCGGTCAACTCCTCGATGCTGGCGGCGAAGATCGCGGCGAGCATCGGCACATCCGCCGGCAGGAAGGGCCTCAGTGCGGGCTTTGGCAAAGTCTGTCCCATCGTCCTTACCACATCCCATAAAGCTTGAGCACGATCGCCACCGCGCCGGCGAGCAGCGCGATTTTCAGCGCGATGTAATAGAGCCAGTGCCGCGGGAAAGGCGTCTCGGGGCGCTTCATCGGGCGATCTCCCAGGTGGTGCCTTCCTTGGAGTCCTTGATCGCGACGCCCATCGCAGCGAGCAGATCGCGAATGCGGTCGGACTCGCCAAAGTCCTTGCGGCTACGCGCAGCTGTTCGCTCCGCGAGCAGGCGCTCGACCTCCTTGGCGTCGATCCCGCTCGCCTGCTGCTTGCGCCCTTCCCACTGCGCCGCGCTCTCGGAGAGGAATCCGAGCAGCCGCAACGAGCCCGCAAGACCTGCGATATCGTTGCCGCGGAGGCCGTGCAGCGCCGCGATCGCCTGCGGCGTGTTGAGGTCGTCGAGCAGCGGTTCGACCACCGACGGAGCCGGCTCGCCGGACACGACATCGGCCGCGACGCGATACCAGTCGTCGAGCGTCTTGGCGCTCTCCTCCAGCGACTTCATGGTCCAGTCGATCGGCGAGCGGTAATGCGTCTTGAGCATGTTGAGGCGCAGCACCTCACCCGGCCAATCCCTGAGCAGCTCGTGGATCGTGATGAAGTTGCCGAGGCTCTTCGACATCTTCTCGCTCTCGACCTGCAAGAAGCCGTTGTGCATCCAATAATTCGCCATGCGCTCGCGATGGAAGGCGCAGCAGGTCTGCGCGACCTCGTTCTCGTGGTGCGGAAACACGAGATCGATGCCGCCGCCATGGATGTCGAAATGCTCGCCGAGATGCTTCCAGGCCATCGCTGAGCACTCGATGTGCCAGCCCGGACGCCCCTCCGCCTTGATGCCGGATGGCGACGGCCAGGACGGCTCGCCCGGCTTCGACGGCTTCCACAGCACGAAGTCGGTCGCATCGCGCTTGTAGGGCGCAACATCGACCCGCGCGCCGGCGATCATCTCGTCGAGCGAGCGCTTCGACAGCGCGCCATAACGCGGCAGCGCGGAATTGGCCGCGTTCATCGCCTGCGGCGAGAACAGCACGTGGTCCTCGGCGACATAGGCAAAGCCGCCGGCGACCAGCTTCTCGATGATCTCGCGCATCTCGCCGATATGCTCGGTGGCGCGCGGCTCGACGCTCGGCCGAAGCGCGCCGAGCGCATCGACGTCGGCATGGAACTGCTTGCCGGTCTGCTCGGTGACCTTGCGAATGGCCTCGTTCAGCGGCAGGCCGGGAAAGTCGCGCGCGGCGCGGTCGTTGATCTTGTCGTCGACGTCGGTGATGTTGCGGACATATTTGACGTGCGCCTCGCCGTAGATGTGGCGCAGCAGCCGAAACAGCACGTCGAACACGATCACCGGCCGCGCATTGCCGATATGGGCGAAGTCATAGACCGTCGGTCCGCAGACATACATGCGGACGTTGTTCGGATCGAGCGGCACGAAGGTGCGCTTTTCCCGGCTCAGCGTATCGTAAAGACGCAATTCCATGACAACCCATCCCTCTCGGCCGGGCGTCCAAGGCTCTCAATGTGTTTGAGAAAAGACGGCTCCAGCCAGCGAATCGCTAGCTCGTAATCTCGCGGCAAATGGCGCAAATGGCGAGGAGACCGTTCATGCGGCCACATATGGGCCACCACGGGCCCCGGCGTCAAGGGCCGCGAAAATGCCGTTTTTGCCTCCGCAAGGGGCGCGGCCTGCCTTAAGGCTTCATGATCCCCTAACCATTTGAGGCCATTCTGGAACTGCAGTTCCCTGATTTTTTGCTCCGGTATTTTCATGCGATCCCTGCTCGCGCTCATTTTCGGCGCCTCGCTCCTTGCAGCACCTCAGGCGTGCGCCGAGACCCGCGTCTTCATCATCGCCGACCAGTGCCTGGCCAAGAACGACACCAAGGGCGACACATGCGGCGCCTCCGCCGCGCGCACCTATTGCCAGTCACGAGATTTTGCAAAGGCATCAGGCTATCGCCGGGTCGATCCCGATGAAATTACCGGCTCCGTCCCCAAATCCGGCACAAACTGCTCCCATGGCCATTGCGACGAATATGTCGCAATCACCTGCCAGCGCTGAATTCCCTCGGAGCTGGCGGACCTTAGGACCAGCTCGGCCCCTGAAACGACGTGACGATGCCGCAGGAAGCGGCTATTGGGAGGGCGCGCTTCGGCCCCCACCCCACTTGGATGATCACGCTGGGCCGTGACCTCGCTAGAATGGCGGATATGCCTGAATTCTTCTCTCTCCTCCGTGCCCGCTCCCTCCTTGCCTGCACCGTGCTCCTCGGCACACTCGTGCTCGCCGATGGCGCTTTGGCGCAGGCCGGCCCGCCGCCCCAGCCCGGCCAGAACGGGCTCGGACCGAACCCGATGTGCGTGCGGCTGGAAGCCCAACTCGCCGCGCTCGATCGCGGCGGAGGTGATGCCGCGCGCGAAGAGCAGATCCGCCGCTACCAGGATTCCCAGGCCAAGCAGCAGGCCGAGCTCGACCGTGTCACCATGCAGGCCAAGCGCATGGGCTGCGATTCCTCCGGCTTCTTCTCGCTGTTCAACGGCCAGTCGGCGCAGTGCGGCCCGGTCAACACCCAGATCCAGCAGATGCGCGCCAATCTGGACCAGATTACCGGCAGCCTCGAGCGGCTGCGCGGCGGCCCCGGCGCCAACCCGGAGCGCGACAACCAGCGCCGCTCGGTGCTGATGGCGCTGGCGCAGAACAATTGCGGCCCGCAATATGCCAATGCCGTGCAGCAGCAGGGCGGCGGCAACTTCCTCAGCAATCTGTTCGGCGGCAACAACCCGAACAATCCGCAGGCCATGCCGCCCTCCGATCTTGGCCCGCAATCCGGCACCTTCCGCACCGTCTGCGTGCGCACCTGCGACGGCGCTTATTTCCCGATCTCCTTTGCCACCGTGCCGGCGCGCTTCCCTGACGATGAGAAGACCTGCAAGGCGCTGTGCCCGGCGGCGGAAGCCGTGCTCTACAGCCATCGCAATCCCGGCGAGGATATGAACGCTGCGGTCTCGATCGGCGGCCAGCCCTACACGGCGCTGCCGACCGCATTCAAATTCCGCAGCGAGTTCAACCCGTCCTGCTCCTGCAAGGCTGCGGGACAGACCTGGGCGGATGCGCTGAAATCGGCCGATGACAAGGCCGCGGCCGAGCAGCAGGGCGACATCATCGTCACCGAGGAAAGCGCCAGGAAGATGCAGCAGCAACGGCTCAACAAGGGCGCGCCGCAGCCTGCCAATGCCAAGAAAGGCGCGGCTCCTGCGCCAGCAACTGCTGCCGCACCGGTCGCCACGCCACCCGCGGACGCGAGCCCCGCGTCGGAGAACAAGCCGATCCGCTCGGTCGGCCCGACCTTTCTGCCGCAGCAGCAGAAGTAGGCCGTCGCTCTGTCATGCTCCGCGCGGGCGTCCCAGCGCGGCCGTTCCGCTGTTACGGCTCGCCCTCGCGGCTCCACGGGAAGAGATTGGCCGGAAAGTCTGCTGCGTAGCGCCTGCCCTTCCGGGGCGGAAGCGGTGCATCCGGTGGGTTCGGATTGGGCTCGACCACCCGCCGATAGAGGTGCCAGGTGGCATGACCGAGCACCGGCAGAACGACGGCGAGACCGACGAAGAGCGGCAGCGAGCCGATCACGAGCAGAGCCGCCACGATGAGGCCCCATCCGGCCATCGCAACCGGATTCGCCGCCACCGCTCGGAGCGACGTGCGGATCGCGTCGATCGCCGTCGCATGACGGTCCAGCATCAACGGAAATGACACGACGCTAACGCACAATGCCACAACCGCAAACAGGAAGCCGACACCGCAACCGGTGATGATGAGCGACCAGCCTTCGGGTGTCGTCAGCACGCGCGTTGCGAAGTCGGGTATGCTTGCGGCCGCAGCGTGACCGAAGATCGCGACATAGATTGCGTTCGCGGCACCGATCCAGGCCCCGAACAGGACCAGCAGGAGCACGCCGAGTTCGACCATGGCGCCGAACGACGGTGCGCGCAGCACCTTGATCGCATCCCATGCTTCGACCTCTTCGCCGCGCTCGCGACGACGGCTGAGTTCGTAGAGACCGATCGCGGCAAAAGGACCGATCAAGGCAAAGCCGGCGGCCAGCGGAAACAGTAGCGGTAGCACCGAATAGCCGAGCACCATCCTGAACAGGACGAGACCGAGAACGGGATAAATCAGGCACACGACGATCGCGTGACTCGGCATCGCCTGGAAATCACCCCAACCCAGGCGCAGGACCTCGGTCAGGTCGGACAAGCTTATCTTGCGAATGGGATAGGAGGTCGCTTCGCCGAATGCGCGCCGCCTGATGTCGTGGGAGTACAGAGTGGCCATGTACGGACCCTCCCGAGCTGAAAATCGCGGTTTTCGACAACACGCGCTCTTCAGCCACGCGTGTCCGCCTGACGAGCAGGAAACGCGATGGGTCTGGTACGGCAACCCAGGTTCAGTAACCGAGCCTGGCCGGACGGAACCCGTCGCGACCTGCCCGGCAAGCTTAGCGCGCGCGGAGCACGACTGCACTCACGGTTGGGTGAATTGCGCACCAGCACGGATTTGTGCGTTGCATCACCCAAACCGAACAATGGGCACCGGATGCTTGTCGGTTTGCCAGCACCGGCAATCACACCAATTCGGGCACCTCTATTGCTCTATTGACGCCGGATTAGGCTGGGATCATTTTAGACGCAGACGCCCTTAGAGTTGAAGGTCGCGAGCGTTCTCTTGATTTCGCGATCGGTGGACTGGGCGAAGCAAGAGGCCGGCGATGGCATATGCCAAGAAAGGCCAGCCATCGCGACAGACATGAGCTCCGCCCGGGATTCGTATCCGTAGCCTTCGATGGCAAGGATGGATCAGGATGGCTGTCGCACTGATACTGCTTCTGGTCGCGATCGGCTCGGTGCTGTTTCACATCTACAGCCCGTGGTGGTGGACGCCGATCGCCACGAACTGGGCCTATATCGACCACACGATCAACATCACGTTCTGGATCACGGGCTTTGTTTTCGTCGCCGTGATCGCCTTCATGGCTTACTGCGTCTTCCGCTTTCGCCATAGAGAGGGAAGAAGGGCTGACTACAATCCGGAAAACAAAAGGCTCGAATGGTGGCTGAGCGTCGGGACCGGCGTCGGCGTCGCGGCCATGCTGGCGCCTGGCCTCGTGGTCTGGCACCAGTTCGTGACGGTGCCTGCGGATGCCACCGAGATCGAGGTCATGGGCCAGCAATGGCAGTGGAGCTTCCGCCTTCCGGGCAAGGATGGGCAGTTGGGCACATCCGATGTTCGCAACATCGCTTCCGACAATCCGATGGGGCTGAATCGTGACGACCGGCACGCGCAGGACGATGTCGTGATCGAGAGCGGCGACCTGCACCTTCAAGTCGGAAAGCCGGTCAAGGTTCTCCTCCGCTCGGTTGATGTCCTGCACGATTTCTACGTGCCCGAATTCCGAGCCAAGATGGACATGGTTCCAGGCATGGTGACCTATTTCTGGATCACGCCGATCCGAACCGGAACCTTCGATGTCCTCTGTGCGGAGCTTTGTGGCACTGCTCACTATCAAATGCGGGCCAAGGTCATCGTCGACGAAGAGCGTGAATATCACGCTTGGCTGGAGCAACAAAAAACGTTCGCAGAATTATCGCCGGCAAAAGCCGTCGTGAAGACGACGTACCAATCCGGCAGCAAGTAGCAAGCTGCCGCCGAAGATAGATCGGGCGCAAGAGGCCAGCGCCTCCCCCCGATGGAACGACCGAGGAGGTTCTATGGTCGATGTTCCATATGAAGGGATCCCCGGCATCCCGCCTGCCGAAGTACCTGACGTCGAGCTCTATCATCCGCGGAGCTGGTGGACACGATATGTGTTCTCGCAGGACGCCAAGGTGATCGCCATTCAGTATTCGCTGACGGCCACGGCCATCGGGCTGGTGGCCCTGGTGCTGTCGTGGCTGATGCGGCTGCAACTGGGATTCCCCGGCACGTTCTCTTTCATCGATGCCAACCAGTACCTCCAGTTCATCACCATGCACGGCATGATCATGGTGATTTACCTGCTCACCGCATTGTTCCTGGGCGGCTTCGGCAACTACCTGATCCCGCTGATGGTCGGCGCCAGGGACATGGTCTTCCCCTATGTGAACATGCTGAGCTACTGGATTTACCTGCTCGCAGTCCTGGTGCTTGCCTCGACATTCTTCGTGCCCGGTGGCCCCACCGGCGCCGGTTGGACGCTGTACCCGCCGCAAGCAATCCTTTCAGGAACGCCCGGGCAGGATTGGGGCATCCTTCTCATGCTCGCGTCCCTGATCCTGTTCATCATCGGCTTCACCATGGGCGGGCTGAACTATGTGGTCACTGTGTTGCAGGCGCGCACGCGCGGCATGACCTTGATGCGCCTGCCCCTGACGGTGTGGGGCATTTTCACGGCGACCGTTATGGCGCTCCTCGCGTTCCCTGCATTGTTCGTTGCCTCGGTCATGCTGCTGTTCGACCGTCTCTTGGGAACCAGCTTCTTCATGCCCGCCCTCCTCGAGATGGGCACGCTATCGAAACATGGCGGCGGCAGCCCGTTGCTCTTCCAGCACCTGTTCTGGTTCTTCGGTCATCCCGAAGTCTACATCGTTGCCCTGCCCGCCTTCGGCATCGTCTCCGATCTGATCAGCACGCATGCGCGCAAGAACATCTTTGGTTATCGCATGATGGTCTGGGCGATCGTAGCCATCGGCGCGCTCAGCTTCATCGTATGGGCGCACCACATGTATGTGAGCGGCATGTTCCCGCAATTCGGGTACTTCTTCGCCACCACGACGCTCATCATCGCAATCCCCACCGCGATCAAGGTCTACAACTGGGTGCTGACCCTGTGGCGCGGCGACATTCATCTCACGGTGCCGATGCTGTTCGCCCTCGGCTTCATCGTCACCTTCGTGAACGGCGGGCTCACCGGCCTCTTCCTCGGCAACGTCGTCGTGGACGTGCCCCTCTCGGATACCATGTTCGTGGTCGCCCATTTCCACATGGTGATGGGCGTGGCGCCGATCATGGTCGTGCTCGGCGCGATCTATCATTGGTACCCAAAGGTCACGGGGCGGATGCTGAACGAGGCCATGGGCAAGTTTCACTTCTGGGTCACCTTCCTCGGCGCCTACCTGATCTTCTTCCCCATGCACTATCTTGGACTGCTCGGGGTCCCGCGCCGGTATTTCGAACTCCTGGATACGACGTTCATCCCGTCCTCGGCCCATTCACTCAACGCCTTCATCTCCGTGGTGGCCTTGATCGTCGGCTTTAGCCAGATGGTGTTCCTGTTCAACCTTGTCTGGAGCCTGTTCAAAGGTGAGGCCTCAGGCGGCAATCCGTGGCGGGCGACGACGCTGGAGTGGCAGACGCCGGAGACGCCCCCAGCGCACGGCAACTGGGGCAAGGAGCTCCCTGTCGTGTACCGCTGGGCCTATGATTACAGTGTGCCCGGTGCCGCGGAGGACTTCATTCCGCAGAACCAGCCGCCGCGCGCGACTCAGCTCGTTCAGGGAGCTGCTTCGTGAGCGCCATCATCCTGTTCCTGGCTGTGCTTGCGGTGATCGCCGGATGGTGGCTGTCGCAACAGCGCCTGACGGCCAAGCCCTGGCTGGAGGAAGGCCCGGCCGGTGACTTCCCCGGCGGCGATGCCATAACCTGGCCGGCAGCGAAGATCGGACTTGGCGTGTTTCTCGCGGTCGCGAGCGCCTTGTTCATCCTCTTCATCAGCGCCTACTCCATGCGCATGAGCGTGGTGGACTGGCGGCCGCTGCCGGTGCCGCGGCTGCTGTGGGTCAACACGGGCGTCCTGGTCCTGAGCAGTGTCGCGCTGCAATGGTCTTACGTGGCCGCGCGCCGACACGATACCGAAGGCGTCATGATCGGTCTGCTCGCGGGCGGAGCATCTGCCGTGATCTTCCTCGCCGGGCAGCTCCTGGCCTGGCAACGGCTCGGGGCTGCGGGATATTTCGTGGCGTCCAATCCATCGAATTCCTTCTTCTACCTGTTGACCGCAGTGCACGGGCTGCACCTGACGGGCGGTCTGGTGGCCTTGGGCCGAACCTCGGCCAAGATGTGGCGCGGCGCCGAGATCGCCGGCATGCGCTTGAGCGTGGAGCTGTGCGCCATCTACTGGCACTTCCTGCTGTTGGTCTGGCTTGTCCTGCTCGGTCTTCTCACCGGCTGGACCGACGATTTCGTCGACATCTGCCGCCAATTGCTGAGCTAGGGAGGCGAGACCAGATGGCTGAGACCGTGCTGACAAATCCGGGCCAATCGCCTGCGCGGCTTGAAGGCTGGCGCGGCATCGCCGCCGACTGGGCGTCCGATCAGCGCGCCTTCAAGAACGTGTCCTGGGGCAAGGCCATGATGTGGATCTTCCTCCTCAGCGACACCTTCATCTTCAGTTGCTTCCTGCTCTCCTACATGACGGCGCGCATGTCGACGACCGTGCCGTGGCCCAATCCCAGCGAAGTCTTCGCCCTCGATATCGGGGGCAACCACATGCCCCTGATCCTGATCGCCATCATGACCTTCGTGCTGATCAGCAGCAGCGGTACGATGGCGATGGCCGTCAATTTCGGCTACCGCCGCGATCGGGTGAGAACCGCGATCCTGATGCTGGTCACTGCAGCCTTCGGCGCGACCTTCGTCGGAATGCAGGCCTTCGAATGGACCAAGCTGATCATGGAGGGCGTCCGGCCCTGGGGCAATCCATGGGGCGCCCCGCAGTTTGGTGCGAGCTTCTTCATGATCACCGGCTTCCACGGCACCCATGTGACGTTCGGTGTGATCTTCCTGATCGCCATCGCGCGAAAGGTCTTTCGTGGCGACTTCGACGTCGAGAGGCGCGGCTTCTTCACGAGCCGAAGGGGGAATTACGAGATCGTCGAGATCACGGGCCTGTACTGGCACTTCGTCGATCTCGTGTGGGTGTTCATCTTTGCATTCTTCTATCTTTGGTGAGGTCGGCGCATGACAAACGCGGCGGTACACATGGAAGAGCGGCTCCACGCTCCGGCGCACGGCGCAGTCGCAACGGAAGCCGTTCACGCCGAGGGGCAACAGCACCCGATCAAGCTCTACCTCGTGGTCTGGGGCTGGTTGTTCGTCCTCAGCACGTTCTCCTACCTCGTCGACTACTTTGGCCTGCATGGCTATCTGAGGTGGTCGCTGATCCTGCTGTTCATGATGTTGAAGGCCGGCCTGATCGTCGCCGTCTTCATGCACATGGCCTGGGAGCGGCTGGCCTTGACCTATGCCATCCTGCTGCCGCCGGTCGTGGTATTCGTATTTGTGGCGATCATGGCGCTCGAATCCGAATACACGCGCTTCCTGAGGGTGCTGTTTTTCGCAACCCCGTCATAGCGCCTGCCGTCGCTCAGGCCAGGCTTCACCCCTCGAATGCGTCGATTGACGCCGTGCTTCCACGTGACACCAGCGCCTCATCCGTCGCCGGCAACGGCTGGCCCTTGTCGCGAAAACGGTTGGTGATGGGATAACGGCGGTCGCGGCCGAAATTCTTCGGTGTCACCTTCACCCCAGGCGCGGCCTGGCGGCGCTTGTATTCGGCGACGTTGAGCAGATGATCGATCCGGATCACCGTCTCGCGGTCGAAGCCGGCGGCGATGATCTGGTCGAGCGGCTCCTCGCGCTCGACCAGGCGCTCCAGGATGGCATCGAGCACGTCGTAAGGCGGCAACGAGTCCTGATCGGTCTGGTTCTCGCGCAGCTCCGCGGTCGGCGGGCGCGTGATGATGTCGGGCGGGATCACCTCGCCGGCAGGGCCGAGCGCGCCCTCCGGCTTCCAGGAATTGCGCAGGCTTGCCAGGCGGAACACCTGCGTCTTGTAGATGTCCTTCATCGGGTTGAAGCCGCCGTTCATGTCGCCATAAAGCGTGGCGTAGCCGACCGACATCTCCGACTTGTTGCCGGTCGTCACCACCATCAGCCCGGTCTTGTTGGAGATCGCCATCAGCAGCGTGCCGCGGGTGCGGGCCTGGAGGTTCTCCTCGGTGATATCGGGCGGCAGGTTCTTGAAGATGCCGGACAGGATCGTCTCGAACCCGGTCACGGCTTCGGCGATCGGCAGCACCTCGTAGCGGATGCCGAGATGGCCGGCGAGCTCGCCGGCATCCGCGATCGAATGCGGCGCGGTGTAGCGGTAAGGCAGCATCACGCCATGCACCTGGTCGACGCCGAGCGCGTCGACCGCGATCGCCGCGCAGAGCGCCGAATCGATGCCGCCGGAGATGCCGAGCAGCACGCCTGGAAAGCCGTTCTTGGTGACGTAATCGCGTAAGCCCAGCACGCAGGCGGCGTAGTCGGCCTTGTCGCCCTCGGGCAGCTCGGCGATCGGCCCGCTGCAGCGCCAGTCGTCGCCGTTTCTGCTGAAGCGCAGCGTGACGATGCCCTCTTCGAAGGCCGGCAGCTGCGCCGCGAGCGAGAGATCGCCATTGAGCGCGAAGGATGCGCCGTCGAACACGAGCTCGTCCTGGCCGCCGACCTGGTTGAGATAGACCAGCGGCAGCCCGCTCTCCGTGACGCGCGCCACCGCGACCGACAGGCGCACGTCGTTCTTGTCGCGGGCGTAAGGCGAGCCGTTCGGCACCAGGATGATCTCGGCGCCGGTCTCGGCCAGCGTCTCGACCACGTTCTCGTAATCCTCGGACTCTTCCAGCCAGATGTCCTCGCAGATCGGCACACCGATGCGCACGCCGCGCACAGTCACGGGACCGGCGGCAGGGCCGCGCGAAAACAGCCGCTTCTCGTCGAACACGCCGTAATTCGGCAGGTTGCACTTGAAACGCAGGCTCGCGATGCGCCCGCCGTCGAGCAGCGCACAGGCATTGTAGAGCATGCCCTCCTCGACCCAGGGCGTGCCGACCAGCATCGCAGGCCCGCCATCGGCGGTCTCGCGCGCGAGGCTTTCGATCGCGGCGCGGCAGGCGGCCTGGAAGGCGGGCTTCTGCACCAGGTCTTCCGGCGGATAGCCGGCGATGAACAGTTCTGGAAACAACACGAGATCGGCGCCGCCGGACTTGGCCTGCGCCCGCGCCGCGCGCGCCTTGGCCGCATTGCCCTCCACGTCGCCCATGGTCGGATTGAGCTGGGCGAGCGTGACCGCGAATGTGTCGAGACGTTCGGTCATCGCGCGCTCGCTTTCACCTCTCCCGAAGGGAGAGGTCGAATTGCGTCGGAGATGCAATTCGGGTGAGGGGTTACGGTGTCTCGTGGGAGCTGAGCTCCCTCACCCGATTTGAGCTCGACGATGCTCCGCATCGCGAGACACAAATCGACCTCTCCCCGTTGGGGAGAGGTGAAGGGACCTCGGACACCCACGCGCAATGGATTGTCTCCGCGCTCTAGAGGAACCCCAATCGCTCGATGATGGCAATGATCCAGAACGCGCCGGTCATCAAGAGCGCAACGCCAACCGCGGCCGAGCCCATGTCCTTGACTCGGCCGATCTGCTTGTCGTGATCCAAGGTCAGCCGGTCGGCGAGCTTCTCGATCGCGGTATTGAGCAACTCGACCGTCAGCACGAAAGCGACAGAGCACACCAATTCGACCGCGCGCATCGCGGTGGCGCCGATGAACCAGGCGAGCGGCACCGACAGCAGCAGCGCAAAGATCTCCTCGCGGACCGCCTGCTCCGACCGGAACGCAAAGGCCAGCCCGTTGCGGGAATTGATCGTGGCCTTCCAGATCCGCAGCAAGGTCTTACAGCCCCGCTGCGGCCGGAATCGGCTGAGCCTTGCCGGCGCGCTCCTGCTTGAGCAGCTCCGCGACCAGGAACGCCATATCGATGGATTGCTCGGCGTTGAGGCGGGGATCGCAGACCGTGTGGTAGCGATCGTTGAGATCCTCATCCGTGATCGCGCGGGCGCCGCCGAGACATTCGGTGACGTCCTGGCCGGTCATCTCCAGATGCACGCCGCCGGCATGGGTGCCCTCGGCGGCGTGGACCGCGAAGAACGACTTGACCTCGGACAGGATGCGGTCGAACGGGCGAGTCTTGTAGCCGGACGTCGAGGTGATGGTGTTGCCGTGCATGGGATCGCAGGACCAGACCACCACCCGGCCCTCGCGCTTCACGGCGCGGACCATGTTCGGCAGATGCTCGCCGATCTTGTCGGAGCCGAAGCGGCCGATCAGCGTCAGCCGGCCCGGCTCGTTGTCGGGATTGAGCACGTCGATCAGCTTCAGCAGCTCGTCCACCTTGAGCGAGGGGCCGCACTTCAGCCCGATCGGATTCTTGATGCCGCGGAAATATTCGACATGGCCGTGATCGAGCTGGCGGGTGCGATCGCCGATCCAGATCATGTGGCCCGAGGTCGCGTACCAGTCGCCGGTGGTGGAATCGACGCGGGTCATGGCCTGCTCGTAGCCGAGCAGCAGCGCCTCATGGCTGGTGTAGAAATCGGTGGCACGCAGCTCCGGATGGCTCTCGAGGTCGAGGCCGCAGGCGCGCATGAAGTTGAGCGCGTCCGAGATGCGGTCGGCCAGCTCCTTGTAGCGGCGTGACTGCGGGCTATCCTTGAGGAAACCCAGCATCCATTGATGCACGCTGCCGAGATTGGCGAAGCCGCCGGTGGCGAACGCGCGGAGCAGGTTCAGCGTCGCGGCGGACTGGCGATAGGCCATCAGCTGGCGCTGCGGATCGGGAATGCGCGCTTCGCTGGTGAAGGCGATGTCGTTGACGATGTCGCCGCGATAGCTCGGCAGCTCGACGCCATTCACCTTCTCGGTCGCCGACGAGCGCGGTTTGGCGAATTGGCCGGCGATGCGGCCGACCTTCACCACCGGCACCGCGCCGGCATAGGTCAGCACCACCGCCATCTGCAGCAGCACGCGGAAGAAGTCGCGGATGTTGTTGGCGCCGTGCTCGGCGAAGCTCTCGGCGCAGTCGCCGCCCTGCAGCAGGAAGGCTTCGCCCGCCGCAACGCGGCCCAAAGCCTTCTTCAGATTGCGCGCCTCGCCTGCGAACACCAGCGGCGGAAAGGTCGCAAGCTGCGCCTCGACGTCAGCCAGAGCCTTGGTGTCGGGATATTCGGGCACCTGTAGCACCGGCTTGCTGCGCCAGGACTCGGGCGTCCACCGCTCGGACATCGCAATCTCTCCGTGAAGCAAAAACCACAACCTGATCTAGGGGTTGCGAGGGCCGCCTTATACACAGGCCGGCCACGCCCCGCCAGTTGTAAATCCATTTCGCAGCGCAAACCCTTGCGGCCAAAGCCGAATTCGCATTTGCTTGGGCAGGCTTGAGGAATCCGACAGGACACCGACCGCCATGGGCGCGGCACTGGATGACGTTTTCATCGACGAGATCAGCTTCCCGGCAGCCGACGGCTATGCCCTGACCGGCACCCTGTTCCTGCCGCGCGGCGCCAAGCGCCATGCCGTCCTGATCAATTCGGCGACCGCCGTGCCGCGAAAGATCTATCGGGGCTTTGCCTCCTACCTCGCCCATCGCGGCTGCGCGGTGCTGACCTACGATTATCGCGGCATCGGCGATTCCCGCCTGCCGGCGATGGTCGGCTACAACCAGCCAAAATCGCTGGTCGGCTTCAAGGCCTCGATGTCGGACTGGGCCGCGCTCGACGTCACCGCCGCGGTCAGTTGGATGCGCGAGCGCTATCATGCCCTGCCGCTCGCCTATATCGGCCATTCCTTCGGCGGCCAGGCGCTCGGGCTGATCGCGAACAACAGCGAGATCTCGCGCGCGGCCTTGGTGGCCTCGCAGGCCGCGACATGGCGGTTGATGACCTCGCCGGAGAAATACCGGGTCTACGCCTTCATGAATTTTGTCGGCGTGCCGCTGGTCCATGCACTCGGTTACGCACCGGGCTGGGCCGGCGTCGGCGAGGATTTGCCCAAGGGCGTCTTCCTGCAATGGACCGAATGGGTCTCGAGCCCGCGCTATCTGTTCGATTCAAAGCTGCCGGCACTCGAGAACTTCGCCAGGTTCAAGGGCGAGCTGCGCTCCCTATGCTTCTCCGACGATCCCTGGGCGACGCGGCCCGCGGTCGAGTTGCTCGCGAGCGGATTCACTGCGATCAAGCCGGAGGTGCTGATGGTCAAACCGTCCGACGTCGGCGCCAAGGGAATAGGCCATTTCGGCTTCTTCCGCCCCGAGCACCGCGACACGCTGTGGCGCGGCGTCGCGGAATGGATTCAGGGGGAATGAGGCTGCGTCAGCGGATGATCGTCGTCAGCGACGAGTAGCGCCGGTTCGGCTTGGCGTCGCTAGGTGCGAACTGCGCGAAGGCGTCGCTGACGCGCACCGCCGGCGGCGTGTCGCTCGCGAACCGAAACTCCTTCGGCCGCGGTGCGTAGAAGCTTGCGCGGTAATAAGCGTCGTCGAAGCGCGCCTCGCCGACGCCGAACAATGCGTCACAGACCAGCAGGAGCGCGTAGACTCCCGCGACCGCTGCGACGATCTCCCTGAGAATTGTCATGCCCGATGCCCTGCCCTTTGCGGGCAGGATGCAGATCGGTTCCAAAGGCCTGGTTTAAGGCGCCCGGCTTCTTGTCGGCAGCGTTTGCCGGCACTGAACCGATTGCAGACAATTTTATCGATCTCGAAAGAGAGCCCGCCCAACCGGACGATCAGGCGGGCTCCAGGATTGGCCGCTCGGGAGGTATTGGGCGGCCAGCTTATCAGCCGTGCTCGGCCGCCTTGCGATGGCCGCTCTCGCTGAGGCGGTCGACCCAGGCGATGCCGACCGCCGAGACGATGAAGGTCATATGAATCAGCACCTGCCACATTACCCCGCTCTCGGTGAAATTGCTGCGGGTCGTGCCGAGATTGCCGGCCTCGATGAAGGTCCTGAGCAGCGAGATCGAGGAGATGCCGATGATCGCCATTGCAAGCTTGATCTTGAGCACGCTGGCATTGACGTGACCGAGCCATTCCGGCTCGTCCGGATGGCCGCTGAGGTTCAGCCGGGAAACGAAGGTCTCGTATCCACCCACGATTACCATGATCAGAAGGTTCGAGATCATGACGACGTCAATCAGCCCGAGCACGACCAGCATGATCTGCTGCTCGCTGGCGTCGAACGAATGCAAGACGAGGTGCCAGAGCTCCTTCAGGAACAACAGCACATAGACGGACTGGGCGACAATGAGGCCAACATAGAGCGGCAGCTGCAGCCAGCGCGAGCCGAAGATCAGCTTCGGAAGCAGGCCGACCGGCGGCAACGGCGCGGCCCGCGCCGAAGGTGCTTTGGGTTCAGACGTCATTGATCACTCCGGACTGCGGTAGATTGTCGCCTCAGAGACTCGCAATCACCGGTGCAAGTTCCAGCGTGCCGCGATAGATCATCTCAAACGAGACGTAAAGGATGATGGCGAGGCCGACATAGGCCACCCAGCGCTGCTTCTGGAGCAAACGGCCAAGCAGATCCGCGGCAACGCCCATCATCCCAACCGACAAGAGCAGGCCGAAGGCCAGGATGTAGGGATGCTCCCGCGCGGCGCCCGCGACCGCGAGCACGTTGTCGAGCGACATCGACACGTCGGCGGCGACGATCTGCACCGCCGCTTGGCCGAAAGTCTTCTGCGTTACCGGCTGCTGTACCGGCGCAGCACCTGCGCCGTTACTATCGAATGCGAGTTCTTTCGAATGCGCGGCCTGCTCGCGCAGCTCGCGCCACATCTTCCAGCAGACCCAGAGCAGCAACACGCCGCCGGCGAGCAGAAGGCCGATCACTTGCAGAAGCTGGGTCGCAACGCCGGCGAAGGCGATACGCAGTGCGGTGGCAGCGGCGATACCGACGATGATGGCGCGGCGGCGCTGCTCGGCCGGCAGGCCGGCAGCCGCAAGGCCGATGACGACGGCATTGTCGCCGGCGAGCACGAGATCGATCAGGATGACTTGAAACAGCGCGGACAGCGCTTCGGCGGTGATGAGTTCAGTCATGATTGATCATTCCTAGAGGCAGACGGATCGAGCCAATGCGGCTTGCGCCGCTCGATCCAGTCGAAGACTTTTGAACGGGAGGAGCGCAGCGCAGGCACGTCCTCGGCGAGCAGAGCAAGGCCGAGCGGCAGCATCCAGACGCCGAGCACCGGGAGGATGGAGAGCACACCGCCGACGACCAGCAGCGTGCCCGAGGGGATCCTGACCCAGCGGCTGGACGGCTTGAGCAGATAGGTCAGGGTGTCGCTCATGCGCGGCGGCAGGCGGTCGACGAGCTTGGCCAGGCGCGGGTCTCCACCAGCGATCTGCTCGGTGTTCCCCTCGGTTTGCCTGGCGCGCTCGTTCGAAATCGTGCTCATGCTTACCCCTTCGAGGCGGCCTGCAGCTTGGGGCCCGGCGCACTCGCCCCGACCGGCTTCGCGCGCGGCAGCACCAGCGTCAGCAAGCGCAACAATTTAATCGCCTGGACTTCGTGGGGATGTACGTCCTCGTCTGCGGCAGCAACGCGCTCCGACAGCTCCACCAGATGCGACGACAGCGGCAGGTTCGAAACCGGTCGCAGCGTATCGATCACGACGTTGGCAAAATCCGGCTCTTCGAGCCGTTCGGCGAGTTCGTCGAACATCGCACGGAGCCGTTCGTCGCCGATGTGCGGCGCCAGCTTGCGGTCTCTGATGAAACGGATCACCTCGTCGCGTTCGACGGGTGAGACGCGCCGGTCAGCAACCGCTACCAGGGCGCCCACGATCACCACGGCCGCCGCGGCCTGCTCATTCAGGCTGGACGGTTCCGTGATCTCGATCGAATTTGAGGACTTGGTTCCGGACATCGTAGCTCCCTTAACTTGCGAAATAGCCGCACGGAGCTGCGATGGGGACGAATGGTCGGAGAAAACGAAACAGGGGGCCCGACAATCGGCCGATCCATCGCATTCGCGCGGGACTGGTCATCCGACATCGCGAGGTTTGCCGACGAACGTCGACGTCCTCGCCAGAGGGGCCCGGATTCTTGTTCGCTTCAGAATTATAGGTACGCCTGTCGGAATCAAGGAGGACCGGCTGCGACCAGCCGCCGCATCCGTTCGGCGTTGCGGGATCGGTCATGCAACCCTTTCGCAGCTGGAACCATGCGTCCGTAACAGGTGTTGATGCACCTCGCGACGCATCAAACCGCCTGGCAGGAACCCGCATGTGCCGCTGGATCGCATACCGGGGCGAAACCACCTCGTTCGAGCCTTATGTCACCGAACCCGAGCATTCGCTGATTGCGCAGAGCATCCGCTCGCTTCAGTCCACGGCGGGCTCGAACGGAGACGGCTTTGGTCTCGGCTGGTATGGCGAGCACCCCGAGCCGGGCCTTTATCGCGAGACGCGCCCGGCGTGGTCGGACGAAAACCTGCGCTACCTCTGCCGGCATCTGCACTCGCATCTGTTCTTCGCTCATGTGCGTGCCGCAACCGGCACGGCCGTGACGCGGCAGAATTGTCACCCCTTTGCCTGCGGGCACTGGATGTTCATGCACAACGGGTTCGTCGGCAGCTGGAATCGGCTGCGGCGCAAAGTCGAGGCGCTGATTCCCGATGCCTACTATCCGTCGCGGCTGGGCACGACGGATTCGGAAGCCGTGTTCCTGGCCATGATGGGGGCCGGTCTCGAGCACGATCCGCTCGGCGCGACACAGTCCGTGCTGCAATCGCTCCTCGGATTCGTCAATGAAGGCGGGCTTCGGGAGCGGCTGCGCTTTACCAGCGCGATTGCCAACGGCCGCGACCTCTACGCATTTCGGGTCTCGGTGAACGATGCCGCGAACACGCTCTACTTCCGCGAGGACGGCGGGCAAGTCATCGTCGTCTCCGAGCCGTTCGATAAGGAATCGGACTGGGCGGAAGTCCCGCCGAACCACGCCCTGATCGCGCGAGCGTCCGAAGCCGTCAAAATTGTTCCGTTCGACCTTGCAATTTCCAGTACATCGGGTGCGGAACCGGCCACAATCAGACGGATTATCGCCCGCAGGTAATGACCGCGCCGGTGGCCAATGACATTTGCTTCAGACGTTTCAAAGCTGCTACGTCTTGCCCCCTCCGAGGACAAGCAGCATGTCGTCATCCGTTCTGCCGGCGGCGGCGGCAATCCGGCGGAATATTCCTTCGGCATCGAGGAGGAATACTTCCTCGCTGACCGCCGCAGCTTCGAGGTCGCGATCCGCACGCCCAACGAGCTGTTCGAATCGGCAAACTGGTCGACCGGCGGCCAGGCCATGCGCGAGATGCTGCAATCGCAGCTCGAGGTCGCAACCAACGTTCATGTCGACGTGAACGACGCGCGCGAGGAGCTGCGCTTCCTGCGACGCGAGGTCGCGAACGTCGCTGCGCAATACGGCTTCGTGATCATGGCCTGCGGCACGCACCCGAGCGCAGTCTGGCGCATGTCGCAGCCCAGCCCGAAACCGCGCTACGAGGAGATGATCGAGGATCTGCGCAGCATCGGCCACCGCAACATGATGTGCGGCATGCATGTGCACGTGCAGCTGCCGGATCCCGAGAAGCGCATGGCGGTGATGCGGGCCATGCTGCCGCATCTGCCGCTGTTCATCGCGCTGTCGACGTCCTCGCCGTTCTGGAATTCGCACAAGACCGGATTGAAGGGCTACCGCCTCGCGGCTTATTCCGAGCTGCCGCGCACCGGCCTGCCCGAATTGTTCGAAGGCAAGCAGGATTTCGACGCTTATGTCGGCGCGTTGCAGCGCTCCGGCGTGATCCCGGACGAAAGCCACATCTGGTGGGCAATGCGCCCCTCCATGAAGCATCCGACGCTGGAGCTTCGCGCGCCCGACACCTGCACCTTCGTCGACGACGCGGTTGCCATCGCCTCGCTCTACCGCTGCCTGACGCGGCATCTCTATCTGCGCCCTCAGCTGTCCCGGGAGGTCACTGCGGTCGAGCGCGCGATCGCGGTCGAGAACAAATGGCGCGCCCAGCGCTACGGCACCGACTGCATCTTCGCCTCCACGGACGGGCCGGTGACGATCTCGGAGCTGCTCACCGGGGTGATCGACGACATTGCGGAGGACGCAGCCGCATTGAACTGCTCCGCCGAGATCGAACACTGCCGCACCATCGTCGCGCGCGGCAGCTCGGCGGAATTCCAGCTTCGCGCCTATCGCGAAAGCGGCGACGACATCGCAGCCGTGTCACAATGGATCGCTACCTCTACGCTGTCAGGAACGAGCGCGCCTGTGGATCGCAGTGCTCCTGCACCGTCATAGCGCCCGCGCAAGCTTGCGCGACGAAAATGCCATTCCTGAATTGCGGAGATCGTTGGAGAAGCGCATGAATCGCACCACACCCTGCACCGGCTGCGGCCATGCGCTTGTCCCGATGCTGACGGCCCACGGCCACACGGAGCCGAGCTGCCTCTGGTGCGAAGGCTTCGACGCGCGCGCCATGGACATGGCGAAATGGGCAGGCAGCCCGTCCGGCAAGCCCGAGCCGGCGCTCCCGCGATCATTCGACTGAACCGTGCCAGGCGCCCGTCGCGGAGGCCGGCTGCATGCGCTTTTGCAGGGCATGCCGACAAATTAGACAAGACAAGCCGCTGCGCCCACTGACGGCTTGCCAGGACAGGTCGGGCGAGTTCGGCGCCACCCATTGCCTAACCTCAGGTGCAATCTCGATTATTTGCGCGTCGCGTGCAGCCGGCAGACCAGCGCGCCGCATTGCGCTCCGGCTGGCCTGAAATTCGCAAGACAGTATCAGGCCAAGTCCCTGCCCGGCCACGATGAGGAGCGGTCAGTCACGGCGCTCGGCTTCCGGGATGAATGGCCTCAGATCGGAGAATGCCATGAACGTGCATGCTGCCGGAAACATCAAATTCACCGGTCTCACCCATCCGAACGGCGCCCGGCTGCGCCTCAACGATCAGGACTTCGTGGCGATCGATCGCGACAAGAATGCGAATTTCGAGGCGACCTACCGGCCGCAGGCGCTCTACAACCGCGCCAACGAAGGCTTCCACGCCAACAACGAAACCTTCCTGCTGCACGAGGTCGCCACCAATCTGCCGATCTATCGGCCCGACACCGGCCCCACCGACTTCCATCTACATCTGCCGCCGGGCGGCTTTCAGCTCGTGCTGGTCACCTCGGGCGCGTTCACCTTCGACTATGACGGCCGCTGGTACAATGTCGGCCCGGGCGCGGTGATGCTGCAAAGCGCGATCGTGCATCGCCAGCTGTTCTACACCTGGTCGGGCCTGTCGACCGAAGAGAATTTGAAGACGCCGCAGACGGTGGTGCCCGATCCGATCTCGATGGGCTATTCCGGCAAATTTCTCGAAGCCTTCATCACCGATCCCACCACCTTTCCGAACCCGACCATTGTCGGCCCGGATCAGATCAATGAGGACGAAACGCCGCGCGTGGCCTGGAGCCATCCGCTGCATGACCGCCCGGCCGATGCCGGCTTCTGGCTTCAGGATCCCCTGGCGCTCGACGCGCTGTTCAAGCCGCTCACCGATGGTTCTGTCAGATCGGCGATGCCGGTTTACATTCGCGACATCGGCATCGAGATTCCGAGCGGGCATCTCGTCACCGGCCACATCATCGCGACCGACCCGCGTGGCCACGCGCTCTTGCCGAAGAGCACGTCTGCCGCGGCGGACGCGACCCGCTTTGCCAAGGGCGAGGTCGTGATCTATCGCGTCATTCGCGGCACGGCCGAGTTCAAGAAGAAGTCCGGCGAGAGCTTTGAACTCTCTGCCGGCGACGTGGTGACGGCGGGCAAGGATTCCATCAGCCTGATCGGCGTCGGCGAAAACACGCAGGTCCTCCGCCTCGGCCTGCTCAAGGGCATGAACGAGCTGCGCAGCTGGACGGCGACACAGCGCGACGAGATCGACGGCCTCGCCGGTCAGATCATCACGCAAAAGGACGTGCGTCCCCTGCGCACCGAAGGCAAGCCGGTCGGATATCTGTACGGCTGAGGCTACTCCGCCGCCTGCCGCACGTGCCGTGCGGTCGGGGTGCGCATGGTGACGAGCTCTTCGGCCGCGGTCGGATGCAGCGCGATGGTCGCGTCGAAATCGGCCTTGGTCGCCTTCATCTTCACCGCGATCGCGACGGCCTGCGTGATCTCGGCGGCGGCATCGCCGACGATGTGACAGCCGAGCACGCGGTCGGTCGCGCCGTCGACCACGAGCTTCATCAGCACGCGGGTGTCGCGGCCGGACATCGTCGCCTTGATGGGCCGGAACGTCGTCTTGTAGATGTCGACGTGGCTGAATTGCGCGCGCGCCTCGGTTTCCGTCAGGCCGACAGTGCCGACCTCCGGCTGCGAGAACACGGCCGTCGGGATATTGGCGTGGTCGACCTGCACCTCGCGCTTGCCGAACACCGTGTCGGCGAAGGCATGGCCCTCCCGGATCGCGACCGGCGTCAGGTTGAAGCGGTGGGTGACGTCGCCGATGGCATAGATGCTGTCGACCGAGCTCTTGGAGAAATGGTCGACCGCGATGCCGCCGTTGGCGGGATTGATGGCGACGCCGGCATTCTCCAGGCCGAGATTGGCGACGTTCGGATGGCGGCCGATCGCGAACATCACCTGGTCGGAGGCGAGGCTCGAGCCGTTCGACAGATGCGTGGTGAAGTCCTCGCCGTGGCGGTCGACCTTGGTCACGGTGCAGCCGGTGAGGATGGTGATGCCCTGCTTCTCCATCTCGGCGCGGACATGGGTCCGGACATCCTCGTCGAAGCCGCGCAGAATGTTGTCGCCGCGATAGATTACCGTAACATCGGAGCCGAAGCCGGCGAAGATGCCGGCGAATTCCAGCGCGATATAGCCGCCGCCCTGGATCACGATCCGCTTCGGCAGCCTCGCAAGATGAAACGCCTCGTTGGAGGAGATCACGTGCTCGATGCCGGGGATCGCCGCGCCATGGTTGGGCGCGCCGCCGGTGGCGATCAGGATGTACTTCGCCGTGACCTTCCTGTCGTTCTCGAGCAGGCGGACGGTGTGCTTGTCCTCGATCACCGCGCGGCTCTTGACGATCTGCGCGCCTGATTTCTCGACGTTGGCGGTGTAGGCCGCCTCCAGCCGCGCGATCTCCTTGTCCTTGTTGGCGATCAGCGTCGGCCAGTCGAAGCTGGCGGGCGGCACGGTCCAGCCGAAGCCGGCGGCGTCCTCGAGCTCGTGACGGACGTGCGAGCCGATCACGAACAGCTTCTTCGGCACACAGCCGCGGATCACGCAGGTGCCGCCCATGCGGTACTCTTCCGCGATCATGACGCGGGCGCCGTAGCCGGCCGCGATGCGGGCGGCACGGACGCCGCCCGAGCCGCCACCAATGACGAAGAGGTCGACGTCGAAATCAGCCATTATCCACTCCGACCCCTTATCAGGAACGAGCTTTCAGATAGGTGCGCTCAGATCTCCTTGCCACGCTTGCGCATCTCGGCACGGAAGGCGCCCATCACGGTTTCCGAGAAGTTCTGGGCCCAGCTGTTCATGAACGCCATGCTCTGCCCGATCGCGCGCGGCTCGGCATCGATCAGCTTCTTGCCCAGCGGCGACTTGTAGAAGGTGACGAGGTCCTTCAGCTCCTGCTCGGTGAACTCGCTGGCATAAATCTGCGCCATGCCTTCGCCGATCTCGCTCTGGCGGCCGTTGAGCTGCTGGGCCACGATCGGGGCGACCTCGTTGAGGTCCTTCTGGTAATTCAGGTTCTGCTGGATCAGCGCGCCCTTGGTCTTCTCGACCATGCCCGGCACGGCGCCCGCATACATCCCGGCGGCGTTCTTGATCTGCAGAATTTCCTTCGCTGCCGCAATCGCCGCGGGCGACGCCTTCGGCAGGGCCGGCGCCGCGGGAGCCTTCTGGCCCGCCTGCTGCGCGGCGACCGGGGCGGCCGAAAGGGCCAATCCCGCAGCGAGAGCCGCAGCCGGCAAGAATTTCAACACGTTCTTCATTCCTGGTCTCCTTTCGGCTTGCGCCGTTCAATCACGCGGATTCCGCCGCCGCCCGCCAGAACGGCCGAGCTGGCCAAGCCGATGAACAGCCCATGCTCGACCACACCGGGAATGGCGCTCAACGCCTTGGCGAGACCGGGGGGATCCGTAATACGTCCGAGCTGGGCATCGACGATCCAGTGGCCGCCATCGGTGACGAAAACGTGGCCGTCCTTGGCCCCGCCTTTGGCCTTGCGGACCGCCATTTGCCCGGAAACGCCGCATTCGGCAAATGCCTTTTCGATCGCGCGGCGCGTCGCACCGAGCCCGAACGGGATGACCTCGATCGGCAGCGGAAACTTGCCGAGCGTCGGCACCCATTTGCTGTCGTCGGCAATCACGATCATGCGGTCCGAGGCGGCCGCCACGATCTTCTCGCGCAACAGCGCGCCGCCGCCGCCCTTGATCAGATTGAGCTCGGGATCGATCTCGTCGGCGCCGTCGATCGTGAGGTCGAGATGGTCGATCTCGTCCAGCGTCGTCAGCTTGACGCCGCAGCGTTCCGCATCGGCCCGCGTCGCCTCGGAGGTCGGCACGCCGATCACCTTGAGCCCGGCGGCAACGCGTTCGCCGAGCAGCTCGACGAAGTGCTTGGCGGTCGAGCCGGTGCCAAGCCCGAGCTGCATGCCGTCGCGCACTTCCTCCAGCGCACGCGCCGCAGCCTGCCGCTTCAATTGGTCCATGGTCACGTGTGCGCCTGCCTTGTGAAGTCTCGGCCGATTCCGGCCGCTTTCGGGCGCCTATGTAGCCTCGTTTTTCCCAGGAGAACAGGGCCTGGAACAGGGTCTGGGAACAGGCCTATAAGGTGATCTTATGGGCCCGCCCCTTGCGCGGATAGGACCGGGCCGGTAGCGCTTGGGAATCATGACCTCCTTCAAGACGACTTCCCCTCACACCATCGTCTTCGATCTCGACGGCACGCTGGTGGATACGGCACCCGACCTGATCACGGCACTGAATTACGTGCTCGACCGCGAAGGCCTGCCGCCGGTGCCGATGGCCTCGGCCCGCAACATGATCGGCGCCGGTGCCCGCAAGTTGATCGAGCGGGGGCTGGAAGCGGAGGGCCGCACCGTCACGCCCGCGGACATGGACCGGATGACTGCGGATTTCATCGCGTACTATGCCGACCATATCGCGGTGGAATCCCGCCCCTTCGAGGGTCTCGAGGCCGCGCTCGACCAGTTTTCGGCGCAAGGCCACCGCCTCGCGGTCTGCACCAACAAGCTGGAATGGCTGTCGAAGCGCCTGCTGGACCAGCTCGACCTCAGCCGCCGCTTCGCGGCGATCTGCGGCGCGGACACTTTTGGCGTCCAGAAGCCCGATCCGACTATTTTTCGGGAGACGGTGGCCCGGGCCGGCGGCGACGTGAAGGCCAGCATCATGGTCGGCGATGCCGGAACCGATGTCGGTGTCGCCCGGCGGGCCGGCGTGCCCGTGATCGCGGTCAGCTTCGGCTACACCGACGTGCCGATCGCCGAGCTGAAGCCGGACCGCCTGATCCACCACATGCGCGACCTGCCGGCGGCCGCGATCAGCCTGATGACGGCAAGCAAAACAGCAACGCTTTGATAGGATTGCCATTTTCGCCGCCCCACATCCCGAATGGATGCATAGAGGGCTGACTTCACCGGCGCCGCGGGCGTTGCCGGCCGTACGCGGAACCCAGCTGCGAGCCCACCGAACGAGCCGAAATCCCGCGCCGAGGGGGTCACATGCGTCAGTGCTGCACTCACGTATACCACCCGATTGTCCTTGCCGCGTCCGATGCTTAGATTGCGTCGACCGCACCGCTGCAGCAAAGGTGCGCCCGTCGCCATAAGTGAAGGCCTCTCGCATGACCGGATCCGCCGCATTGTCGACCCCGATGACCGATCCGTTCGGGCGGACCATCACCTACTTGCGCGTCTCCGTCACCGACCGCTGCGACCTGCGCTGCTTCTACTGTATGTCCGAAGACATGACGTTCCTGCCCAAGGCGGACCTGCTGACGCTGGAGGAGCTCGATCGGCTCTGTACGGCCTTCATCGCCAAGGGCGTGAAGAAGCTGCGCCTCACCGGCGGCGAGCCCTTGGTCCGCCGCAATGTGATGTCGCTGGTGCGCTCGTTGTCGCGGCATCTGTCGAGCGGCGCGTTGAGCGAGCTGACGCTGACCACCAACGGCACCCAGCTTGCGAAGCACGCGCGGGAGCTCGCCGATTGCGGCGTCCGCCGCATCAACGTCTCGCTCGACACCCTCGATCCCAAGAAGTTTCGCGAGATCACCCGCTGGGGCGAGATCGACAAGGTGCTGGAGGGCATCGAGGCCGCGCGCGCCGCAGGGCTCGCCGTGAAGATCAACGCCGTGGCGCTGAAGAACCTCAACGAGGACGAGCTGCCTTCGCTGATGCGCTGGGCCCACGGCAAGGGCATGGGCCTGACGCTGATCGAGGTGATGCCGATGGGCGAGATCGGATCGGGCCGCATTGACCAATATCTGCCGCTGTCGCTGGTGCGCGCCCGCCTCGCCCAGCAGTTCACGCTGACGGATCTGGCCGAGAGCACCGGCGGTCCGGCCCGCTATGTCGGCGTCGCCGAGACCGGCGGCAAGCTCGGCTTCATCACGCCGATGACCCATAATTTCTGCGAATCCTGTAATCGGGTACGCATCACCTGCACCGGAACGCTGCACACCTGCCTCGGCCACGAGGATGCCTCCGATTTGCGCAAACCTCTGCGTGCATCGAGCGACGATCTATTGCTTGCGGATGCGATCGACCGCGCCATCGGGCTGAAGCCCAAGGGCCACGATTTCATCATCGACCGCCGCCACGACCGGCCCAGCGTCAGCAGGCACATGAGCGTCACCGGCGGCTAACTCCGTATAGTTGCGGCCCTATTCCCCTTAACTATCAACAAACTTCCGATTGACTGACGGCACGCCCGCTGGTTTGGTGCGGCGGCCTCATGCCTGCGCGGCGAGATAAGCCACGCGCCATCTCGGCGCAGTCAAGACGGCCGGGGCACAATCGGGGGAGGACCTATCGTTGCAAGCGCTCCTTAAGCTGAGCAGCAGGATCGACGCGTTCACGCGCTGGACCGGCAAACGTATTGCGTGGCTGATCGTGCTCGCCGTTGTCATTTCGGCGGTCAACGCGATCATCCGCAAGACGTTCGACACCTCGTCCAATTCGTGGCTCGAGCTGCAATGGGTGCTGTTCAGCATCGTCTTCCTGCTCTGTTCGCCGTGGACGCTGCTCGACAATGAGCACATCCGCATCGACATCGTAAGCAACACGATGCCCAAGAAGGCGCGCAACGTCATCGACATCGTCGGTCACGTGTTCTTCCTCATTCCGATCTGCATCGTCATGATCGTCACGGGCGTGCCGTTCTTCCTGCGCTCCTTCCAGATCAACGAGCAATCCGGCAATGCCGGCGGCCTGCCGCAATGGCCCGCCAAAGCCCTGATCATGGTGGGGTTCGCCTTCCTTCTGGTCCAAGGCATTTCCGAGCTGATCAAGCGGATCGCGGTGATGCGCGGCTTGATACCGGACCCGCACGAATCGCAGGTGTCGGCGCTCGAAGCGGAAGTCGAGCATCTCGTTGAAGCGATCGAGAAGAAGTAGCCGTTGGCGACGGTGTAGGGGGAATCCATGACCGCATTCATCATCGCCAATATGGCGCCCATCATGTTCGTATCGCTGGTCGTCATGCTGCTGCTCGGCTATCCGGCGGCATTCTCGCTCGGCGCCGTCGGCCTGTTCTTCGCCATCATCGGCGTCGAGCTCGGCCAGTTTCACCCCGACTTCCTCCAGGCCTTGCCGGAGCGCGTCTATGGCGTGATGAACAACGACACGCTGCTCGCGATCCCCTTCTTCACCTTCATGGGATTGGTGCTGGAGCGGTCGGGCATGGCCGAGGACCTGCTCGACACGATCGGCCAGCTGTTCGGCACGATCCGCGGCGGCCTCGCCTATGCCGTGATCTTCGTCGGCGCGCTGCTCGCTGCGACCACCGGCGTGGTCGCGGCGTCCGTGATCTCGATGGGCCTGATCTCGCTGCCGATCATGCTGCGCTATGGCTATGATCGCCGCGTGGCCGCCGGCGTCATCGCCGCCTCCGGCACGCTCGCGCAAATCATTCCGCCCTCCCTCGTCCTGATCGTGATGGCCGACCAGCTCGGCAAGTCCGTCGGCGACATGTACGAAGGCGCCTTCATCCCGGGCCTCGTGCTTGCCGCCCTCTACGCCGGATACGCTTTCCTCGTCAGCATGATCTGGCCGAAGGCGACGCCCGGCCTGCCGAAGGACGCCATCGGCTTCCGCGAAGAGAACGGCGATCGCGGCCTTGTATCGCTCGGTGTGCTGTTCCTCGCGAGCTGCGCATTCGGATGGCTCATGATGCGCAATTCCAGCACTCGTGGCGCCGATTACGTGGTGCTCAGCATGTTCTACGGCATCATCTTCGCATTCGCCGTCGCCGTGCTGAACTGGGTGGTGGATAAGCTGACCGGATTCCGTTTCCTCTCGAAGATGGCGCAGCAGACCACCTTCGTGATGGTGCCGCCGCTGTTCCTGATCTTCCTGGTGCTGGGCACGATCTTCATCGGCATCGCCACGCCGACCGAAGGCGGTGCGATGGGTGCCGCCGGCGCCCTCATTCTCGGTGCCGTGAAGCGGCGGCTGAGCTGGGACCTGATCCGGCAGGCCACGGAATCGACCGCCAAGCTGTCGGCCTTCGTCGTGTTCATCCTGGTCGGCGCCCGCATCTTTTCGCTCACCTTTTACGGGGTCAACGGTCACGTCTGGGTCGAGCACCTGCTCACATCGCTGCCGGGCGGCCAGATCGGCTTCCTGATCTTCGTCAACGCGCTCGTATTCGTACTGGCCTTCTTCCTCGACTTCTTCGAGCTGGCCTTCATCGTGATCCCGCTACTGGGACCGGCCGCCGAGAAGCTCGGCATCGACCTGATCTGGTTCGGCGTCATTCTCGGCGTCAATATGCAGACCTCGTTCATGCACCCGCCGTTCGGATTCGCGCTGTTCTATCTCCGGTCCGTCGCGCCGAAGGAGCGATACACCGATCGGGTCACTGGCAAGCGGATGGACCCCGTCACCACCGGCCAGATCTATTGGGGTGCGGTGCCCTTCGTCGTCATCCAGATCATCATGGTCGGCCTCGTGATCGCGTTCCCGTCGATGGTGATGCACTACAAGGGCGTGCAGACGAACATCGATCCCAGCACGATCAAGATCGAGGTGCCGCAGATCGAGCTGCCTCCGCTGGATCTCGGCCCTCCGCAGAAGTAGTGCGACAACTGGTTCTAGGCGCGAGCGCCCACACCCTCTTCCCTTCTCCCCTTGTGGGAGAAGGTGGCGCGAACGCAGTTCGCGCCGGATGAGGGGTTTCTCTCCGCGCATTTTACTCGCCGTCGGACTCGCGGAGACAACCCCTCACCCGGCTTCGCTATCGCGAAGCCGCCCTCTCCCACCAGGGGAGAGGGTGCAGCACGGCCGCGTGACAAGCGCCGCGAACACAGGCATATCGGCTCCTTCTTCAACCGAAGGACTGTCCGCTCATGCCCCGATCGCACCCCGCTTCCACGTTCTTTGGAACGTTGATCGCCTCACTCTGGCTGGCATCTGCCGCAACGCTGGTGCACGCCGAGCCGGTCGCCAACGTCCATGCGCTGGCGCAGAAGGAACAGCAGCCGCTGCTCGACACGCTGCGCGATCTCGTCAACATCGAATCCGGCAGCAAGGACATCGAAGGCCTGAACCAGATCGCCGAGCGCATTGCCGGTCAGCTCAAGCAACTCGGCGGCACGGTGGAGATCCTGCAGCCGACTGACATCTATCGCCTCGACGACACCCCCGAAAAGATCGGGCCGGCCGTGCACGCCGTGTTCAAGGGCACGGGGTCCAAGAAGATCATGCTGATTGCTCACATGGACACGGTGTACCTGAAGGGCATGCTGAAGGACCAGCCGTTCCGCATCGACGGCGACAAGGCGTACGGGCTCGGCATTGCCGACGACAAGCAGGGCATCGCGCTCATTCTCCATACCGTGGCATTGCTGCAGAAGCTGAACTTCAGGGATTACGGCACGCTCACGGTGCTCACGAACGGCGACGAGGAGATCTCCTCGCCCGGCTGGCGCAGCACCATCACCAAGCTCGCATCGGATCAGGACGTGGTGTTCTCGTTCGAAGGCGGCGGCGCCGACGGCACGCTGCGCCTCGCCACCAGCGGCATCGGCTCGGCCTATCTTACCGTGCATGGCAGATCGTCACATGCCGGCGCACGGCCCGAAGGCGGCGTGAATGCGCTGTACGAGCTCTCGCACCAGGTGCTGCAGATGAAGGACTTGTCCAAGCCCGAGCAGGGCCTGAAGCTGAATTGGACGGTGTCCAAGTCCGGAACCAACCGCAATGTGATCCCTGCCGAGGCGACGGCCCAGGCCGACGCGCGCGCCCTCAAGGTGTCCGACTTCGACGAGTTGCAGAAGGCGCTGCAGGACAAGATCAAAAATCGCCTGCTGCCCGATTCCAGAGTCGAGCTGAAGTTCGAGGTGCGGCGCCCGCCGCTCGAACCCAGTGAGGCCTCGCGCCGGGTGGCGGCCTATGGCAAGACGATCTATGGGGAGATCGGACTATCCCTCAAGGTCGACGAGAAGGCCATCGGCGGCGGCACCGATGCGGCTTTTGCCGCGCTGCAATCCAAAGGAGCCGTGGTGGAAGGCATGGGCCTGTCGGCCTTCGGTGCGCACTCCAACGATGCCGAATATGTGCAGGTGGGCAGCATCGTGCCGCGGCTCTATCTGACGACACGCATGATCATGGACCTGTCCACCGGCAAGCTTAAATAGCGGCTGCGGTCGCCGTCACTCTCCGGCTCGCGGCCTTCCGTTGCGACGAGACAGAGCGAAGCTCTTTCGTCCGAACAGGAGTGTTCAGACATCGCCTTCGAAATGACGTCCGGCATATGCGATTGTGACGATCTCGACCTCTGTCTTCAGGACACGGAACGCGATCGTCACGCGCCGCTTGAATCCGACGGTACGCAGACCGGAAGAAGATCGTCGCGACTGGTCCCACGGTTGGGAAAGGTGGCGAGAGCCTTGCATGCCTTCTCGATACGGTCGATATAGCCGCCTGCAATTCGGTAGCCGGCACGTTCTGCGATGTACTCGTAAAGGCCAACCAGATCGGCCTCCGCCTCCGGTCGGAATACGACCTTAAGCGCCACGCTTGGCTGCCTTCACGTTTCTGGCGTGACGAGTCCGCAGGCGCTTGAAAACGTCGCTCGCAGCAACGCTGGGGCGGGGATCCTGGACCGAAGCTCGGACCTTGGCGGCCAGATATTCGTCAAGCGCGGCATCCTGACGATCGAGGGCGCGGAGGGCCGAGCGCATGACTTCGCTGGCGGAGGCATATTCGCCTGACTTCAGGCGGGCTTCCAGGCTCGCGCGCTGCGGGCCAAGAGTGACGGGGATCGGCTTGCTGGTCCGCATGTGGTCCCCCTTCAGTGCTCTACAACGCAAGATATGACAATGTCCATGCCTCAAGCGCCATCCGGGCTCCCTGCTCCGCGCACGGGAAAAGGTGCACTGTCATTGCCGGGCCAGTTCCTCCCCCATCGTGACCTTGTCCGCCAGCCGAAACCGCAGCGTGAACTCCGCACCGCCGCCGGGGAGGTTCTGCACCGCGACCGTGGCGGCGTGATCGTCCGCTACGGCGCGCACGATCGAGAGTCCCAGCCCCGCACCGTCGCTGCGCCGGCGGTCGGCGCGCCAGAAGCGCTGGAAGATCAGCTCGCGCTCAGCCTCCGCGATCCCCGGGCCGGAATCGCGCACCCGCACCGAACCGTCCTCCCCTACCTCGACCTCGACGGTGGTGCCCTCCGCCGTGAACTTGATGGCGTTTTCGGCAAGATTGAACACCGCGCGCTGCAGCATCTCCGAATTGCCGTGGATCAGGACCGGTGCGTCGGTGCCCTTCAGCGCGATGTCCTTGCGTTGCGCGATCGCGAACGGGGCGATCGAGCCGACCACCTCGGTACAGACGGCGCGCAAATCCGCGGCCTCGCCGGGATCGAGCACCAGGGTGTCGAGCTCGGCGATCTCAAGCAGCTGGGCGACGATCCGGCTCATGGCCTCGATGTCGGCATGCAGCGCCTGCCGTTCGGCGCCGTCGCCGAGCGTCTCGATCCGCGTGCGCAGGATCGCCAGCGGCGTGCGCAATTGATGCGCGGCATCCGCCGTGAACTGCCGCTGCACGCGAAAGCCGGCCTCGAGGCGGTCGAGCGCCTGGTTCACGGCGGTGACCAGCGGCACGATCTCGCGCGGAATCTGCTCGGTCGGCAGGCGAATGTCGGTGCGTGCAGGGCCGATGTTGCTGGCCTCCTGGGAGGCCTTCCACAACGGCGCGATCGCGCGGCGGAAGATGATGATGTCGATGGCAAGCAGGACCAGGAGGATCGGGACGGTGATCCACCCGACCCGCCGAAAAAAGTTCGAGACGATATCGTCGATGATGACGTCCCGGTGGGCCAGATCCTCGGCAACCTGGATGCGCACCGTCTTGCCCGCAACGTCTCGCGTGACGCTGGCGCCGGAGACGGTGTCGGAGAAACGGGAGGGCGCCGTCGCGGCGGAACGCCGGTGCGAGGAGAACAGCAACCTTCCGTCGGCATCGCGAATGTCGAACTGGTAGCGGCCGTAGGCGTCCGAATAAAGCCCCTTGAGGCTGTCGGGCAGGTTGAAGGTCAACGTGCCGTCCGGCTGCGCGACGATGCGCTCCGCCAGCACCTCGGCCTGCGCGCGCATGGCATCGCGATGCAACTGGTCGATCTCGGAGTTGAGCAGCCAGAACAACACCAGCGGCAGGAAGATCGCGACCATCGCGACCGCGACGATGTGCAGAAACACGATGCGCGAGATCAGCGATTTGAAGGTCAGCGATCCGGCACGGCCCGCGGCGGGCACGCTATTTCTCCTCGGTCATGAGATAGCCGACGCCACGGATCGTATGGATCACGACCTTGGCGCCGTGTTCAGTCAGCTGCTTGCGCAGCCGCGACACGTAGACCTCGATCGCATTGGAGGCGACGTCGCCTTCGAGACCGAAGATGTGGTCCTCGACGTTCTTCTTCGGTACCACCCGCCCCTGCCGGCGCAGCAGGATCTCGAGCACCGAGGTCTCGCGCGCGGAGATGATCCGCGGCTGGTCGTCGACGAAGATCTGCCGGCTCTCGGTGTCGTAGACGAGGTTGGCGAGAGTGAGCGAGCGGCCGAGCAACTGGCCGGGGCGGCGCAGGATGGCCTCCAGCCGCGCCACCAGCTCCTCCATCGCGAACGGTTTTGCCAAATAGTCGTCGGCGCCGCTGCGCAGGCCGGTGACGCGGTCCTGCAAGCCGCCGCGCGCGGTCAGCACCAGCACCGGCAGCGGCTCCATCTTGAGGCGCAGCTCGCGCAGCACCGACAGGCCGTCGGCATCGGGCAGACCGAGGTCGAGGATCATCGCGGCATAGCTGACGCTGTTCACCGCCTCGCGCGCCTCGGCCGCGCTGCCCACGATGTCGCTCTCATAGCCGGCTGCGGCCAGCCCACCGGCCACGAGCCGCGACAGCTCGGCATTGTCCTCGACGATCAGAAGCCGCATCGCATATCCGCTGGACGTTCCTGATACCGCACCGCTCGCGCCGCATCTGCGCTCTTTTCCAGCATTCGGGGCGCCGCGGCCAGCGAAAAAGCGCCGAATAGCCTCTCCTTGTCAGCTCAGTGTAAGCCAGCGCTGCGCATGAACCCGGTCATCGACCACATGATCATCGCCGGCCGAAGATTGACCCACGGAACATTCGTTTTGGCGTGTCGTTAAATCCAAGCGCTCAGGATGAGCGCCTGGAGGAGCCCGATGTCGTATTTTCCATCTGGCGAAGACCAAGCCTTCCGCATTTGCAAGGTGCTCGCCGACGTCTTCTGCGCGATCCTGCTCGGCACCTTTTCGATCGTGTTCTTCGGCTGGATCGGCGGAATTGTCGCCTTCGTCATTCTCGAAGCTGCCCTGCTCGGGCTCGACTGGCTCATGCCAAGCGCAAGAGACGCAGCAGGCGTCGTTCGCTAGCCGCGCTTCCGATGCTCGGCAGCCGACCGATGGTCCGCCTCTAGCGGCAAATAAGCTCGGCTGCTACGACTCAGCTTGCCCCAACGCGCGGACCTTTCCATTACGACGCGCGCCGGCACTAACGGAAAAGGACACCGACCAGGCCTTGCGCAGCGCTCTTTGAATTTCATCGGGATCGAAGCGCATCGGGGGCATCGTTCAGCGCCACGATTTCGGATCGGGCGATGATGCATGTCTACCACTGTTTTGCCCGACGGGTCAAAAATTTCGGTAATTTCGCAATCGCTCGTGGTAACGAAGTCAAGTCATTGATATCGCTGCCCCGGTCTACTGTGCATGGGGTTGTTTTCGATGTTTTGGTTGGACGCCCTCCCAACAGCAGCGACAACGCCCCGGAGTCTTTCGCTCCGGGGCGTGCCGCATTCGATCGGGACGCGATCAGCTCTGCGAGCGCCGCGCCATGAAGATGTCGTAGCCGACCTCGGCCACCTGGAACCAGGAATAGCCGTCGCTCGTGAACTTGGCGAGCGAGTCGTTCACCTTCTTGAAGTTCGGATTGGTCGCAGCGACTTCGGCGTGCAGCTCCTTGGCCGCCTTGTAGCAGGCATCCATGATCGCGGGCGAGAAGGCGTGCAGCTTGGTGCCGCCCGCGAGCAGCTTCCTCAGCGCCAGCGGATTGGCGTTGTCGTAGCGCGCCATCATGTAATTGTTGGCGTAGTGGCCGGCCTGCTCCAGCACGCTCTGGTAATATTTCGGCAGCGCGTTCCACTTGTCGAGGTTGACGAAAGCCATCAGCATCGGACCGCCTTCCCACCAGCCGGGATAGTAGTAGTGCGGCGCGATCTTGTAGAAGCCGAGCTTCTCGTCGTCATAAGGCCCGACCCATTCGGCGGCGTCGATCGTGCCCTTCTCCAGCGCCGGATAGATGTCACCGCCGGCGAGCTGCTGCGGCACCACGCCGAGCTTCTGGAGCACGCGGCCGGTGAAGCCGCCGATGCGGAACTTCATGCCTTTGAGATCGTCGGGCGTGTTGACCTCTTTCCTGAACCAGCCGCCCATCTGGCAGCCGGTGTTGCCCGCGAGCAGCGAGACGACGTTGTAGCTCTTGTAGAACTCGTTGAGCACGTCGCGGCCGCCGCCCAGCATGTACCAGGCCTGGTTGATGCGCATGTTGGGACCGAACGGCACGGCCGAGCCGAAGGTGAAGGTCGGGTCCTTGCCGAAATAATAATAGGACGCGGTGTGGCCGATCTCGCAGGTGCCGTTCTGCACGGCGTCGAGCACCTGCAGGCCCGGCACGATTTCGCCGGCCGCGAAGATCTGGATCTGGAATTTGTTGTCGGTCGCCTCGGCAACCATCTTGCACATCATCTCGGCGCCGCCAAACAGCGTGTCGAGCGATTTCGGCCAGCTCGTCGGCATGCGCCATTTGATTTCCGGCATCGACTGCGCGATCGCGGGAGCCGCGAGCGTGGCGGCGCCGGCCGCACCAAGTCCTGTGACCTTGATGAAGTCTCTTCTCTTCATGATTTCCTACCCTGATGGATCTAATTGTGGAGCCTTCTTTGCGAGGCTTGCCGACAGAATGGAGCATCACGGGACCGAATGCCATCCCGATCGCAAAGAAAAAGCCCGGCCTCCTGGGGAGGCCGGGCTAGTGGTCTTACGACCTAAGCCGTAGATCAGCCGCGGGTGCGCGAGCGGATCATGAAGCTGTCGTAGGTATATTCGGCAACCTGCCACCACAGATATTCGTCGGAGCGGTAGGCCTGCATGGAGTCAATAGCCTTTTTGAAGTCGGCGTTCTTGCCAGAAACCTCGGCCCACAGCTCGTTGGTCGCCTTGAGGCAGGCTTCCAGCACCTCGTTGGTGAACGGACGCAGCTGGGTGCCGCCGGCGACCAGGCGCTTCAGCGCCGCCGGGTTCTGCATGTCGTAGCGCGCAGCCATCCAGCTGTTGGCGTTCGCCGTCGCGTTGGTGAGGATCGCCTGGTAGCTCTTCGGCAGCGCATTGAACTTTTCCAGGTTGGCGAAGGCGTGGACGGTCGGACCGCCCTCCCAGAAGCCGGGGTAGTAGTAGTACTTGGCGACCTTGGCGAAGCCGAGCTTCTCGTCATCGTAGGGGCCGACCCACTCGGCGGCGTCGATCGTGCCCTTCTCCAGCGCGGGATAAATGTCGCCGCCGGCGAGCTGCTGCGGCACCACGCCGACCTTCTGCAGCACCTGGCCGGCAATGCCGCCGATGCGCATCTTGAGGCCGGAGAGGTCGGCAACGGTCTTGATCTCCTTGCGGAACCAGCCGCCCATCTGGGTACCGGTGTTGCCGCATGGGAAGCCGATCACGTTCGACTTCTTGAAGAACTCGTTGGCGAGCTCGTTGCCGCCGCCCTGATACAGCCACGAATTCTGCTGGCGCGCGTTGAGGCCGAACGGCACCGAGGCGAAGATCGCGAAGGTGGGGTCCTTGCCGACGTAATAGTACGAGACGGTGTGGCACATATCGACCGTGCCGTTCGAGGTCGCATCGAGCGCCTGGAGGCCGGGGACGATTTCGCCGGCGGCGAACACCTGAATCTGGAACTTGTTGTCAGTCATCTCGGCGACGTACTTCGCCACCTGCTCGGCGCCGCCATAGATGGTGTCGAGCGACTTCGGGAAGCTCGAAGTCAGGCGCCACTTCACCTCGGGCGAGGACTGTGCGATCGCCGGCGAGGCCACCGCGGTCGCCGCCGCGCCTGCTGCCGACACTTTGAGAAAATCACGACGCTTCATCTTCAGGTCTCTCCTTGCTGGGGCGTTTCCCCTTGACTTCTCTTCTTGCCGCCGCTCGTTCCGGCGACGCGTTGAGGTCGCGTCGAACCGAAGTGGCTTGACTGCGGGGGGCCTTTAACACGGCCAGCCCGGTTTCGGAACGCGACAATGGCATGACGGGGCTCTACGAAAGTCGCATGCCCCGGAGCCTGCCGCGGTGCCCCCATTCAGGCCGCGGCGATGACACCCTTGAGCTGGTCCCGGACCTGGCCGGCAATGGCGCGGTAGATCGCCGCATGAGGGCCGTCCGGCTCGCTGTCGACCACGGGATTGCCGGCGTCCGAGGTGGCGCGAATCGCCATGTGCAGGGGGATCTCGCCCAGGAATGGGACGCCGAGCTTCTCGGCCTCGTGCCGCGCCCCGCCATGGCCGAAAATATCCGACTTGGTGCCGCAATGCGGACATTGGAAGTAGCTCATATTCTCGACGATGCCGAGCACGGGCACGTTGACCTTCTTGAACATGGCAAGCCCCCGCCGCGCATCGATCAGGGACAGGTCCTGCGGGGTCGAGACGATCACGGCGCCCTTGAGCGGCACGTTCTGCGCCAGCGTGAGCTGGGCATCGCCGGTGCCCGGCGGCATGTCGACGACCAGCACGTCGAGCTTGCCCCATTCGACGTCGCGCAGCATCTGCGTCACCGCCGACATCACCATCGGGCCGCGCCAGATCATCGCGGTCTCCTCCTCGACCAGGAAGCCGATCGACATGATGGCGAGCCCGAAGCGCCGAAGCGGAATCATCTTGCGCTCGTCGTTCAGCTCCGGCTTGTCGCGCAGGCCCGTCAGGCGCGGCACCGAGGGGCCGTAGATATCGGCGTCGAGCAGCCCGACCTTGAGGCCGAGGTCGCGCAGGCCGAGCGCCAGATTGAGCGCCGTGGTCGACTTTCCGACGCCGCCCTTGCCGGAGGCGACCGCGATTACGGCGGCAACGCCGGGAATTTCCGATTGCCGCGCCATCGGCGACCCCCCGCCCTGGGGCGGCTTGTGGGCATGGGCCGGCTGCACGCCGGGCGTGCCGCGGCTCGGCTGCGGGGGTGGCGGCGGCGCGGAGCCCGGCTTGCGCTCGGCGGTCAGCGCCACCATGACGGTGGTGACACCGGGAATGCTGCGCACGGCGGCTTCCGCTTCGGCCCGGACGGATTCCCAGGCTCTTGCCTCGGCGGCGTCGACATTGATCGAGAAGAATACCTTGCCGTCGGAGGCGCTGATCGCGCTCAGCACATTGGCATGGGGGAGCGCGACCCCGCGGGGCGACTGGACCCTGGCGAGGCTATCGAGAACCTGTTGCTGCGTCACGCTCAAAGCGCATCTCCTGCAGTTGAGGATGCCCCATTAGAGCGGAAACGCCCAAAAGGCTACTGTCTGCCGATATCGTCCGCCTTTTCGGCCGGCGCCGCCCCCTGCTCCAGGGCAGCCTCGTAGTTCAGCTCGATCATGACCCCGTTGGGGTCGTGGACGAAGATCTGCCAGAGATCGCCACCGGGCACCTGGCGGGCCTCGAACTTGATCTTCTTTGACGCCAGCCGCTGTTTCATACCGTCAAAGCCGCGACTGGCGAAGGCGACATGGTGGACAACGCCGGAATCCGGCTTTTGTGGCTCGTCGGTCGGGGAAATGTCGACGAGGTGAACCACCGGCCTGCCCTCGCTGTACATCCAGGCGCCCGGGAAGGCGAAGTTCGGCCGCGCGCCTTTTTCCAGGCCCAGCACGTCCTCGTAGAAGCGGACGGTCTCGGCCAGATTCCGGGTCCGGATGTTGAAATGATCGAGGACGCCTACGCTCACGCCGCCCATGCTCTCGCTCCCTTGTTTTGAAGTCCTTGGGTCGCCACCCTAGCACGGCAGGCCGCCAAACGAAGCCGTTGCCCTCTGGCCTCAAGGGTTTATGGTGCGCCTCCGGCCCGCCCTCACCGCGGAACCCAGGCATCCCTCGCTTGGCAAGAACCGTAAACCCGAACTACGGACAAGGTACCACTATGGCTAAAGTCGCTTTCCTCGGTCTTGGCGTGATGGGCTTCCCCATGGCCGGACACCTCGTGAAAAAAGGGGGCCATGAGGTCACCGTCTACAACCGCACCGCGGCGAAGGCGAAGGAATGGGCGGACAAGTTCGGCGGCAAGACCGCGCCGACCCCGAAGGCCGCCGCCGAGGGTCAGGATTTCGTGATGTGCTGCGTCGGCAACGACAACGATCTGCGCGCGGTCACGATCGGCCCCGACGGCGCCTTCGCCGGCATGAAGAAGGGTGCGACCTTCGTCGACCACACCACTGCCTCCGCCGAGGTCGCCCGTGAGCTCGACGCGGCCGCGACCAAGGCCGGCTTCAAATTCGTCGACGCCCCCGTGTCCGGCGGCCAGGCCGGCGCCGAGAACGGCGTGCTAACGGTGATGTGCGGCGGCGCGCAGGACGCCTATTCCGGCGCCGAGCCGATCATTACGGGCGCCTATGCGCGGATGTGCAAGCTGCTCGGGCCCGCCGGAAGCGGCCAGCTGACCAAGATGGTCAACCAGATCTGCATCGCCGGTCTGGTGCAGGGCCTCTCCGAGGGCATCCATTTCGCCAAGAAGAGCGGCCTCGACGTCGCCGCTGTGATCGAGACCATCTCGAAAGGGGCCGCCCAGTCCTGGCAAATGGAGAACCGCTACAAGACCATGAACGAGGACAAGTACGATTTCGGCTTCGCGGTCGAATGGATGCGCAAGGACCTCTCGATCGCGCTGGCCGAAGCCCGCCGCAACGGCGCCAATCTGCCGGTGACGGCGCTCGTCGATCAGTTTTATTCCGAGGTCGAGAAGATGGGCGGCAAGCGCTGGGATACGTCGAGCCTGCTCGCACGCCTGCAACGCTGACGCTCTGTTGCGGCCTGGTTCGGCGTAGCCGGCTTTGAACTTCGTCGCGACCTCGGCCGCGACGAATTGTGTCGAGCGCACCGACCGAACAACCATAGACTTCCGGGGGGAGCCTTGCTTAGCGTGATCGCCGCCATCCTTGCTGTTGCCCGCGTCGAATTCGCGCCGGAGCTTCGACTCCGAACCGCCAGGATTGCCGCAGGTTTGGGCGTGCGGCGATCCCGGCTCATCGCGCGCCTGCTCCCGGTCGCGCTCCTGATCCTGGTTGGATCTCCTGCACAGGCGCTTGCCGCATCGCTCGATGGTGCCAGCATTGGCCCGCAATGGGCGCTTCCATTCGCGGGGATGCTGCTCTCGATCGCCATATTTCCGCTCGCCGCGCCTCACTTCTGGGAGCATCACCAAGGCAAGATTGCCGCGATGTGGGCCACCCTGATCGCGCTGCCGCTTGCAATCTGGTACGGCCCGCTTCCAACCGTCCAAGCGCTCGTTCACACGGCGCTGCTCGAATACGTCCCGTTCATTCTGCTGCTCCTCGCCCTGTTTACCGTCGCCGGCGGAATCGTGGTGCGCGGCAATCTTCACGGCTCCCCAGTCCTGAATACGCTGCTGCTCGCTCTCGGCACTCTGATCGCGAGCGTCATCGGCACGACCGGCGCCTCAATGGTCATGATCCGACCGGTGATCCGCGCCAATGACGATCGGCGGCACAACGCGCACGTCGTGATCTTCTTCATCTTTCTGGTGTCCAACATCGGCGGTTCGCTCTCCCCCCTGGGAGATCCCCCGTTGTTTCTGGGGTTCCTGCGCGGCGTGGATTTTTTCTGGACGACGACACACCTGCTTCCCCAGACCACGTTCGCGGCCTGGATTCTGCTCGCCCTGTTCTTTTGCATCGATACTTATCTCTATCGCAAGGAAGGCCGCGTCAAACCGGACCCAACTCCGGACAATCCCTTGCGGATCAGCGGCGGCCTCAACTTCGCTTTGATGGGAGTCATCATCGCTGCGATCCTCTTGAGTGCCAAGCTCGACCTCGGCGGATTTGAAGTTCTCGGCACGCATCTCCAGGTGCAGAATCTCCTGCGCGATGCCGTGATGATCGGAGTCGTGTTCGCATCTCTCGCCGTCACCTCGAAGGAGGACCACGACGCGAACGGCTTCTCTTGGGGCCCGATGATCGAAGTGGCAAAGCTGTTTGCCGCGATCTTCATCACCATCATTCCCGTGCTCGCGATTCTCAACGCCGGCAAATCCGGCGCGTTTGCCTCCGTCGTAAACATGGTCACCAACGCAGACGGCACGCCGAACAATGCTGCATATTTCTGGTTGACCGGCCTGCTCTCATCCTTTCTCGACAATGCGCCGACCTATCTGGTCTTCTTTGAACTTGCCGGAGGCGACGCCAAGCATCTGATGACGAACGGCGCCTTGACCCTTGCCGCGATTTCCGCCGGTGCGGTGTTCATGGGCGCAAACTCCTACATCGGCAACGCGCCCAATTTCATGGTGTACGCAATTGCCCGAGCGAGTGGTGTCGCAATGCCCGGCTTCTTCGGATACATGGCCTGGACCTCCGTCCTGCTGCTGCCGGTCTTCGGGTTGGTCACGCTCGTTTTCTTCAGATGATTGAAGCGCGGGTTGATGAAAGCGGCGGCCCGGACTGCGTATGAATTAACGTTCGGTTAACGTAATTCTTTAGCTCCTTAAGTCAGCTCTTAAGGATTTCTTGCCAGAGATAGACAATGCAGAAAGCCCGCGTCCGGCGTGGGCAGGAATCCGTGTTGCTTGATGAGTAACCCCGCTGAAAAGCCCGAGGTCGTGCAGCTTCCGGCCGAGCCGGTGAGCGCGCCATCGGCGAGCAGCCGAAGGGCTGCGGCGCAGCGGGTGCGCGAGGCGCGCGACAAGTTAACGTCGACCAGTGGAACCCGGCCGGCTTTCGACGCCGAGATGCTGCGGCAATACGCCCAGACCCGGCTGTCCGCCTCCTATGTCGTGATGCTCCTGGTGGTGGCGACCGGCGTGCTGTTCGGGCTATGGATGCAGCCGATCCCGGCCGCGGCCTGGACCGCGGGCATGCTCTGCATCCACAGCGCCATGATCCGCAGCTGCCGGCGCTTCCTGACCGAGCCCGCCTCGCCGGCCGCGACACGCGCATGGCGGACGCGCTTCGTCGTGCTCGACCTGCTCTATGGCCTGTGCTGGATGGCGATCCTGATCCATCCCGTGCTCGACGTGGTCACGGAAACGCTGATGATGTTCTTGATGCTGCTGGTGATCGCAGTGTCGAGCATGCTCGCGGCCAATCTGCCGATCGCAGCCCTCGCCGCCACGGCGCCGGTCGCGGTTGCGATGGCGCTGAGCTTCGTGACGACCGGATCGCTGGACAATTACATCCTGGCAGCGCTGTCGCTCGCCGCCGAAGGCTATTTCGTGCTGCTTGCGCACCGCCTGCACTCCTCCACCTTCGCCACGCTGGAAGCACGTGCGGAAAAGGACGCGCTGATCGGCGAGCTGGAGCAGGCCAAGGCAATCTCGGACGAAGCGCGCCACCGCGCCGAAGCCGCCAACGTCGCCAAGTCGCGCTTCCTCGCGCAGATGAGCCACGAGCTGCGGACGCCGCTGAACGCCATCCTCGGCTTCTCAGAGGTCATGAAGAGCGAGATTTTCGGCGCGCATGCGGTACCGGTCTACAAGGAATATTCCGCCGACATCCATAATTCCGGCGTGCACCTGCTCAACCTGATCAACGAGATCCTCGATCTGTCGCGGATCGAAGCCGGCCGTTACGAGCTCAACGAGGAAGCGGTGTCCCTGGTCGGCATCGTCGCCGATTGCCATCATCTGATGAAGCTGCGTGCCTCGAGCCGCGGCATCACCATCCACGAAGTGTTCGAGCAGGCGATGCCGCGGCTCTGGGCCGACGAGCGCGCGATCCGCCAGGTCGTGCTCAACCTGCTCTCCAACTCGATCAAGTTCACCCCGCAGGGCGGCGAGATCTGGCTCAAGGCCGGCTGGACCGCCTCCGGCGGACAATATCTCTCGGTGAGGGATTCCGGCTCCGGCATACCCGAGGACGAGATCCCGGTCGTGCTCGCCTCGTTCGGCCAGGGCTCCAATTCGATCAAGTCGGCTGAACAGGGCGCCGGCCTCGGCCTGCCGATCGCCAAGAACCTGATCGACCTGCACGGCGGCACGTTCACGTTGAAATCAAAGCTGCGCATCGGCACCGAGGTGATCGTCACATTCCCGCCGGAGCGCGTGATGAGCGCGCTTGCCCCACTCTCGGACGATTCTCCACCGCTCCAGCCGGAGAGCTCCGTCGTGCCGGACGAGAAACGCCGGCCGCGGCACAAGCCGATCATGAGTGCCGGCACAGGCTCTTAACGAGATGCTTGCAGACATGCCCGATCATCCCTCACTATGTCCGTATGAGCAAAGAAACGCCGTGCGTCGCCGTGTGCATGATCGATCCCAAGACGAAGCTGTGCTTCGGCTGCGGCCGCACCTTGCCGGAGATCGCACGCTGGCACGCCATGGAGAGCGCGGACCGGCGCGCGATCATGGCCCTCTTGCCGGAGCGGATGACGGAAGCCGGACTAGTGCGGATCGCTGGATCCCCAAAGCACGTCTGATCCGCCTGCGTGCCCTTGGAGGCGCGCGATGATCCGCTTCCTGCTCGTCCTGATCATGCTCGCCGGCACGGCAGGTGCCGTCGTCGCCTATGGCGATCCCGACCAGATCGCGCGCGCCAGCCACAAGGTCTCGCATATTTTTCGCGCACAAGCAGCCTCCCCGGCGCCGGCCGTGCAGATCCCGCGCGGCCAGGGCGGCGAATTCACGCTGCGCGCGAAGATCAACGGCGTCACTGCGCCGATGGTGATCGATACCGGCGCGACGTCGGTGGTACTGACCTGGGAAACCGCAAGGGCGATCGGGCTGCCGCTCGAGATGCTTGAATACGACGTCGATCTGGAGACCGCAGGCGGCCACACCAAGGCAGCGCGGCTCACGCTCGACCGTCTCGCCGTCGGCAAGCTGGTCGAGAAGTCGGTGCCGGCCCTTGTCGTGCAGCGCGGCCAGATGAAGACCAATCTGCTCGGCATGAGCTTCCTCGACCGGCTGGAAAGCTGGGGCGTGCGCGCCGACACGCTGATGCTGACAGGGTATCCGGAGCAGCAGCGCAGTCCCCGCCGCGCGCGTACGGCGGTCGACTAAAGCGCGATGCGATTAGGATGAATCGTCTCGCGCTTTAGGCTGTTGTTTGAACATGATCTTTTCGGAAAACCGCTGCGCACTTTTCCGGATCATGCTCCCGCTCATTTAGGCCGCCTCAGCCGGCGCGCGGGCCCCGACACACGTGATCGCCTCGCGCAGCACGTCGAGACCGGCGCCGGGCTTCACACCCTGCTCGGCAAGATGCCGGCGGAACGCACGCGCGCCGGGCACAGCATGAAATGCGCCGACGAAATGCCGCGTGATCGCGTGCAGCCGCGTGCCGTGCGCGAGCTGCTCTTCGATGTAGGGCATCATCGCCTCGAGCGCGTCCTGCATGGTGGCGTGCGGCGCCGGCCCTCCAAAGATTTCGTGGTCGACCGCGAGCAGCCGCCACGGCTCCTGATAGGCGGCGCGGCCGAGCATCACGCCGTCGACATGGGCAAGATGCGCCTTTGCCTCGTCGATGCTCCGAACGCCGCCATTGATGATGACGGGCACATCGGGCATCGCGCGCTTGAGCCGGTAGACGCGATCATAGTCGAGCGGCGGGATATCGCGGTTCTCCTTCGGCGACAGGCCGTTGAGCCAGGCCTTGCGGGCGTGCACGATCAACGCATCGCTGCCCGCGGCGACCACCGCACGCGCGAGCGCATCGAGCGCGACCTCCGGATCCTGATCATCGATGCCGATGCGGCACTTCACCGTGACGGGAACGGCGACCACGCGCTTCATCGCGTCGACGCACCTCGCCACCAGCTCCGGCTCGGCCATTAGACAGGCGCCGAAACGGCCATCCTTCACACGATCGGACGGGCAGCCGACATTGAGATTAATCTCGTCATAACCGAAGTCCTCGCCGATCCGTGCCGCCGCCGCGAGCTCGCGCGGATCCGATCCGCCGAGCTGAAGCGCCACGGGGTGCTCGACCGCGTCGAACCCAAGCAGCCGCACCCGGTCGCCGTGAATGATCGCGCCGGTCGTCAGCATCTCGGTATAGAGCAATCCCCGCCGCGTCAGGTGACGGTGGAACACCCGGCAATGCCGGTCGGTCCAATCCATCATGGGGGCCACGGAAAAGCGATGATACAACATATGGATCATATAGACTTTCGAGCCCCCGACGGGAATAGCGGATTTCATGACCGTGCCGGGCCCGATGGCACGCTCTGCGAGCCAATCGGCGCGGGGAAGGCCGGCGCCAGACCAGACGGCAAGCGGTTCGCGGCAGCACGGCGCGGCGCCGCGCTCGAACGCGTACACGTCGAACGCGACCAGTCCGCTGCCAGCGAGTAGCGCGCGAAGAGCATGCTCACTCACGTGGGCCGTCGGAAGATTTGCCTTGATCTCCCGGTGCACATGTCGTGGACACGATAGCCCCTAACCAACATGAGAGATCGAAAGCGAAATCAAGCACGCTATTGCAGCGCAGGCTGCTCCAATCACGTCGCCATGCAGCAAATCTGTGCAGCGTGGTTGCGCCTGATCAGATCAGGCTTCGCCACTCGGCCGTCCTTACCTCGCTTGTTGCGGGCCGCGAGGATTGGCGTACGCCGCGGCGCTACACCAAGCTCAAGCAGTAGCTCGCCTGCGAGCACTCGGGCGAGCTCGCTGGCTTCGACAGGGAGCGCCGGTCCAATGCTCAAGCTCGTGAGACAGCGTCTGAAAACAATCGACCTGCTTTGCGCCCACGCATGTACCGCCTTAGCCACCAGCCGCCCGCGTGAAACGCGAGGGCAACGCCGATAAGGGGAGAGAACGAACGTTTCCTTTCCGAACGGAAGAACGTCGGAACGCAAAGCGGCAGATGACGCTATCGAGACTCTCATTCACGTCGCGCATGCGGTGTCCGTGAAAGGCCATCCAGTTCTCGATGCGACGCATGCCTGAACGTCCCAAGCCCGGCTGCGCCAGGAGCTCGGCCTTGGTGTGAAGCGACGCAATCTCGAGGAGGTAGTGCATGCGCGTCACGGGCTCTCTGCCAACCAACGCCGCAAGCGGACTGTGAACCAGAATGCCTGCAATTCGCTCAGGGAGAAGGCTTTGCCCCTGCTTGGGAACGAGAGCTTTCCTCACGGTCAATTCCAGCTAGACTTTCAGAAATTCCAAGATCGTTCTAAGAACTCCTCTAGCAAAGCCAATCGGCGTTGTCTCACACGTACACGCTGCGGTTGATCTCGATTAGACAGGTTCTAGATCGGGGAACCCCAAAGCGACAGCGGAACACGCCTGCAGGGTGACCGCGAGAACGCCGGCTATTGTGTAATGAGAACGGGACGATTCGTGATGCGTTTCAATCTCCATCCGCGCAAGGCTTTTGGAGCTGCGATCTCTCCCGGATCGTGTTCTAGGCGATGAGTTCCCGGCGCGAGATTGTCGAGAGCAGAGACTCCGCAATCTCCTGCGACCGCACGGCAATCACCGAAAGCAGCGTGTCGCTCAGACCGTGAGAGGATTCCGAATAGCCCTGGAGGTGGATCTGCGGCCGGAACGCCGGATTGATCACGAGCCGGTAGTTGCGATCCAGCGCCGCATCGCGAATGTAGCGGCGGATCGGTTCGAGAAACCCGTGCGGCGTCTCCCTGTCGTATCCCGTCGCCAGCACGACCACGTCATAAGTCGAACGACGGTTTTCGCCGCGGAACTTGTCAATCACGCCGATCTCGATGCCGTCCGGTCCCGCATCCACATTGGAAATCTCGCTGCGGGGACGCAACATGACCCTTGTGTCGCCACCGACGCGCTGCTGGTAGAGCAGCCGATAAAGCTGGTCCAGCAGGTCGGCATCGACGACGGCGTAGTTGGTGTTCCGGAAGTTGCGGACGATCGCATCCCGCCGCTCGGCAGGCTGCGCGTAGACGAAGTCCGTATAGTCGGGGTTGAAGATCTCGTTGACGAAGGGACTGCTGTCGGACGGCTTGAGAGCATGGCCGCGGAAGATCAGATCGATATGCGCTTCGGGACATCGGCCATGAAGATCGACCGTTACCTCGGTCGCGCTCTGTCCGCCACCGACGACGGCCACACGCACGGACCGGCCGCGCGGGACAACGCGCTCGATCAGGTCGAGATAGCGGCTGGAATGCAGCAGCCTGCGATCGTCGGTAGCCTTGGCAAACACCTGCGGAACATAAGGCTGGCCTCCAACCGCGACCACGAGATTTCGCGCCAGCCGCACGGTCTCCCCGCCGGCGAGCGAGCGCGAATGCACCCGCAACGACGTCACCGTCTGCCCGGCCGTCACCGGCTCGACGGCGACGATGGTCTCGCCGTAAGCGGCCTGCGACTTAAAATGGCTCGCCACCCACTGCAGGTAATCGTTGAACTCGACCCTGCTCGGATAGAACGTCCGACAGTTGATGAAATCCAGTAGGCGGCCGCGCTTATGCAGGTAGTTCACGAAGGTGAAGGGACTGGTCGGATCGCGCAAGGAGACCAGATCTTTGAGAAACGATATCTGCATGTCGCTGCCCGGAAGCAGCATGCCGCCATGCCAGGTGAAGTGCGGCTGCTTCTCCACGAACAGCGGCATGCATTTCAGCCGTGATCGCTTCGCGCACTCGTCCAATGCGATGGCGAGCGCGAGATTGGAAGGCCCGAATCCGACGCCAATGACGTCGTGCTCGATCGCAAGTTGATGGGACATGAAGCCGCGCTCCGCTTGCGCTTTAAGACGAGACCGTTGGGCCGGCGGCTGCCGGAAGCCAAAGCCGATCGCCGAAGAAGCGCTCGCGCAACAGCATGACCAGGGTCGCGCGCTTATGGGGAAAGTTGAAGTTCTTGATCCTTGCGAATCCCGAGCGCTCGAGATTGCGAAGCTGCTGCGTATGCGCCGCCGCCGGCTCCCCGACGATCCGCTGCGTGCGGCAATCGTCGAGGAACATGTAGTGCATCAGAGACGGCAGCCACGCGCTGATGTAACGAGCGCCGCGAAAAGCGTCCTCGCCCACGACCACGTGCCATCCCCGGTCATAGTCGTCGGCATCATAGAACGGCGCAATGCGATTTTCCTTGGCCCAATAGAGCTCGAAATAGCCGAACGGCTGCTCGCCGAAGCAGCCGATCAACGGCAGCATATGAGGATCGGCCAGAATGCCGGCCAGATATCGCCGATGCTTGTCGAGATCGCCCGCCTCGTTCCAGAATGCATCGACGCGAGGATCGTTCATCCAGCGGTGCAACAAATGGAGGTCATTCTCGAGATCGGCCACGCGAAACGAGATGACCTCCGACAGCCAGGGAATGAAACGACCGTACACCTTTCCCGCCGGCTTTGCGGCGCGGCGCGGATGACGCTTGCCGTCCGTCATGACGTGGAGTTGCGGCAATGGCGGTCGCCCGGGGTTGACCAGCCAGTTGTCCCGCCGCTGCATCACCAGTTCGGGCAGCAGCACCAGTCGCCCCTCGGACATGATGGCAAGACCACTCTCGGTCAGCTCTCGTGCAAGCGGCGCTCTTCCAGCGAAGTCCAGAACAAGTCGATCGGCGCCAGGTCGCCAGGCAAACAGCGCCTCGGCGGACGCCGACACCGCCCGTGCCGCAACCTCGCGGTCGTCCGAGGCATTCAGGATATCGAGGTGATCGACGCGCTCGGGCAGACGCAGTTCCAACGCGGTCACATCGGCGGCGACGACGCGAAGGCGATCGCCCTCCTGGAAAACGGTCTGAGCGGAATATGGGCCGACCGGGAACGCACGAGGTCCGGTCCCGGAATCCGAAGCCTTGTTCATCCGGCCCTCGCATCTCGATCATCGTTGAGGCGTGGTGTAGATCACTCGCCTACAGGCTGACAAGGAATGCGCGCACACGCAGATTAGATTCTCTACAAATCTGACGGCCTGTCGCAAAACGGGATCGTATGCCGTCATTTGTGCGACAGATGGCGCCAGCGGCTCGCTACAATGTGTCTAAAGCGGCGCATCGGTTGGAACTGCGGAAGGCCCAGCGACGTTGCTGGCCCTTGCCTCGCTTGCGACGATCTTGCCGTCGCGCAGCCGCACCAGATGATCCGCAATCCCGAAATAGCGATCATCGTGTGAAATCACGATGATGGTCTTTCCGAGACGCTTCAGATCGGGCAGCAGCTCCGTATAGAAGATGTGCCGGAACGCCGGATCCTGATCCGCGGCCCATTCGTCAAACACGAGCACGGGTCTTTCCTCGAGCCATGCATTCATCAGCGCCAATCGCTTGCGCTGTCCGGTCGACAGGTCCGTCGTCGTGAACACGCCGTTCTCGACCGAGACCTTGTGCGCGACCTCCAGCCGCTGGAGATAGCGTTCCGCCACATCAGGAACCACGCCCTCTCCACGAATGAGATCCTCAAACAGATAATAGTCGGAGAAGATGGTCGTGAAGAGCTGGCGGTAATCGTCGCGTGTCTCCGTCAGGACCGGCGAACCGTCGCGCAGCACGGCGCCGCCATGCGGAGCATAAAGGCCCAGCAACAACTTGATCAGGGTCGTCTTTCCACTGCCGTTCTGCCCCACGATGAAGACGATGTCGCCTTGCCGAACGAACAGATCAACCGGCCCGAGGACAAAGGGATCGCTGCCCGGCACGGCGCGAAAAGCATAGGTTACGCCGCGGAGCTCGATGGATTCGATGGCGGTCTTGCCGGGTGCAGCGGGCGCACTGGCCAGCAGATCGTGCTCGGGGCTCGAGAACTGCCCCGAGAGCTCCGCAATGCGGCGCATCGCGACCTGGGCGCGACCGAGCGCCGGCAGGATGCCGATGACCTGGTCAATAGGCCCGCGCATAAAGAGCAGCACCAGCACGAACCCGCTGGACACCGCAGCGGGACTGTCGGGCCACAGGAACGGTCGCAAGGTCAGCGCCACGCCGATCACGACGAAGAACAGCATCGTCCCGAACGCCCGCGCCGTCACGAACAGATTGATCGACCTGATTTGCACCGAGCTGATCCGGTCGACGGTCTGCTGGAGCTGCTCGACATAGACGCGCCGACGGCGCACCCGATTGAGGCGCAACTCCTTGGCACCTTCGGCGATCGCGCGATATTGCTTGTGCAGCTGATCTTCGGCCTCTCGCGCGGTGCTGAAGCCGCGAACGCCGCGCGTCCTCGCATATCCATGCGCCAGCGATCCCAGCACGATGACGACTCCCGTGATCAGGAAAAGCTGCCAAGACAGCACCGCCAGGTAAACCATGCAGCCGAGCGCGATCACGAGCGACACGAAAAAGGACGAAAAGAAGAACGCGAAATCGCTGATCGTGTCGACGTCCTGCGTGAGAACCGGGATCAGGCGATGCGTCCGGTAGATTTCGAGCTGATCGATCGGCGCAGCCAGGATTTTGGCGGCGAGCGACTTACGAAGCTCGGCGATGATCCGCTGTCCGACAAAATTGGCGCTGATGTCGGCGCCAATGGAACCGATCAGGATCAGAAGGCACAGGCCAGCGAAGGCGAAAAACAGCGTTACCACGTCGGCCTGCGTGGCATAAAGCCCATGATTCACGACCGCGAGCAACGCCGCGACGGAGGCACCGCCGACCACTCCGAGAACGCTGCCGCCGAGCACGAGTGGCCAGTAGGGCCGCAGGAGCTGCAGGATCTGCGTCGTCAGGCCGCTTCGTGAGTTCATGATGAGAGCCGCGCTGGAGGAGACCTGAAGCGAACCTATATGGCCGGACAAGCCGTGCCGAAGTGATGCGAATACATGATGGCAGCACCGCAACTCCAGCGGTTATTTTCGCTGCTCTTTCGATGGATTCTAATTTGGGATCGGCAATGCCTTTAATATGATGCGGGTAGTATCGCTTTTGCATCGCAGCCGGCGAGCGAGCAGGATTTTTGATCCAGAGCCGTGCCAGGCCGCGACATCCGGACATTTGAAGCGCTTGCAGGCTGGCATCGGACAGGCCGGTGGAGAATGAGTTTGGACTTGCTGATCTCCGAAACCCGCATCGCGCTTCCCGACGCCGCCGGCCTCGCCGCGCGGATGATCGATCATCTGGCCGAGCATGACATCGCCTTCGAGGACCGGGACGGTCTCATGGTGGCGAAACTGCCGTTCGGCATCAGTTCCCTCGCCGTCGAGGCCGAAGCGCTCAAGATCCGCGTCGAGGCCAACGACAAGGGCAATCTGGAAATGCTGCGTTCGGTCGTCGCCTCGCATGTGATCGAGTTCGCGGGAGACATTGCCCCGACCATCATTTGGTCCGGTCATGAATCCAACGGCGGCACGCTGGCCAATTTCCGTGAAGTGCGGCTGAAGGCCGCGATCACCCTGACGCCGCACATGCGGCGGCTGACCTTCACGGGCGACGATATCGCCCGTTTCGTGAATGACGACGACCTGCACGTGCGCCTGTATTTTCCGCCCGAGGGCCTCGCCAAGCCCGAATGGCCGTGGCCCGCGCCCGACGGACGTATCCTGTGGCCGGAGCCCGACCGCAGGCCCGTCACCCGTTATTACACGATCCGTCGCATCGACTTGCAGAGCCGCGAGATCGACATCGATTTCGTGGTCCATGATCATGCCGGGCCGGGCTCGGCGTTCGCGGTGAACGCGACGGCCGGTGCCATCTGCGGCATGGCCGGCCCGCTCGGCCGGGGCATTCGTCCGGCGCGCTGGGTGTTGCTGGCGGGCGACGAAACCGCCCTGCCCGCCATCGCGCGAATTCTGGAGACGCTGCCGGCGACGGCGACGGGTGAGGCCTTTATCGAGGTCGCGGATCGGCCCGAGGAAGTTCCGCTGGTCGCCCCGGCCGGGGTAGCAATCCGCTGGTTGCATCGCGAGGGCCGTCCAGCCGGGACGACGCAGCTCCTGGTCGACGCCGTCAAGGCGGTGCGATGGCCGCACCATCAGGACGTCTTCGCCTGGATCGCGTGTGAGGCGCAGGCGCTGAAGGCCCTGCGCAACCATCTGCGCGATGAGCGAAAGCTTTCCCGCGACCAAGTTCTGGCCGTCGCCTATTGGAGCCTGCGCCAACCATGACGATCCAACACGCGCAGACGAGCGAAAGAACGCTCGCCTTGCCAACCGACGTCACGCAGGCCTCGCTGGAAGCGCCCGCGCCCTTGTTCCAGCTCGACCAGGTCGGCTTCGCAGTGGCCGGGCGCGCGCTGCTCGAACCGCTGACGCTATCCTTTCCCGCACGCAGCGTCGTCGGGCTGATCGGCCATAATGGCTCCGGCAAATCGACCTTGCTGAAATTATTGTCGCGCCAGCAGCCAAGCTCGTCGGGAACGATCCGTTTCGAAGGCCGCGCACTGCGCGCCTGGAGCGATCGGGACTATGCCCGCAAGGTCGCCTACCTGCCGCAGCAGACGCCGCCCGCCGCGGGCATGCTGGTCAAGGAGCTGGTCGCACTCGGACGCTATCCCTGGCACGGCGCGCTCGGACGGTTCGGTGACATCGACCGCGAGAAGGTCGCAAACGCCATGGCGTTGACCCATATCGAACCCTTTGCGGATCGCCTGGTCGATACGTTGTCCGGCGGCGAGCGCCAGCGGGCGTGGATCGCCATGCTGGTTGCGCAGGATGCCGAGTGCCTGCTGCTCGACGAGCCGACCTCGGCGCTCGACATCGCTCATCAGATCGAAGTGCTGTCGCTGGTCAGGCAGCTCGCCCGCGAGCGCAATCTCGGCGTGGTCGTGGTGCTCCACGACGTCAACATGGCCGCCCGCTTCTGCGACGAGATCATCGCGCTGCATTCCGGGAAGCTGATCGCGCGCGGCACACCGGACAAGATCATGACGCCGGCCGAGCTCGAAACCATCTACGGCATCCCCATGGGCGTGATGCCGTCGCCGGACCATGGCCATCTCATCAGCTTCGCGCGGTGAGCGCCGTCACCCGCGCTGCGGGCGCAGCAGCCAGATGAGATAGGGTCCGGCAAGCATCATGGCGAAGATGCCGGCGGGCATCTGGAACGGGAAGATCACCATGCGTCCGGCCCAATCCGCCGTCACCATCAGGATCGCCCCGATCAACGCGGCCAGCGCCGCCTGATGCAGCGCGCGCTGCGCCCCCATCATCCGTGCCATATGCGGCGCGATGAAGCCGACCAGGCTCAGAAGACCAACCATCAGCGTGGCCGTCGCCGTCAGCAACGCCGTCAGCAGCATGATGATGACGCGGCTCCGCGTCAGCGAGATGCCGATCGAACGCGAGGTCGCAGGTCCGAGCGGCAGGATATCAAGCCAGCGGGACAGCATTGGCACCATGATCAGCAGAACGAGCGCCGCGGCGGCGAGGATTGCGGCCTCGGCCGGGCCGATCTGGTAGAGCGAGCCTGTCAGCAGCGACAGCAGCGTGCCGATGCGGGGATCGCCTGTCGCCAGCGCCATGGCAATGATCGCGCCGAATGCCGCGCTCATGGCGACGCCTGCCAGCAGCACGCGCTCCGGACTGAACTCGGACCGCCGGCTGAACAGCAGCACCAGCGCCAGCACAATGAAGGCGCCGATCCCGGCCGCTGCAATCTGCTCCAGCCGGGTGTGGGCGGGAAAGAGATAGAGCAGAACGATCACGCCCATCGCGGCGCCATAGCTGATGCCCATGACCTCCGGCGCGGCCATCGGGTTTCCGGTCATCCGCTGCAGCAGCGTGCCGGCGACCGCCAGCGTCGCGCCCGCGGCCAGCGCCGACACCACGCGCGGCCAGCGCCACGGCCAGAATTCCTGCAAGCCCGACAGGCCGCTCCAGCGCCAGCCGTCGGAGCCGACCCCGAGGCCGAGTGCGATCCAGACGGCGAGCAGCAGCACGACGAGCGCGAACAGGATCACGCGCCAGGGATGATCGAGCCGCGCCGGAGCGGATGGCGTGAGGTTTCCCATCGGCATGGCGGCCCGCAGCCGCGGCAGCAGCACGAGCAACATTGGCGCGCCGATCAGGGCCGTCACCGCACCGGCCGGCATTTCGCGATAGCCGGGCGGGATCAGAAGCACGAGCTGATCCGTCAGCCACAGCAGCAGCGCGCCGCAAAGTGGCGCCCAGATCAGCCGGTCGCGAAAGCGGCGCGCGCCTGACAGCATGACGATGGCTGGCGCGGACAAACCGACAAATCCCATGACGCCGACGACGCTGACGACTGACGCACTGAGCGCGATCGCGATGACGAGCGCGAAGACCCGGGCCCTCGTCAATCCGAGGCCCAGATTGCGCGCGGTCTCGTCGTCGAAGCCGAGCAGGGTCAGCGGACGAACCATCGCCGCGATCAGCACGATCGAAATCAGCAGCCGCGGCGCCAGGAACGTGACGTTGCTCCAATCCTGCTGATTGAGGAAGCCGGCGCCCCAGATGAACAGCCCGATCAGATATTCGTGGTTGAGCAATACCAGCGCCTGGGTGGTCACCGCGCAGTAGTAGCTGACGATCAATCCGGCGAGCACCAGGACGACGGGCGACAGCGCACGTTTCCAGGTCAGCCCGAACACGCACAGGAACGCAGCGAACCCGCCGCACAGCGCAACCCACTCCCGGCCGAAGGCCAGGAGCGACGGCGCCCACAGCGTCGTCACGGCCAGCGCAAGATAGGCGCCGTTCAGGACGCCGATAGTGCTCGGCTCCGCAAGCGGATTGCGCAACACCTGCTGAGAGACCGCGCCGGCAAGACCGAGGGCTGCGCCGGCCAGCAGCGCCACTGCGATGCGCGGAAAAACGGTGTAGTGCACGAGCATCTGCTGGGGATCGGTGACCTCGGGCCGCCACAACACCGGCAGCCAGGCGCCTACGGGCAGATATCCGGACAGGTTCCGCCAGGTCAGCGCAGCCGCGGCTGCCAGCAGCAAGCCGATCAGCACCGCCGGATGCATCTCCAAGCCGGACCGGGCCGGCAGTGCCTCAACCTTGCTCATGGCTTTCCCGCGGCAGACGTTCGGCGAGAAGGCGGGCAAAACGCTCGGCCGCTGGCACGCCGCCATAGAAGAACTGATTGCCCAGGACCGTCAGCCGATGCGACCGAAGAGACGGCAGGGTTTGAAGCACAGGGCTTGCCTTCAGCAGCGCTTCGACATCGGCGACCCGCGAGGTCATCAACACCAGCCGCGCGTCCGGAACCGCGGCGAGCACTTCGAGCCCGACACTGGTATGGCCCCATGGGCCGCTCTGTCCGGTCCAGGCATTCCTCAATCCGCACTGATCGAGCACCTCCTGATAGAGGCTGTTCGGACCGAACACGAGCGCGCGGTTGCGCGCGATCTCGCTGACGAGATAGAGCGGCTTGCCGCCGCGGCCCCGGAGTTGCTCACGATAGCCGGCCATGGCGACGTCGAAACGGGCGAAATAGGCTTCGCACGCCGGCTGCACCCCGAGGCGTTTGGCAAGCTCCAGCGTCGAACGGCGCGCCGTGTCGAGAGGATGCCCGCCGGGTCTGAAGATCGTGAACGTTTCGACCGGCGCGATCAGCTTGAGCCGGGGTATGGCGGCCGCAATGCTGGGGTCGATGATGATGATGTCGGGGGCGAAGCTCTGCAGCAGTTCGAGATTTGGCTCCGAACGCAGACCAATTTCCTGAACCGCGGACGGAACGGGCGGCTCGACGACGAGCCGGCCATAGCGCTCGATCTCCGGAATCACCAGCGGCACGACGCCGAGCGCCAGTATCGTCTGGGCACAGGCCCAGCCGAGCGCGGCGACCCGGGGCCCGGATTGCGATCCAGCGGTTTGGGCAAACGCCATGGGCCATGTACCCGCAAGGGCCGTGCCTCCGATCGCCGCGCCCGCGCCGAGGAGCGCACGGCGGGACAGCCTATGGTCTGGAATAGACGTGCTCATGGGATCCGTTCAGGCGCCTCCCGCAGAGAGGCCGCGAGAGATGATGATCATGACATACTCTCGTTCACGCTGCATTTCCATGTCAGGCCGCCTTTTCGCCAGCGACGAGAAAGGCCTTGACCAAGGCTCGTCCGATGGTGGCCCTCGCCTGCAAGGCATCGGCCACGACATTCCCCATGCGCAGGAATTCATGGATCATGCCGGGATAAACGTGCAGATCGACGGGAACGCCGGCTGCCGCCAAGCGTGCTGCATAATCGCGCCCCTCGTCCACCAGCGGATCGAACTCGGCGAGGACGATGAATGCGGGAGCGAGGCCCGACAAATCCTCCGCTGCGAGCGGCGCGAAACGCCAATCGTCGCGATCCGACTCGTCGCGGAGATATTGCCGGAAGAACCAATCGACGGTGCTGCGCTCCAGGAGATGGCCGGTACCGTAGCGCTCGTAGGATGCGGAGGTCTGTCGAGAGCTGAGACCAGGATAAGCGAGAATCTGGAGCACCGGCTGCGGAAGGCCCCTGTTTGTCCTCGCCTCGATCGCGAGCGCGGCCGCAAGCGTTCCGCCGGCGCTGTCGCCGCCGACGGCGACCCGGCGCGGATCGAGGCCGATCGCGCGGCCCTCGAGGCCAATCCAGGCTAGCGCGTCGACCGCATCCTCGAAAGCGGTCGGAAACTTGTGCTCCGGTGCGAGCCTGTAGCCGACCGAGAGCACGGCCGCACCGCTGTCCTTGGCGAGGCCGCGGCACAATGGCTGATGCGAATCGAGGCTGCCGACGACGAAGCCGCCGCCGTGCATGTAAAGAAGAACCGGAATGGGAGTGCGTTCGCTCGGTTGCGCGCTCGCATAGAGCCGCGCCTCGATGATCGCGCCATCCCGCACCGGCAGCGACAAACGCCGCTCGTAGGCAAGCGCCGGCGGATCGACGTCGAGCAGCGGCGAGGACGCATCGAAATCGGCCCGCGCCTGCGCAGCAGTCAATTGCGGAAACGGAACGCGCGCGCCGCTTTCGGTGCCGGCCTGCACCATCTCGAGCAATGCCGCGATATCTGGATCAAGACTCAAAGACTTACTCCGCTGGCTCCGGGACCGTATCCTGCGCGATCGTCGACGCCTCCGCCGGCACGAGCAGACCGCAGATCTCACCGAGCAGGCCGGCATCCCTCAGGATCGTGAAATGGTTCTCGCCGACGAAGCCGCGATCGACCGCCTTCGGCAACTGCGATTCCAGCCGATCACGCTGTGCCAGACGGGTCGAGGTCCACCAGCAGAGCGGCGTGGCCTCCAGGCCCCGCGGCAGCGCTGTGTTCTGCGCCAGCCTGTTGAGGTGCCGTCCGACTGCGAATGCAGCGGACAAATCATCGGCGCCAAGCGAGGCGTCGTTCGCTCTCACGCTCCTGCTCTGCTCCACAACAGAGGCGACCAGATCGCGGATCCGCTCCGGCGTCTCCGGCAAATCAGCGCGTTTCGCTGCCTCGACCTGCGCCTTGATGCGAGAGGCCGCAGCGCTCGGAAGAACCGCAGCCAGCAATCCTGCGAGATCGTCGGCCCAGTGTGCCATCGACTCCTGCCGGTTCGATCCGTCCGGCTGCCGCGGCACGAAGCTGTCGACCAGCGCGAGACGATCGACGCGCTCACCGCCGCGTTCGAGCTCGGCCGCGACGAGACCGACCAGCAGTCCTCCCAAGGACCAGCCGACCAGGCTATAGGGACCGCGCGGCTGCATCCGCCGGATCTCGGCCGCGTAGTCCACGGCCATGGCTTCGAGGGAGGCGTCGGTCCACGAGGGATCGACCAGCATTCTCGATTGCAGCCCGATCAGCTGCCGGTGCCCTTCGAGGCGGCGCGCCAGCGGCCCGTACTCGAACACTGTGCCGAAGCCGCCATGCACAGCGAAGACCGGGTTCACGCCGCGAGCCGCGGCATTCAGCGGCAGCAGCGCCGATGGCGCGGATGCGACGGCGGACGCCGCGGTGGCGCTGCCGGCGAGCAAGGCGCGGATCGTCGGCTTCTGAAGCAGATCCCGCAGCTTGATCTCGATCCCGAACGTCTTGTCCTGACGGACCCGCGCCACGACCTTGAGGCACAGGATTGAATTGCCGCCAAGCTCGAAGAAATTGTCGGTGACGCCGACCTGCGGCACCTCCAGGATCTCGGACCACAGGCGCGCCATTGCAATCTCTGCCGGGGTTCGCGGGGGGACGAAGCTCCGCATCGACGCATCGGGAGCCGGCAATGCACGCCGGTCGATCTTGCCGCTCGACAATGTCGGCAACCGCTCCAGCACCACGATCCGAGCCGGCACCATATAGGCCGGCAGGACGAGCTTCAGGAAACCGGTCAAGCGCTCGACCAGCGTCTCGGCCGCATCAGGCGCGGCGTCATCTGCCGCCTTCGGCGCGACATAGGCAATGAGCTGATTTCCGGCTGCACCCGGCACCGCCACCACCGCGGCCTGCGCGATTGCCTCGTGACGGAGCAGTGAGGTCTGGATCTCTCCGAGCTCGATCCGGAAACCGTTGACCTTGACCTGGTCATCGCTGCGGCCGAGATATTCGACGGTGCCGTCCTCGCGCCATCGCGCCAGATCGCCGGTGCGGTACAGCCGCGCTCCCGGGGCCGACGAGAATGGGTCAGGCACGAAGCGCTCTGCGGTCATACCGGCCTTGCCGTGATAGCACCGTGCCAGCCCAAAGCCGCCGAGATAAAGCTCGCCGGCGACGCCGGCGGGAATAATGTCGAGCGCGGCATCGAGAATGTAGGCACGGCGATCTCCGACCGGCACGCCGATCGGCGCGTAGGGCGTGTCGCATTCCGACGCGCCATCGACTTTCCAGACCAGCGGCGTGACGACGGTTTCGGTCGGACCATAACCATTGATCAGAATGCGTGGCTTGAGAACGCGCCTGACCTTGTCGAAGCCCGCCTTCGGCATCGCCTCGCCGCCGAACGAGTAGAGCTTGACCGGCGGTGGATTGCCGCTCTGCTCGACGCAATCGGCGACCTGCTGGAGGTAGGCCGGCGGCAATCCGATATGGCTGACGCGATGGGCGTGCAGGTTCTCGACGGTCTGTTCCGGCGTCCACAATTCGGCGTCACGCATCAACAGCCGTGCGCCATGCGACAGAACTGTGAGCCAGCGCTCATGAGCGCCGTCGAAGGCCAGCGATAGGAAATGCAGCTCGCAGGAGCTTTCGTCGATCTCGTAGAGGCTGCCCGTGACGCGACAGTGCATCGCCAGCGGACCGTGGGCGACAGCGACGCCCTTCGGCGTCCCCGTCGAGCCCGAGGTGTAAATCAAATAGGCAAGGTTTTCCGGATGCAGTTCGGGCTGCGGCGGATGGTCCGGTCCCGCGTCGAACTCGAACGAAGACAAGGAAATTCGCTCCATGCCGTCCGGGCTGCCCTCGATTTCGAGCGGACCCGTCAACAGGAACGCGATTGCGGCATCGCGCATGACGAACGCGCGCCGCTCCGAGGGCAGCTCGGGATCGAGTGGAACGTAGGCCCCACCCGCCTTGAGCACGGCCAGCAGCGCAATCATCGTGGCAGCAGTTCGCTCGACCACCACGCCGACGCGCTGCTCGGGCTTGAGCCCCCGGGCGATCAGGTGATGCGCCAGGCGGTTGGCCCTGCGCTCGAGGTCTCCGAACGAGAGCACCGAGCTGCCGATGGTCAGCGCCGTCCGCTCCGGATGACGATGCGCATGGCTGCTGATCGCCTCATGTACCAGCGGCAGCGGAGCGCTCGACGTCGCGTGGCGGTTGCAACGATCCGCAAGAGCGGCGTCGAGCTCTGTGACGGGATGGATGCTGCCAAGCAAGACCGTGGCATCCCGCGTCAGCTCCGCCAGCAAGAGCTCGAACTGCGCCTTGATCTGCGCCGCCTGCGCTGCGGTGAAATGACTCGGCATATAGGTGTATTCGACCTGGAGCGTGTCTTCGACCAGCACCGAGAGGTCCATCGGATAGTTCGTCACGTCGACACTCTTGAGGCCGCTGAACTGCAATGCGCCTGCGCCGCGGTGCATGCTGCGTTCGATCGGATAGTTCTCGAAGACGATGATGCTGTCGAACATGGTCTGACCGGCGCGGCCGGCCCAGCCCTGGATGTCATAGAGCGGCGTGTGCTCGTAGTCCCGGATCGCCGAATTGCGGTCCTGCAGCGCGCGGAGCCATTCTCCGATCGGGCTTTCGGGCGGAATCGTATCGATCACGGGCAGCGTGTTGATGAAGAGCCCGAGCATCTGCTGCGATCCGTCGAGACCGGCCGGACGACCGGCCACGGTTACGCCGAATGTGACTGTGTTCTGGCCCGTATAGCGTTGCAGCAGCAGCGCCCACACGCCCTGGACGACGGTGTTCAGCGTGATCCGTTCGCGGCGCGCGAACGCCTTCAGCTCCGCGGTCGCGGCCTCTCCGAGACGCGTGTAACAGCGTTCGTGGCCGGATGCCTGATGGCGGCGCGCGCCGAAGGCGTCGGCGAGCTTCGTTGGCTGATCAAAGCTCCTGAGTTGTTCACGCCAGAAAGCTTCGGCAGCCTTGGCGTCCTGCGCCTGCAGCCAGGCGATATAGTCGCGGTAGCGCGTCGCGTTCGCGGCAGCAGCGCCGCCGTAATAGCACTCCAGGACTTCTCCGACGAACCTTGCCGAGCTCCAGCCGTCCATCAGGATGTGATGATAGGTCCAGATCAGCCGATACAGGTGGTCCTGGAGGCGCAACAGCCGCACCCGCTGGAGCGGCGGCCTCTGGAGATCGAACTCGGCGGCGCGCTCATCGGCAAGAGCCGCCGCAATTCTTTCATCACTGATCGCCTGCCCTCGCCAGTCCTCCTGTGCGAACGGCACGATGGCGTCGCGATAGACGGCTTGCAGCGGGGAGCCGGAGAGCTCACGCCAGAGGAAGCCGGTCCGCAGCATCTGATGACGCGCGCTCACCTCGCGCCACGCTGTGCCGAGCCGTTCCGGGTCGAGGCCCCGGATCTCGACACTGACCTGGTTGACATAAACGCCGCTGCCGGCATCGCGCAGGCTGTGAAACAGCATGCCCTGCTGCATCGGCGACAGCGGATAGACGTCCTCGACGCGGCTCCAGTTCAGACCGAGCCGTTCGAGCTGCTCGCTGGAGAGTCCCGCCAGCGAACCGCGCTCCGATGCGCGGTCTTCCTTGTCGGGCTCGACATCTCGGGACGACGCAATCAGCGCCTCGATGGTTTGATGCCGGAACACGTCGCGCGGCTCGATGAGCACGCCTTCGCGCCGCGCGCGGCTCACCATCTGCAGCGAGATGATGGAATCACCACCGAGCTCGAAAAAATTATCGGTGACGCCGATGTTGGGCTGGCGCAGCAGATCGGCCCAGATCGCGGCCAATGTGACCTCCGCCGGCGTGCACGGCGCCACATGCTGGGCGGACGCCGCGAGCTGATCCGGCGCCGGCAATGCCTTGCGGTCGATTTTGCCGTTCGGCGTCAGCGGCAGGCGCTCCAGCACCACGATCCGCGCCGGGACCATGTAGTCGGGCAGCACCGAGGACAGCGCCGTTTTGAGCGCCCTCCCATCCAGCGCTTCGCCACTGACATAGCCGACCAGCTGGCGGCCGGCGCCGGCCTCGCGCGCCACCACCACGGCCGCGCGGACACCATCCTGCGCCTGTAGCCGTGCCTCGATCTCGCCGAGCTCGATGCGGAAGCCGCGGATCTTCACCTGGTAATCGGCACGGCCGACATAATCGAGCACACCGTCGGATCGCCACCGCGCCACATCGCCGGTGCGGTACAGTCGCGCCCCCGGCGGACCGAAGGGATCGGGAATGAAGCGCCCCGCCGTCAGGGCGCCGCGCTGCCAATAGCCGCGGGCGAGCCCGCTCCCGCCGATATAGAGCTCGCCGGCAACGCCTACCGGCGCGAGGTTGAGGTCACCGTCGAGAACGTAGAGCGTGGTGTTGCCGATCGGGCGGCCGAGCAGCGGACGATCGTCCGCCGCATCGAGCCGATGGCACGCCGACCACACCGTGGTCTCGGTCGGGCCGTACAGGTTCCAGACCTCGCCGGCCTGGGCCACCAGCCGCCGCGCCAGATCCGGCGGCAGCGCCTCGCCGCCGCACAGCACCCGGCAGCTCGCCGGCAGCGCAGGACCGTCGTGATCGAGCAGCATGCGCCAGGTCGACGGCGTTGCCTGGATCAGGGAGACGCCATGCCGCTGCACGATCGCCTTGAGCCCGGCGGGATCATGCGCGGCCGCATGATCCGCCAGCACGACGCAGGCGCCGATCGTCAGCGGCAGCCACAGCTCCAGGACTGCGATGTCAAAGGACAGCGAGGTCAGTCCGAGCACGCGGTCGCTAGCCGTCATGCCGGGCTGCTCCGTCATGGTCGCGAGGAAGTTTGTCACGGCGTCGTGGCGAACCATCACGCCCTTGGGCAGACCGGTCGAGCCCGAAGTGTAGATCACATAGGCGAGGCTCTCACCGTGAACGGCGACATCGAGATTGGCGGCATCGCTGCCCTCGCCGTCCTGTCCATCAACGAGCCAGGCTTCTGCGCCAGTCTCCGCCAGGATGGCTGCGAACTGATCGTGCAATCCCTGTTGCGTCAGCACCAGCGCCGCGCCGCTGTCGCGCAGCATGTGCGCCAGCCGCTCCGGCGGGTAATCCGGATCGAGCGGCAGATAGGCCCCGCCGGCCTTCAGCACCGCCAACAGCGCGACCAGCATCCCGACGCCGCGGTCGAGCGCCAGCCCGACCACGATTTCGGTCCCGACGCCGTGATCCCGCAAGCGCCGCGCCAGCCGGTTGGCGCGTGCATTCAGCGCAGCGTAACTCAGCCCCACCTCGCCGAACACCAGCGCGATCGCCTGCGGCGACTTCCGGACCTGTGCCTCGAACTGCGCAATGATCCCTTCGCGCGGTTCATCCCGGCGCGTATCGTTCGCCCGTGCAAGCAGGACGTCATCCGCGGGGTCGCGGGCCGCGATCATCCCGACCGGTCGATCGGCATCCATGCTCAGCGCCTCGATCAGCCGCACAAAGGTTCGCTGCAGCCGTGCGATCTGGGCCTCGTCGAAATATTTGCGCTGATAGTTGAAGACGAGGCGCAGGCGCTCATCGACGCCGATGCTGGCGAACAAAGGATAATTGCTGCTCTCGACGATCCGGGTTTCGCCGACCTGGATCTGCCGGTTCTGTCCGATCAGCGCGCGGTCGACCGGGTAATTCTCGAACACCAGGATGCTGTCGAATAGCGGCCGTCCGGGGCGCCCTGCCAGCCGCTGGATCTCGTAGAGCGGCGTCGCGCCGAATTCGCGCAGGGCCAGATTGCGATCCTGCAACTCGTGCAGCCATGCACCGACGGCCTGCTGCGGGCTGACGCCGTCGATCACGGGCAACGTGTTGATGAACAGGCCGACCATCTCTTCGGCGCCGGCGAGCTCGGGCGGCCTGCCCGAGACGGTGACACCGAAGCAGACCGTGCCCTGCCCGGTATGCTGTCGCAGCAACTGCGCCCATGCCGCCTGCACCAGCGTGTTCATCGTGATGCGCTCGCGCGCCGCGAATTCCTGCAACCGTCCGGTCATGGCAGGATCCAGCTCCAGCGCAAGCATGCCATGGCCGGACGTTTCCACGTCCCCCCCTTCGGCCAGGCTGCCTGCGAGGAAGCTCGGCTCGACCAGCCCAGCCGTCGCATTGCGCCAGAACGCCGCCGATGCGTCGCTGTCGCGGCTCTTCAGCCACGCGATGTAGTCGCGATAGCGGTGCCGTAACGGCGGCAGGCGCCCCTCGCCGTTATGTTGCATCACTTCGGCGATGAACCGCGCCGAGCTCCACCCATCGAGCAGAATGTGATGATGCGTCCAGATCAGCCAATGCCTGTCGTTGCCGAGCCGGATCAACCGAACGCGCTGCAAGGGCGGCCGCGACAGGTCAAAGCCGGCGGCCTGCTCCTGCCGCGAAAGGTCGGCCAGCGCCGCATCCAGTTGCGCCTGGTCCCAGGTCGCACTCCGTGCTCGCCAGTCATCCTCGATAAAGGGCACTTCGGCCCGTCGATAGACGACCTGTTGCGGCGCGCCGGACAGGTCACGCCAAATAAATCCCGTCCGCAGCACCGCGTGACGATCGCTGGCTGCCTGCCAGGCGCGGCGCAGCTTTCCGGCGTCCAGCCCACGGATCTCCGCCGCGACCTGGTTGACGTAGAGCCCGCTCTCGCCGTCATGCATCGCATGGAACAACATGCCTTGCTGCATCGGCGACAATGGATAGATGTCCTCGATCTCGCGCCAATCAAGCGCAAGCCTGTCGAGTTCGGTCTGACCCAGCCCCGACAACGCCACGTCCGATGGTGTCAGACCGCAAGCGCCGCCGGTGCAGTGATCGACCAGCTCGCGCAACGCAGCCTCGTACAACGCAGCCAACCGCTCGACCGTCTCGCGCCGATAGCGCTTGCGGCCGAACCCGAACGATAGAAACAACCGACCATCGCGCACCGTGCCGTTCACGGTCAGCCAGCGTCGCAGCGGGCTCGATGCATCCCGCGATCGGCCCGCGCTTTCCGCTGCCATCTTGAACAGCGCCGCCTCATCGCCTCCGTCGATCTGGCCGAGATAGTTGAACGCAATCTTCGGCTCGCCGGCATGCGATAGCGCCAAACGTTGTTCTTCGGAGCCAAGATAGCGCAATACGCCGTAGCCCAGTCCGCGGCCGGGAACGCCGCGAAGCTCCTCCTTCACGGTCTTGATCAATGACGAAGGAACTTCCGAGCCACCGGCCAACCGCACGGGAAAGGCCGTCGTAAACCAGCCGACCGTGCGCGAGAGATCGAGATCGCCAGCGAGAGGCTCGCGGCCATGCCCCTCCAGCTCGACGAGAACGTCGTCCTGCCCACTCCACTGCCAGACGGCGCGTGCAAGGCCGGCAAGAAGGAGATCATTGATCTGCGTACGATAAGCCGATGGCGCATCCGTCAGCAGGCGCCGCGTCCATTCACTTTCGAATGACAGCAGGACCTCATCGGCATCGGCGATGCGATCGTTGCCCGCGTGGTCCTCGTCGCAGGGAACGTCCGCATTTGCACAGCGGCTGGTCCAGTAGGGTAACTCCGTCGCCAGTTCTGGCGAGGTCGCGTAAGCCCGCAAGCGCTGACCCCACAGCGCGTGAGCATGAGTCTTGGGCGGAAGCGCGGCCGCGGCGTCACCCTTCGCAAGCTGCCTGTAAGCGGACGCGACGTCCTCCAGCAGAATGCGCCATGACATCCCGTCGACCACGAGATGGTGGATCACGATCAGAAAACGCTGGCTGCCATCAGCGACATCGATGCCGACGGCCCGTAACAGCTCCCCGCCGGAGATCGACAGGCTTGCTTGCGCCGACGATGCCAGCGCCGTCACGGCATCGCGGCCGGCCGCCTGCCGGACCCAGAGCAGTTCCTCCGCGCCAACAGCAGCGCCGTGCTCGGCATACCAGCTTCCTTGCTTCTGCTCGAAGCGCAGGCGTAGCGCATCATGATGATCGACCACGGCGGCGAGCGCGCGCCGCATCACGTTCCAGTCGAGGCGCTCTCGCGGATGCAAGAGCACAGCCTGGTTCCAATGATCCCGATTCTCCATGTCCTCAGCAAAGAAGCGGGACTGAATCGGCAAGAGCGGATGCGGGCCGATGACCTGCCCCTGATCGGCGAGCGTCCCCGTGCGCTGCTCGGTCCGCGCCGCGCGCGCCAGAGCTTCGAGCGTCTGATGCTGGAATACGTCGCGGGGCTCGATCAGGTATCCGGCGCGCCGGGCGCGGCTCACCATCTGGAGCGAGATGATGGAATCGCCCCCGAGCTCGAAGAAATTGTCGGTGAGGCCGACGGCCGGCCGGCCGAGCAGCTCGGCCCAGATCGCCGCAAAGGCGATCTCCGCAGGCGTGCGTGGCGCCTGATGATCCGCATGGCCATGGGCCATGTCGGGCGCCGGCAGCGCCTGGCGATCAACCTTGCCGCTCGGCATCAAGGGCAGCCGCTCCAGCACGGCAATTCTCGGCGGCACCATGTAATCCGGCAGGACGGCCGACAGCGCTGTCCGCAGCGCAGCCTCTTCCAACTCCGCCGTGCCGCTGACGTAGCCAACGAGCTGCCGGCCGGCGCCGATCTCTCGCGCCACCACGACCACGGAACGAACACCGGGCTGCTCGAGCAGCCGCGCCTCGATCTCACCGAGCTCGATGCGGAAGCCACGGATCTTGATCTGGTGATCCGCGCGTCCGACATAGTCGATCGCGCCATCAGCGCGCCAACGCGCCAGATCTCCCGACCGATAGAGCCGTTCGCCTTCCTGCCCGAACGGATCGGGAATGAAGCGCTCCGCCGTCAGCTTCTCGCGCCGCCAATAGCCCCGCGCCAAACCGGCCCCGCCGATGAACAACTCGCCGGTCACGCCTGCCGGAACCATGTTCAGATCGGCGTCGAGGATGCGGATCGTCACGCCGGGAATGGGCTGGCCGATCGGCACGCGCGTCCCATCCTCGTCGCGACAGGTCCAATACGTGGCGTTGATGAGAGCCTCGGTCGGACCGTAGCGATTGTCAAACCGCACATGGGGGAACGCCGCACGCACACGCGTCATGAGATCGAGTGACAGCGCCTCGCCGCCAGCAAACAGGCGCCTCAGCGAGGTGCAGCGCGGCGCGCCGGGCTCGGTCACGAAATGCTCGAGCATCTGCGGCACGAAGTGGAGCGTCGTCACGTCGTGGGCGATGACGGCGTCCACCAGGAGTCGCGGCTCGCGATGCGCGCCTGGAGCCGCGATCACGAGCCGCGCGCCGGTTGCGAGCGGCCAAAATATCTCCCAAACCGAGACGTCGAAGCTGAACGGGGTCTTGTGCAGCAAGGTCTCGGCAGGATCGAGACGATACTCCGCCTCCATCCAGTCAAGCCGCGCCGCCAGCGCGCGATGCGAACAGGCCACGCCCTTGGGCACGCCGGTCGAGCCTGATGTGTACATCACATAAGCCAGGCTGTCCGGATGAAGCGCCGGGTCGGGATTGCCGGCAGGCGCGCCGATCCGAGCTTCAGCCTCGCCGTCGATTGTCCAGGCCTCGACGTCCGCATCCGTGATCACAGACGCCAGGTGCGGAAGCAGCCGCTCCTGGGTCAGCACCAGCGCCGTTCCGCTATCACGCAGCATGTGGAGCAGGCGATCGGACGGGTAGTCGGGATCGAGCGGCAGATAGGCGCCTCCGGCCTTCAGCACGGCCAGGACGCCGACGATCAGCTCGATGCTGCGCTCGAGCGCCAAGCCGACCAGCCGGTCGCGACTGATCCCGTGCTCCCGCAACCGCCATGCCAGGCGATTGGCACGCGCGTTCAGCTCGCCATAGCTGATCTGCCGTTCACCGAAGATCAACGCGATCGACGATGGCGAAGCCGCGGCCCGGGCTTCGATCTGCGCGACGATAGTGTCGCCAAGCTTCGGTGCCCGCTCGGCGCTGCCGCCCCAGCCGAGCAATCTCTGCTCCTCATCGGCATCGAGGCTGTCCAGCGCGCCCAGCGGCCGCGAGGCGTCCGCCACGATCCTGGCCAGCAGTTGCGACAGCGAGGCTTGCAGATATCTGATATGATCGTGGTCGAGGCGGCTGCGATCGTAGCGAAAGCCCAGATTGATGCCGTCGGGCTTGGCGAAGACCGCCACCGTCAGCGCATAGTTGGTGATCGAGACCTGCTCGACCCGGCCGAACCGGCGTCCGCTTTCGCTCTCGCCCCGTAGCGCCTGATCGATCGGATAGTTCTCGAACACGAGGATGTTGTCGAACAACGCGCGTCCGGAACGGCCGGCAAGACGCTGGATTTCGTACAGCGGCATCCAGCCGTGATCGCGCAGATCCGTGTTGCGCGCCTGGAGATCGCGCAGCCACGCTCCGATCTCGGTTTGCGGGCTTGCCTGATCGACGACGGGCAGCGTGTTGATGAACAGGCCGACCATCTCCTCGGCCCCGCTGATCTCCGCCGGCCGGCCCGAGACCGTCGCACCGAAACAGACCGCGCGCTGACCGGTGTGGCGGCGCAACAGCTGCGCCCAAGCGCCTTGCACCAGCGTGTTCAGCGTGACGCGCTCGCGCCGCGCAAAGGCTTGCAGGCTTGCCGTCAGGTCGGCCGTGAGCAGCAGGTCCGACGAGCCATGGCCGGAAGCACCGTTGGCCGCAGGTCCTCCCAGCGTGTCCGCTAGGAAGCTGGGCTCGTCCAATTCGGCCAAGGCCGATCGCCAGAACGACGCGGACGCGTCGCGGTCCTGCCTTTGCAGCCACGCGATGTAGTCGCGGTAGCGGCCCTTCACGGCCGATAGTCGCGCACCGCGTTCGTGCTGCAGGATCTCGGCCATCAGACGCGCGGCGCTCCAGCCGTCGAGCAGGATATGGTGATGGGTCCAGATCAGCCAGTGGCGTGCCTCGTCGAGCCGGATCAGCCGGACCCGCTGCAATGGCGCCTGAGACAGATCGAATGCCCTGGTACGTTCGGCTTGCGCAATATCCGCGAGCGCAACCCGCAGCTCCTCCTCTTCCATGGCGGCCGCCCGCGAGCGCCAGTCTTCTTCCTCGAATGGCAAAGGCGCAGAGCGATAGACCACCTGCTGCGCGGCCCCCGACAGCTCGCGCCACGCAAATCCGGTTCGCAACACGGCGTGGCGCGAGCTGATCTCGTGCCAGGCTGCGCGCAGCCTGCCGGCCTCGAGACCACGGACCTCCAGGCCGATCTGGTTGACGTAATTGCCGCTCTCGCCATCACGAAGGGCATGGAACAGCATGCCCTGCTGCATGGGCGACAGCGGATAGATGTCCTCGATCTCGCGGCAGTCGATCGTCGCGACCAGCGCGTCGAGATCAGCCTGCTTGAGGTTCGACAAGGCGAAGTCCGACGGCGTGATGCCGCGGGCGCCGCCCGTGCAATGCGCGACGAGTTCGCGCAAGGAAGCCGCGTAATGCTCGGCGAGACGTTCGATCGTTGCGCGCCGGTAACGCCTGCGGCCATAGCTGAACGACAGGCGCAATTGTCCTTCGCCGACCTGACCGTTGATGCTGACCCAGCGGCCGAGTGGCGCGCTTTCGCTGCGCATCGGCCCCGAGCTCTCGGGCGCGAGGCGGAACGGGGCACTCTCTCCCATGCTGGAATCGAACTGGCCGAGATAGTTGAAGACGATGCGCGGCTCAGGGCGTGTCGCCAGGGCGCTCCGCTGCGCCTCGGTGCCGAGATGGCGCAGGATGCCGTACCCCAGCCCGCGGTTGGGAACGGCCCGAAGCTCCTCCTTGATGGATTTGATCAGAGAGGCATCGTCCTCGGGGCCACCCGACAGCCGCACCGGAAAAGCAGTGGTGAACCAGCCGATGGTGCGGGACACATCGGCGCCCGCAAAGACGTCTTCGCGGCCATGGCCCTCGAGCTCAACGACGACATCCTCAATCCCGCCCCAGCGTGACACCGCTCGCGCAAGTGCCGCCAGCAGGAGATCATTGACCTGGGTGCGGTAGGCGGCCGGGGCTTCCTTCAGCAGCCGCGTGGTCAATCCGGCGTCGAACGCCAGCAGGACTTCATCGCCGTCTGCAACCCGGTCGACCCCGCCATGATCGTCATCGCAGGGAAACGCCACATGCGATCCCCGCTCCAGCCAATAGTCGAGCTCGGCCGCCAGCTCGTCGGTTGCAGCATAGGCCTGCAATCGCGCGCCCCAGGATGCATAAGAGTCGCTCCTCGCCAGTGCGACTGAAGCCGCGCCCTGGCGGAGCTGATCGTACGCCGTCGCAAAGTCTTCGAGCAGCACACGCCATGACACGCCGTCGATGACGAGATGATGCACCACCACCAGAAGCCGCTGGCTGCCGTCCGCGAGATCCATGCCGACCACACGCAACAGCGGCCCGGCCAGCGACAGGCTGGCCTGAGCTTGTGAGGCGACCTTCGTGACTGCGGCGGCATCCTGGAGGTCACCAAGAATCCACAGCAGCTCGGACGTTGGCGGTGTAGCGCCGTACGTCGCGCGCCAACCGCCATCAATCTCCTCGAAGCGCAGGCGCAGGGCCGCATGATGCGCGACAAGAGCGGCAAGCGTGAGCTCGACGAGCTTCCAGTCGAGCCGCGACTTCGGCATCAGCAGGACGGCCTGATTCCAGTGATGACGGTCCCCTGCATCCTCACTGAGGAACCGCAACTGGATCGGCAGCAGCAGGTGCTCGCGGCCGTCGAGATCGATCTCAGCGGCGACGATCTCCGCTTTGTCTTCACTCCGCGCCACGCGCGCCAGATCCTGCAAGGTCTGATGCCGGAAGACGTCACGCGGCTCGATCAGCAGGCCCGCCTGGCGCGCGCGACCGACCAGCTGCAGCGAGATGATGGAATCGCCGCCGAGCTCGAAGAAATTGTCGGTGGCGCCGATGGCGGGCTGGCCGAGCAGCTCGGCCCAGATCGCAGCGAGCACCGTCTCGGCTGCGGAGCGCGGCGCGACATGCGCGGTGGTTGCGGCCGGCATCTCAGGCGCCGGCAGGGCGTCGCGATCAACCTTGCCGTGCGCGGTGAGCGGCAGCCGGTCCAATCGCACGATGCGGGCCGGCACCATGTAGTCGGGCAGCTCATCCGAGAGCGCCGCACGCATCGCCGCTTCGTCGAACGGCCCATCGCCGGCGACATAGCCGACCAGCTGACGGCTGACGCTGGCTTCAAGGGCAACGACCACGGCCGACCGCACGCCGGCCTGCCGCATCAACCATGCCTCGATCTCGCCGAGCTCGATCCGGAAGCCGCGGATCTTCACCTGATGATCGGTCCGGCCCACATATTCGATGACGCCATCGGCGCGCCACCGCGCCAGATCGCCGGTGCGATACAGCCGCGCGCCCGGCGCGCCAAACGGATCAGGGACGAAGCGGTCGGCCGTCAGCTCGGCGCGCTGCCAGTAACCGCGCGCCAAGCCCTCGCCGCCGATGAACAGTTCACCGGTCACGCCGACCGGGACGATGTTGAAATCATTGTCCAGGATGTAGGCCGAGCGGCGGCCCACCGGGCGACCGATCGGGGCATAATTGCCGTCGATCTCCTCGCTCGCATCGACCTTCCAGACCAGCGGCGTGACCACGGTTTCGGTCGGCCCGTAGCCGTTGATCAATGCCCGCGGCTTGAGCGCGCGTTTGACCTTGTCGAAGCCGGCCTTTGGCATCGCCTCGCCGCCGAACGAGTACAACTCGACTGGCGGCGGATCGCCACGCCACATCGCGAAATCAGCGAGCTGTTGCAGGTAGGCGGGCGGGAATCCGGCATTGGTGACGCGCTGCCGGCGCAGAACCTCGATAGTCTGTTCGGCGGACCACAGGTCCGCATCCCGCATCACGAGCGCCGCGCCGCAGGTCAGTGCGGTCCAGAGCCGCTCATGGGCGCCATCGAAGGTGAAGGACAGGAAGTGCAGCTCGCGCGAGTGCCGATCCATGTCGTAGAGCCCGGCCGTCACCTCGCAGTGCATGGCGAACGGACCGTGTTCGACCGCGACGCCCTTGGGGATGCCGGTGGAGCCGGAGGTGTAGATCACATAGGCAAGGCTGGTTGGCACCACCGCGATCTCGGGATCGCTTTCGCTCTCCTTGGCGAGATCGATCGCACCGAGCGGAACGACCTCGACGCCAGCCGGCGGCGGCGTCAACGCCGACCCATCCGCGTCAATCAGCACGACGCGCGCACCGGCATCGCGGAGGGTGCCGATCTGGCGTCTCGCCGGATGTTCGGGATCGAGCGGCAGATAGGCTGCACCCGTCTTCAAGATGGCGAGCAGCGCCGCAACGAGGTGTGGCGAACGCCGTGCCGAGACGCCGACAAGGTCGTCGCGCCCGACACCGAGGCGGATCAGGTGGTGCGCAAGCCGGTTGGCGCGGCGGTTGAGCTCGGCATAGCTGATTTCATCGTCACCGAAGACCAGCGCCGGCGCGTCGGGCGTTTCGGCGGCCAGCCGTGCAACCGTCCGATGCACCGGTGTGAACGATGAGCTTGCCGTTTCGTCGGCGCGATTCCATTGCCGCAACTGCCCCAGTTCCTGTTCGGACAGCAACGCCACATCGGCGATCCCTTGCGCGTCGTCGGCGACCATGGCCTTCAGGGTCGTGGTCCAATGCGCGGCAAGACGCTCGATCGTCGCCGCCTCGAACAGCGCCGCCGCATAGGTAAAGACGGCGCGGATTTCGCCTGACAGCCCCTCCTCGGTATCGAGCGCGAGGTCGAACTTGACGGCATCGACCTCCGTATCGATCGTCTCGATCTGGAGACCGGTCCGATCCGATGGACTAGCCGACGCCCGACGGCGCTGGTGATTGTAGAGGACCTGGAACAGTGGATTCTGACTCAGGCTGCGCGTGGGCCGAAGGATTTCGAGCAGACGTTCGAAAGGCAGGTCCTGGTTTTCCTGTGCCTCGACAGTGGCCGCATGAACCGCCGCAATGAAGTCCGCGATCGCCGCGCGGCCGTCGATCTGCGTGCGAAGCACCTGGGTATTGACGAACAGACCGATCACGCCGCGCGCTTCGGCGCGATGCCTGTTGGCGACGGGCACGCCGATGTTGATGTCGGACTGCCCGGTGTAGCGATAGAGCAGCACCTTGAAGCTCGCCAGCAGGACCGCGAACAGGGTCGTGCGATGCCGCCGCGCGAGTCCGCGCAAGCCATCGGCTAGCGCCGGGTCGAGTGGGATGCGATGTGCCGATCCCGCCAGATCCGGGACCGCCGGGCGCGGCCGGTCGATCGGCAGCTGGAGCACCGCCGGATCGGCGAGACGCCTGGTCCAGTAGCCGACCTGCCGTTCGCCATCGACCGCACTCATCCAGAGCCGCTGCCATTCGGCGTAGTCGGCATAGTCAATCTCCGGCTCCGGCAGCGCCGGTTCTTCACCGCAAGCGAATGCCGCGTACAGTTTCCAGAACTCGTCAACCAGCACGCCCATCGACCAGCCGTCGGCCACGATATGGTGCAGGCTGACGACGAGGAAGTGATCGCCCTCGTCCAGCGTCAGCAGCGTCGCGCGCATAAGCGGGCCGGCCTCGAGATCGAACGGCAGCGAAGCCTCCTGCCGCGCAAGCTCGCGCGCCTGCCGTTCGCGGTCGTCGCCATCGAGGGCCAGGTGCCGCAATGCGGCCGGCTGCGGAACCTGGATGACTTGTTCGGCCTGCTCCCCTTCCTGCCGAAAGACGGTGCGAAGCGCGCTGTGGCGGGCGACAAGCATATCGAACGCCTGTTGCAATGCGCGTGGTTGCAGCTGGCCGCGCACGCGCACCGTCGCTGATATGTTGTAGGCCGCGCTGGACGGATCCATCCGCCACAGGAACCAGAGGCGCGCTTGCGCAAAGGACAGCGGCGCCCGCTTTCGCCCCTGGCGCACGATCGGCAGCATGGCGAGGTTGACGCCCTTCGCCGCGAGCTGCGACACGAACGCGTGCTGCTTGCCGGAATCGAGACGCATCAAGCGCCGTGAAATGTCGCGCAGCTGCTGCTTTTGCGTGGTTGCCGTGTCACTCATGGGACAGTTCGACTTCCTTCAACAGGTCGAGCATCGCTACGATGTCGTCGCTTCGCTTGTCGATCTCGCTCTCCAGGCCCAGCGCAGCAGCCATGGTTTCAACGGTCGTCAATTCAAACAGACGATTGAGCGGCAGGTCGTGGCCGAGATCCCGCTTGATGCGGCTGACGAGCTGGACCGCGATCAAGGAATCGCCGCCGAGCTCGAAGAAATTGTCGGTGACACCGATATTGGGCTGGCGCAGCAGATCGGCCCAGATCGCGGCCAATGTGACCTCCACCGGCGTGCGCGGCGCCACATGCTGGGCGGACGGCGCGAGCTGATCCGGCGCCGGCAATGCCTTGCGGTCGATCTTGCCGTTCGGCGTCAGCGGCAGACGCTCCAGCACCACGATCCGCGCCGGGACCATGTAGTCGGGCAGCACCGGGGACAGCGCCGTTTTGAGCGCCGCCCCATCCAGCGCTTCGCCGCTGACATAGCCGACCAGCTGGCGGCCGGTGCCGGCCTCGCGCGCCACCACCACGGCCGCGCGGACGCCCGGCTGCGCCTGCAGCCGCGCCTCGATCTCGCCGAGCTCGATGCGGAAGCCGCGGATCTTCACCTGGTAATCGGCACGGCCGACATAATCGAGCACGCCGTCGGATCGCCACCGCGCCACATCGCCGGTGCGGTACAGCCGCGCCCCCGGCGGACCGAACGGATCAGGGATGAAGCGCTCCGCCGTCAGGCCGCCGCGCTGCCAATAGCCGCGGGCGAGCCCGCTCCCGCCGATATAGAGCTCGCCGGCGACGCCGACCGGCGCGAGGTTGAGGTCACCGTCGAGAACGTAAAGCGTGGTGTTGCCGATCGGGCGGCCCAGCAGCGGACGATCATCCATCGCATCGAGCCGATGGCGCGCCGACCACACCGTGGTCTCGGTCGGGCCGTACAGGTTCCAGGCCTCGCCGGCCTGGGCCACCAGCCGCCGCGCCAGATCCGGCGGCAGCGCCTCGCCGCCGCACAGCACCCGGCAGCTCGCCGGCAGCGCAGGGCCGTCATGATCGAGCAGCATCCGCCAGGTCGACGGCGTTGCCTGGATCAGGGACACGCCATGCCGCTCCACGATCGCCTTGAGCTTGGCAGGATCATGCGCGGCCGCGCGATCCGCCAGCACGACGCAGGCGCCAATCGTCAGCGGCAGCCAGAGCTCAAGCACTGCGATGTCAAAGGACAGCGAGGTCAGGCCAAGCACCCGGTCGGCGGCCGTCATGCCGGGCTGCTCCGCCATGGTCGCGAGGAAGTTCGTCACCGCGTCATGACGGACCATCACGCCCTTGGGCAGGCCGGTCGAGCCCGAGGTGTAGATCACATAGGCGAGGCTCTCACCGTGAACGGCGACATCGAGATTGGCGGCATCGCCGCCCTCGCCGTCCGCAGCGTCGAGCATCCAGGCCTCGGCGCCGGTCTCCGCCAGCACGGCGGCGAACTGATCGCGCAACTCCGTCTGCGTCAGCACCAGCGCCGCGCCGCTGTCGCGCAGCATATGAGCCAGCCGCTCCGGCGGGTAATCCGGATCGAGCGGCAAATAGGCCCCGCCGGCTTTTAGCACCGCCAGCAGCGCGACCAGCATCTCGACGCCGCGGTCGAGCGCCAGCCCGACCACGATTTCGGTCCCGACGCCGTGATCCCGCAATCGTCGCGCCAGCCGGTTGGCGCGCGCATTCAGCGCGGCATAGCTCAGCTCCGCCTCGCCGAACACCAGCGCGATCGCCTCAGGTGACTTCCGGACCTGTGCTTCAAATTGCTCGATCAACGACTGTCGCCGATCATGCGCCTGCGTCCGGTTCCACGTCTCCAGCAACAGCTGCCGCTCGTCGGGGGGCAAAATGTCGAGCTGCCGGACCGGCGCACGCGGCGCGCGATCCAGCGCATCGGCCAATTGATCGAGTGCCTGCTGCATCATGGCGCAAATGCGATCGGCCGAGAACGGATGGACGATCTGGGCGGTCAGGCCAAGCGCCTGGCCATAATCCTCGACCGCCAGCATCAGGGGATAATTGGTGCGCTCTTCACCACCGAGCCATTCGATGCCGGAGTGCTCTCTGCCGGCAGCCAAATCGGCCGGCATCGCATTGTGCCGGTAGTTCAGGATCGCGCTAAACAGCGGCGCGGGCGCCGCGACGCCGCTGTATCGCTGCGCAAGCGCCAGCGAGGCGTGCTCGTGCGCCATCAGCTCGGTCAGCCGACCATGCGCATCACGGACGCTGTCCTCGACCGCTGTGTCGTCGAGGTCGAGCCGCAGCGGCAAGGTGTTGATGAACAGGCCCATGGTGCGATCGCCGCCGGCGCCGGCCTGCATGCGACCGAACAAAACAGTCCCGAACACCACCTGCTCGCGCCCACTGGTTCGCCCCACCACCTGCCCCCAGGCGAGATGGCAAAGGCTGGCCAGGCTGACGCCCAACCGCCGCGCCTGCACACGAAGCCTTGCGTTCAAGCTCTCGGGCAGCATCAGCCGGGTTTCGGCAATACCGGCACCATCGCCGTGCACCCGATCCAGGCCGAACGGCGTGGAGGGCTCGTCGATGTCGGCGAGCATGCCGCGGAAGAAGCGCTCATGCTCCTTGGTCGCCGCCGATCCGCGCGCCTGTGCCACCAGATTCCGGAACGGATAAGGCGGCGGCAATTCGTGGCTCCGCCCGGACAGGATCTTCCCGACCTCGTCGTGCATCACTTCGAGCGTGGAGTGGTCGCCAATCAAATGATGCAGCAGGACCAAAAGCAGCCAGCGCTCTCCACCCGGATCGGCCGCGACCGCAAATCGCAAAAGCGGCGGCCGTCCGAGATCGATCCGATGCAAACGCGGATCGAATCGTCGCGCGAGCTGCTCATCCCCAGGGCCTTCGCCATCCAGCACGACCTCGTCGACGACCAAGGACGCCTGCCGCCAAACCACCTGTGCCGGCGTGGACAGTCCGCTCCACACGATAGACGTTCGCAGAATGTCGTGACGGGCGACCACCTGCCGGACCGCGTCGAGATAGCGATCGAGCAGGTCGCGGCTGGCAAATGCCATTCGGCCGACCAGCAGATAGGGATCGCCTTCCTTCGACAGCAGGTGGTGGAAGAGAATGCCATCCTGAAGTGGCGAGAGGCCGTAGACATCCTGGATGTTGGCGACGCCGCCAGGAACGTCGGCCACGATGCTGTCGATGTCGGATTGCGTCAACGTGATCAGCGGCAACAATTCCGGTGTGATCGCCGTCGTCTGCCGGGTGATTTGATTGACCGGAACGTCGGCTTCTACGCCGCCATCGAGGCTGGCGGCAAATTCCGCCAGCACCGGCTTCGCGAACAGCATGCGCGCATCCGCCCTCAGCGCATGCCGCTGCAATCGCTCCAGCATGCGCACTGCGAGCAGCGAGTGGCCGCCGAGCTCGAAGAAGTGGTCACTGCGTCCGATCCGATCGACGCCCAAGAGCTCGGCCCAGATATTTGCGACAATCTGCTCGACCTCGCCTCGCGGCGGTTCGAAACGGCGCCGCGCATATGCATCGTTCTCCGGCGCCGGCAGTGCCTTGCGGTCCACCTTGCCATTCGGCGTGAGCGGGAGTGCATCGAGACTTACGAACGCTGACGGCACCATGTAGTCCGGCAGACACGCACGCAGGTGATCGCGCAACGCGCTGGCAAGCTCTCCGCCATCGCGCCTTACGCCCCCCCTAACGGCCACATAGGCGACCAGCCGCATATCGCCGCCATGATTGCGCTGCACCAGCACGATTGAATCGGCAACGTCGGCGTGCTCGTTGAGCCGAAACTCGATTTCAGCGAGCTCGATACGAAAGCCACGGATCTTGACCTGGTGGTCGTTGCGGCCGAGAAACGCAATATTGCCGTCCGGGAGATAGCGGCCGAGATCGCCGGTGCGGTACATGCGTGCATCCGCATCGCCGCAGAAGGGATCGCGCACGAAGCGTTCCGCCGTCAGATCGGCGCGATTGAGATAACCGCGCGCGATGCCGACCCCTCCGATATGGATTTCACCGACCGCACCGAGCGGAACGGGCGCACCGAACCGGTCCAGAAGATAGATCCGCGCATTCGGCAGCGGTCGACCGATCGGAGCCGCGTCGCCATCAAAGCCCCGATGCCGCAACCAGCTCGTGGCGCAGACCGTTGCTTCCGTCGGCCCATAACCGTTGAAGACGGCAATATCAGGAGGCAATCCCTTGACCAGCTCGGCCCTGGGCAATTCACCGGCAAGAACGAGAACCCGCAACGAGGCGAGCCGTTCGAGATCGGTCCGCCCGTGCAGCATCGCCGGCGGCAAGGTCGCATGCGTGATCGCATTGTCCGCGAGATAGCCGAACAATGCCGCGGTGTCCTGATGCTCGCGCGTGCCGGCCAGAAACAGCGCGGCGCCCGAGCACAGGGCCATGACGATTTCCCAGATGCTGGCATCGAAGTTGAGCGAGGCAAACTGCACGACGCGACTGCTCGAATTGATGTTGAACAATGCCCGCTGCGCCAACGCCAAATTCACCAGGCCACGGTGCTCGACCATCACCCCCTTCGGCCGACCGGTCGAGCCGGACGTGTAGATGATGTAGGCGAGGCTTCGCGCAGTCAGGCCTTCGAGGAGAACACTCGGATCCGACGTCGCCAGCCCTGCGTCTGCGTCGGGGTCGACCATCTCGCAGGTCCCATCTGGAATGATCGCGCGTCCTGTGGCGTCTGCGATCAGCAGGCGCGGCCTGGCATCGTCGACAATCTGACGTAGCCGCTCCGCAGGATAAGCGGGATCGAGCGGCAGATAGGCGCCGCCCGCCTTCAGCACGGCCAGCAGGCTCACCACCATTGCGATGCCCCGCGGCACGCAGATCGCAACGGGCTGATCCGGCACCACTCCCAAGGTGATCAAGTGCCGCGCAAGCCTGTTCGCCCGCGCATCGAGCTCGCTATAGCTCAGACGAACGTCCTCGTATGCCAGCGCAATGGCGTCCGGCGCCCTTCTCACCTGCTCCGCAAACAGATCTTGAATGCAGCTTTCGGAGGGAAACGGCGTGGCCGTCTCGTTCCAAGTGTCGAGAACGCGCCTGCGCTCATCGGCACCAATGATATCGATCCGGTCGACCTCCTGGTCCGCATCGGAGATCATCGCCCGCAGCACGGTCAACAGATAGCCCCGATGGCGCGTGATCGTCGCTTCGTCGAATAGCGACGTCGCATAATTCAGGGAGCCGACAATGCGCCCGTCCATCTCGCCGAGATTGAGCTCGAGATCGAACTTGACCTGTTGCAGCGGAATATCAGCGACCTCGGCTTTGAGGCCGGGCAACTCGAGAGGCCCCCTCTCGTTGTTTTGCCAGGCGAACACGGCCTGGAAGACCGGTGTCTGCTCCGGCCGTCGCAGCGGTTGGACGATCTCGACGACCTGCTCGAACGGTAGGTCCTGATGATCCTGCGCCGCGAGCGCCGCCGCGCGCACGCGGCGGAGCAGTTCGGCCACGCTGGGCTCCGCCGAGAGATCAACGCGGACAGCCAGCATGTTGACGAAGAATCCGATCAGGCCCTCGATCTCCGGCCTATTTCGGTTGGCCGTCGGAGTCCCGATGACGATATCGGTCTGCGAGGAGAGTCTCGACAACACCACTGCCCAGGCCGCCAGCACCGTCATGAAAGCACTGGCGCCATGCGACTGACTCAGTCGCCTGATGCCGGAGGCCAGCTCCACATCGATCTCGATCGGCAGGGACGCCCCGGCGAGCGACCTGATTGGCGGACGCGGCCGATCCGTCGGCAATTCAAGCACGGCAGGAGCGTCCGCGAGTGCTTCTCGCCAATAGTCGACCTGCCGCTGCAAGCGTTCGCCGGACAGCCATTGCCGCTGCCAGACGGCATAGTCCGGATACTGGATTGCCAATGGCGGCAGAGGATCGTCCTTGCCGGCGGCGAATGCCCGGTAGAGAGCGCCGAGCTCGCGCATGAGCACGCCGATCGACCAGCCATCGGAGACGATGTGATGCTGGGTGAGCAAGAAGAGATGCTCTCCCTCCGCCATCCGGATCAGGCGACCGCGGACCAACGGTCCTGCGGCGAGATCGAACGGCGTCGCGGCCTCCTCGCGGCAGAGGCGCGCCAGCTCCTGCTCGCGATCGTCCCGGCCACTCAGATCATGTTCGAGCAGCGGCACACGCTCATCCGTGGGCAGCAGCACTACGCGCGGCTGTTCGTCCAGTACGCGAAAGACGCTGCGCAGCGCTTCGTGGCGCGCGAACACACGGTCGATGCTGCGACGCAAGGCTTCGAGATCGAGCTCGCCCGTAAGCCGCAATGCTCCGCGAATGTGATAGCTGGAATTCGTACCATCGAGCTGCGCCAGCAGCCAGAGCCGCTGCTGCGCAAAGGACATTTCCAACGATCCGCTCCGCGCCACCACCGGAATGGCACTGGCGTCACTCCGGCCACGATTCCTGGCCAGCGCGACGAGCTTTCTCATCTGCTGGGGATCCAGATCGCGTAAGCTCGGCTTTGCCGTGTCAGCCATGCTCACTGCTCCGTTCCCACCAGTTCCTGGAGCTCTTCGGCATCGAATTCTTGCTCGATGAGCCTGATCGACACGACCCGGGCAAATGAGGCAAGATCGGGATGAGCGAACAGATCCGAGACCGCGATTGACACGCCGATCTCCTGCGACACCCGGCTCAGCACCCGCACTGCGAGCAAGGAATGTCCGCCGAGCTCGAAGAAGTGATCGTTGCGTCCGACCTGATCGACGTCGAGCAGCTCCGCCCAGATCCCGGCCAGCGCCAGCTCGATCTCGTCCTCGGGTGCCTCGTAGGTGCGACTCGCCAACGCATCCTCGCCCGGCGCCGGCAGTGCACGCCGATCGATCTTACCGTTAGCGGTGAGCGGCAACTGCTCCAGCACCGTCACCGACGACGGCACCATGTAGTCAGGCAGAACGGCGGACAGTGCATCGCGCAAGGCGCGGCCGTCGAGCGACGGCCCGCCACTCGCATAGGCGAACAATTGGCGCCCGGTCCGGCCTTCGCCCGCCACAACGGCCGCCGCACGCACGCCACGCTGCTCGAGCAGACGCGCCTCGATCTCTCCGAGCTCGATACGGAAGCCGCGGATCTTCACCTGCTGGTCGGCGCGGCCGACATATTCAATCACGCCGTCGTTGCGCCAGCGCGCGAGATCGCCGGTGCGATAGAGGCGCGTGCCATCGTCGCTGAACGGATCGGGGACGAACCGCTCCGCGGTCAGTGCAGCCCGGTTCAGATAGCCGCGGGCCTGGCCAACACCACCGATGAACAGCTCGCCGGTGACGCCGGCGGGAACGATATTGAGGTCGGAATCGAGAATGTGCGCCGACCTCGCACCAACGGGCCGTCCGATCGGTGCGGGCTGGTGAGGTGTCAACGCGGCGGCGTCGACGATCCACGCCGTCGGCGCGATCACCGTCTCGGTCGGGCCGTAGGCGTTGACCAGAAGATCGATAATGAAAGCTTCTCGAAATGCCCTGACCCCGGTATCGGACCAGGCTTCGCCGCCGACGATACAGGCCCTGATCGCCAGCCTGCGCCCACCCTGCCGCAATGCCGCGCTCAATTGATCCGCATAGGCCGGCGGCAGGAAGATCGAGGTCACCGCATTGCGGGTCATCTCGCTGACGAGATCGTCAATCAGGAGACCGGGCTTCGAAGGCAGGACGAGCGAACCGCCCGTCATCAGCGGTACCAGCCATCGCTCGTGGGCGATGTCGAAATTGATCGATGCCGTCTGGAACTCGCGGTCACGCGAGGTCATGCGGTACAGCCGGCCGATGGCTTCGCAATGCATCGCCAGCGGTCCGCGCGCAACCGCCACGCCTTTCGGCGCGCCGGTCGACCCGGACGTGTAGATGACATAGGCCAGGCTGTCCGGATGGATTTCGATGTCGAGGTTCCCGCCGTCCTCGCCGGCGCGCGGCGATGGCTCGTCGATGCAGAGCGCCTCGACCCCGGCTTCGCGCAGCACCGGTGCAAGCGGCTCGAGCAGCGCGCCTTGCGTCAGGACCAGCGCCGCGCCGCCGTCACGCAGCATGTAGGCAAGCCGCTCGGCCGGATAATCCGGATCGAGCGGCAGATAGGCGCCTCCGGCCTTCAGAACCGCGAGCAGCGCGATGATCATGTCCGGGCTTCGGCTCAAGGCAATGCCGACCAGCCGATCCGGACCGACGTTCCAGAGGCGAAGGCGTCGTGCGAGCGCGTTCGCACGCGCGTTCAACTCGCCATAGGAGATGCGCTGGTCGCCGCAGACGATGGCAATGGCAGACCGCGCCTGCGCGGCCTGTGCTTCGATATGCATCACGACGTCGGCGCAGGATGATGCGGAGGTCAGCCGCGCTGCGCCACTCCATTCGAGAGCTCGTCGCGCGTCCTGCTCGACTGCCGCAGAGAGATCACCGAGCGCACATTCCGAATTCGCCGCAATCCGTTCCAGCAGGGCGTGGAGAATGTCGCGAAGGCGCAGGATCGCCGCCTCGTCGACCCGGCTCCGGTCATAGTTGAATTCAATGTTCAGCCGATCGCCGGCGGCGAACACCGCGACCGCCAGCGCATAGTTCGTCGGCGTCACATGCGCCACACGTCCCAGCCGCGGACCACCTTCCCCGCCTCGCAGCACCCCCTCGTCGATCGGATAGTTTTCGAACACCAGGATACTGTCGAACAGCGGCTGCCCGGCACGGCCGGCGAGGCGCTGAATGTCGTAGAGCGGCGTCCAACCGTGCTCGCGCATCGCCAAATTCTGTTCCTGCAACTGGCGCAGCCAATCGCCCACGATAGCTTGCGGGCTGGTCGCATCGACGATGGGAAGCGTGTTGATGAAGAGGCCCACCATCTCCTCGGACCCGGGCAATTCGGCCGGACGGCCCGAGATGGTCACGCCGAAAGAGACCGCGGACTGCCCCGAATGACGCCGCAGCAGCTGTGCCCACGCACCCTGGATGAGCGTATTGAGCGTCACCCGTTCATGCTTGGCAAAGGACTTCAGCCGCTCGGTCAGCGCTGCGTCCACCGCAAGCCCGACACTGGCATGGCCTTCGGCCGGGGATGTCTTGGAGGGCGCCAGCGTGTTCGCGAGCAATGTGGGCGCCTCGAGCCCTGCCAAAGCCTCGCGCCAGAACCTCTCGGCGCTCTCGCGATCGCGACCCTGCAACCATGCGATGTAGTCGCGGTAGCTGCCCTGCACGGCCGGCAGCGGGCGACCGCTCGCCTGCTGCAACACCTCCGCCACCAGTCGGGCCGAGCTCCAACCATCGACGAAGATGTGATGATGGGTCCAGATCAGCCAGTGCCTGTCGTCGTCGAGACGGATCAGACGGATACGCTGAAGGGGCGGCTGCGAAACGTCGAAGCCCATCTCGCGCTCACGCCGGGATATCTCCGCCAGCGCGGCTTGCAGATCCGCAGGCGCGCTCCCGCGCCAATCCTCCTCGACGAACGGCACCGTCACATGACGATGCACCACCTGCTGCGCAGCACCCGACAGATTCTGCCAGACAAATCCGGTCCGCAAGGCCGCATACCGGTCGCTGACCACCTGCCACGCGGCTTTCAGCTTGCCGGCATCGACGCCGAACAGTTCGAGCCCGACCTGATTCACATAGGCGTCGTTGGCACCATCGCGCAGCGCATGAAACAGCATGCCCTGCTGCATCGGCGAGAGCGGATAGATGTCCTCGATGCCGCGAAGATCCAGGTTCGCAGCCAACCGATCGAGATCGGATTGAGCGAGCCCCGACAGCGGGACATCCGATGGCGTGAGACCGAACGCTCCATTGCAGCAATGGGCGATCAGTTCGCGCAATGCGTCCTTGTAATGTGCGGCGAGCCGCTCGATGGTCGCGTGCCGGTAGCGCTTGCGTCCGTATCCGAGAGATAATTCCAGCCGGCCTTCACGCACGAGGCCTGTAATGTTCAGCCAACCGCGCATCGGGGCCGTGGCGCTACGCGAGGGACCTGCACTCTCCGCTGCGAAGGAGAAGCGCTGGTTGGTCCCTACGTTGGCATCGAATCGGCCTAGATAGTTGAAGACGATCTGCGGCTCTGCCAATTGCGCCAGAGCCTGGCGCTGCTGCCCGGAGCCGAGATGGCGCAGCACGCCATAGCCGATCCCGCGATTCGGAATCGCGCGAAGCGTCTCCTTGACCGCCTTGATCAGCGACGCCTCGTCGCCTGCATCTTTCAGCCGGACCGGAAAGGCCGTCGTGAACCAGCCGACGGTGCGGGACACATCCGCATCCGGGAAGATATCCTCGCGGCCGTGGCCTTCGAGCTCCACGGCGATCTCGTCGTGCTGGCTCCAGCGCGACACCGCACGGACGAGACCGGCGAGCAGGAGATCATTGACCTGGGTCCGATAGGCAGCCGGCGCCTGTTCGAGCAGTTGCGACGTCAGGTCGGCATCGAACACCAATGACACCTCGCCGCCGTCCCCGACGCGATCGACGTCGCCATGGTCGTCATCGCACGGCAGACGCGCGCCGGCGCCACAATCCAGCCAATGGGGCAATTCGCCCGCGATCTCGGCGGTTACCGCATAGGCATGCAGCCGCTCGCTCCACGAGGCATAGGAGTCGCTCTTCGGCGGCAGCGCGACGGGACTGCCACGCTGGAGTTGGTCATAGGCCAACGCCAGGTCCTCCAGAAGGATGCGCCAGGATACGCCATCGACGACGAGATGATGGATCGCAAGCAACAAGCGTTGGCTACCGTCCGCCAGGTCCATGCCGACAGCCCGCAGCAGCGGTCCCGAAGACAGTGAGAGACTTTCCTGCGCAGCGCGGGCGAGCGCCACGACCTCCGTCGCGCCGGCGACGCCCGCATGACGCCACAGCAGTTCGGATGACGCCGGTGCCGGGCCCTGCTCCGCCCGCCAGGCGCCATCCACCTGCCTGAACCGCAAACGCAGCGCATCGTGATGGTCCAGGATGGCCGCAAGCGCGCGCCGCAGCGTCTCCCAGTCGACCTGCATCCGCGGCAGCAGCAGAACCGCCTGGTTCCAGTGATCCCGGTTGGCAATGTCCTCGGCGAAGAAGCGCGTCTGAATCGGCATCAGACGGGGCATGCCAGATGCGGTGTCGCCGCCGACTGACGTCCTCGCCGCCGGTCTGTCCTTTCTGGTCGTCCCCGCCGACATAACGGCGACCGTCGCCAGCCCGGCAACCGTCTGCTGGCTGAAGATCTGCTTCGGCGTCAGCCGGATGCCGCGCTTGCGCAAGCGGGCGATGATCTGCAGGCTCAGAATCGAATCGCCGCCGAGTTCGAAGAAATTGTCATTCCGGCCGACGCGCTCGCGAACGAGCACCTCGCACCAGACCGCCGCGATCGCAACTTCAAGATCCCCCGCAGGCGCGGCATAGCCGGCCGACGCCCCCTGTTCGGCCGGTTCAGGCAAGGCGCGACGATCGATCTTTCCGTTGGGCGTCAGCGGCAGTCGCACCAACATGACGATGTGTGACGGAACCATATAATCCGGCACGATTGCAGCCAGCTGTTGCTTGATCGCCTCGGCCTGCGGACCGGCGCCGCTCTCGGGCACGCAATAGGCGATCAGCTCCTGGCGCTCACTCGCACCGATGGCGCGTGACACGACCACCGCGTCATCGATTCCCCGCAGCGCCTTGATGACGCGCGCGACCTCGCCCAGCTCGATGCGATAGCCGCGCAACTTGATCTGGTCGTCAGAACGACCCAGGAATATCAGCCGGCCCTCGCGGTCGCAGCGGACGCGATCCCCGGTTCGGTAGAGGCGCCCGCCCGCGGCGCCGAACGGATCCGGCACGAAGCGTTCCGCGGTCAGGCCCGCCGCGCCGCGATAGCCCCGCGCCAGCCCAGCGCCGCCGACATAGAGCTCGCCAACGACTCCGATCGGCACCTCGTTCAAGGCGTCATCGAGGACATGGACGCGCAGATTGGCAAGAGGCAGACCGATCGGAACCGAACCGTCCCCGCGGCCTGCCGCGCACTCATGCGTCACCGCACCGACGGTCGTTTCCGTGGGCCCGTAATGATTCAGGATCCGGCATTCCGGCCGCAAACGCCGGACGTCGTCCAGCAGCGCGCCATCGCACGCCTCGCCGCCCAGGACGAGCGCGTCGCGGGGGAGCAGATCGGCCGAGTGCGAGGCCTGAAGCAGCCCTCGCAGATGGCTCGGCACGATCTTGAGAATGTCGACCTCGCCCTCGCGCATCGCTTGTGCAAACGCATCCGCGTCGAATACGGCCTCTGGTGACAGCAGATGCAGCGTGCCGCCGGATGCGAGCGCACCGAACAGGACAGTGTGGCCGAGGTCGGCCGCCACCGTCGAAACCATCGCCATGCTCGCCGACGGGCGCGGCTTCAGACGTTGCAGCAGAGCCTGGACATAATTGGCCAAGGCCCCGTGCGAGACGCTGACGCCCTTAGGCGCGCCGGTCGATCCGGAGGTATAGATGACGTAAGCGGTCTGCGTTGGATGAATGGTCGTGTCGAGCGGCAGGCTCGATACCTCGGCGCGCGCCGCTTCCGCCTCCGCGTCGAGCACCAGGCAGCCCAGCTCGCGCGCATCCGTCAATTTGTCGCCTGCCGCAAGCATGATGTCGATGCCGCCGTCGGTCAGGATACGGCGGACGCGCTCCAACGGCCATTTCGGATCGAGCGGGACATAAGAGCCGCCCGCCTTCAGCACACCGAGCAAGGCGACGACAAAGGCCGGAGAGCGCTCGATCCACAGCGCAACCGGTGTCTCGCGTGCCACGCCCTTCGCGATGAGGGCGTGTGCGATACGATTTGACCGCTGCTCGAGCGCCGCAAAGGTCAGTTGCCCCCGGCCGCATCGAATGGCGATGGCGGTCTGTCGATCGACTGTCGCCGCGCGATGAAGGCTCACCATATCGGCGAAGCCGAACGCCGCAGCCTCACTCGGCACGGTCTGCCGGTGTCCGTCGTCGATGACGAAGTCCGATATCCGCCGCTCGGCGTTGTCGGCGATCTGGCGCAGCATCGAACCGAATTGCGCCGCCAGCCGTGCAATGGTCGGACGATCGAATAGGTCGGTGGCGTAGTTGAACGTGACCTTCATCCCGACGCCATCGATGACGTCGAGGGCGAGATCGAAATGCGAACCAGCGAGATCGACAATGTCGACGTCGGCAGCGAGCCCCTCCACGCCGGAGAAACCGCCCGGCGCCGTCATGTAGTTGAACTTCGCCTGGAACAGGGGATTTTGCCCACCGCTGCGTTCGGGCTTGAGGCTGTCGACCAGCATTTCGAACGGAAGATCCTGGTGCGCCAGTGCCTCGACCACCAATTCCCTGACCTGACGCAACAGGCTCGTGAAGCTCGCTTCGGCGGTCATCTCGGCCCGCAGCACCAGCGTGTTGACGAAACATCCGATCAGTCGTTCGAGCTGCGTATGCCGGCGCCCGGCGACCGGCACGCCGACACGCAAATCACTCTGCCCGGTGTAGCGATGGAGCAGCGCGTAATATGCGCCGAGCAGTAGCATGAAGACGCTGACGCGCTGCTTGCCGGCGATCTCCCGGAGCTGGGACGCAAGCACGGCGTCGATGGCCAGACCGATCGTATCGCCGGCATGGCTCTGGATCGTCGGGCGCGGCCGATCATGCGGCAGCGCCAGCACCGGGTGAACATCGCCGAGCTTGGCGCGCCAATAGGCGAGCTGCCGATCGCCCTCGCCGCCCGCAAGCCAGCTTCGCTGCCAGGCCGCAAAATCAGCATATTGAATTGCCGGAACCGGCGGCACGCCTGCGTCCTGACCGGTACCGGCTCGATAGAGAGCGGCTAGCTCTTCGAGTAGCACATCAAGCGACCATCCATCGACGATGATGTGATGGGCCAGCAACAGCAATTCGTAGGCATCGTCCGCGAATTGAAGCAGCACGGCGCGCAACAATGGCCCGTTCACGAGATCGAATGGCTTGCCGAGCTCGGATCGCCTGACCGTCTCCGCGCGCTCGGAGCGCTCCCGCACAGAATAGGCGCGGAGATCCTCGTGCCGAACGCCGATGCTCATGACATCGTGGACGAGCTGCGTCCCACGGCCGTCTCTGGCGATGAACGTGGTGCGCAATATCTCGTGACGACGGACGATCTCGCCGAAAGCACGCGAAAGCACTGCACGGTCGAGCCGTCCCTTCAGACCGATTGTGCTCGCAACGGTATAGGCTGTCCCAGCAGGATCCATGTTCCAGAGGAACCAGAGCCGCTCCTGTGCGTGCGACAGCATCGTGCGATCGGCCGCGACGGCCCATGGGATCGGCGGGAGCGCCCGGCCAGCACCCGTGCCCGCCAGAGCATCGATCCGGCCAGCGAAGGCCGCAAGCGCCGGCGCGTCGAAGAAGGTGCGCAGCTCCACTTCCACGTCCAGGCGGTCGCGGATCGCAGCAGCAACCTGGCCAGCCGCGATCGAGTTTCCGCCCAGCACAAAGAAATCGTCCTCGCGATGCACCGCCGCGACGCCAAGCGCCTCGCACCACATCGCAGCGACGGCACGCTCGGTATCGCTCGCCGGCACCGTCACGGATGCAGTGCCGCGGCGACGCCCTCTCTCGAACACCGCGAAGCTGTCGAGCGTGTTGTCGGCGAGACGCGTTGCGCAGGCCGACCGCTGCAGCTTGCCGCTCGTCGTCAGCGGCATCGCTTGCGGGTTCAGCAGAACGATCACGGCCGGATATTCCTGCGCCTGCCGGAGCACGGCTTCGCCGATCGCATGTGCGAGCGCTTCCGGATTGCTACGCTTGAGCACGGCGCGGCTGAACTCCGCCGCCACTCCGATGGCTTCACGCCCCTCGACCTCGATGGGAAAGGCGGCAACCCGTCCGCTGCGGACGGATTCGACCTCGGCTTCGACCGCCTGCTCAACATCCGTCGGATAGACGTTCTGCCCGCGAACGATCAGCAGGTCCTTGAGACGACCGGCCACCACGAGTGCGCCGTCGCGAAGGAAGCCGATGTCGCCGGTCCGCAGCCAACGCGCACCATCTCGCTCGACGAAGGCTTGATGCGTGGCCTCGACATTGTTCCAGTAGCCGAGCGCGACACTGGGACCAGTGACCCAGATCTCGCCCACCTCATTCGCCTCGGCCACCGCCGATTCGTCGACGCGCATGATGCGCACGGCGTGACCAGCAGCAGTTCGACCACATGCCACGAGGTCCGTGCCTTCGCTGGCGCTCGCGATGCGGCCGGCGGCGAGTTCCGCGGTGTCGAGCGTGTAGCTGACGGTCTCGGCGGTGATGTCGCTGGCCGTGACCAGCAGCGTCGCCTCCGCAAGTCCATAGCAAGCCGTCAACGCCCGTCGATCGAACCCGGCCCGCGCAAACCGGTCGCCAAATTTCTCGAAGGTGGTGCGGCGGACGAACTCCGAGCCCGAGAACGCAAACCTCCACCGGCTGAGGTCGAGCCGACGGATGGTCTCTTCCGAGATGCGGTCGGTGCAGAGTGAGTACGCGAAGTCGGGGCCACCGCTCAACGTGCCGCCGTGACGGTCGATGGCCTCGAGCCAGCGCCGTGGCCGCTCCAGGAAGTTCCGTGGCGACATCAGGACGCCGGTAAAGCCCGTGAACAGCGGGTTCAGAAGTCCGCCGATCAGCCCCATGTCGTGATAGAGCGGCAGCCAGCTCACAAACACATCGTTCGGCGTTCCACTACAAACCGCTTCGATCGCACGCTCGTTGGCCGCTAGATTGCCATGGGAGACGCAAACGCCCTTCGGCTGCGAGGTCGAGCCGGATGTGTATTGGAGGAACGCGATCCCATCGGTGGCAGGCCTCGTCTCGCACCAGTCCGCGGCGAGATCGGGCGAAATCGTGTCCACCGCAACGATCTCCACGTCGGCGAGCTCGGGCAATGCCGCCTCGATGAGACCGCGCAGCCCCGTCTCCACCAGGATGAAGCGAGGCGCGGCATCCCGCAGGATACCGTTCAGTCGTCCTGCATAGCGCTCGGGACCGCCCTCAGGCGGATACGCCGGCACGGCGACTACGCCCGAATACAGGCAGGCATAGAATGCGACGGCATAGTTGATCCCGCTCGGAAGCAGAATCACCGCCCGTTCGCCCGCACCGCCCATCTGCTGAAACCATGCCGCAAGCGCCCTGATCCGAGCGTCCAGCGCGGCAAACGTCAGCTCATCGGCAACGTCGTCGCCCTCCAGGAATCGCAACGCCACCTTCTCCGGTCGCAAGGCGGCATGCTCTCGCAAGCGTTCGACGAGGTCGGATCTGTCCATGTTCTCAAATTCCTGTCCGGCCGCGCGCCGGAAATCCCCGCCGCCCGAATGAGACGTGCCGCTGATCACCCTTGCCGATCACCCCTGCCGATGAGCTTCCGCCATGGCGACGATCACCTTGCGCGGACCCCTGAACGGGGCCCGCGCGTGCGCGGTGAGCATGTTGTCGAGCATCACGACGTCCCCAGCCTGCCAGGGAAAGCTGATCTTGTGCCTCTCCAGAACGGTCCGGACCGTTGACAATGTTTCGTCCTCGATCGTCGAACCGTCGCCATAGAAGACGTTGCGCGGTAGATCGGCTTCGTCCTCGACCACGTCGAGCAGACTCTCGCGCACCTCCGGCTCGAGATTGGAGACATGGAACAGATGCGCCTGGTTGAACCAGACCCACTCCTTCGTGACCGGGTGCTGCGCCGTGCCCTGACAGACCTGGCGCGTACGGAGTTCGCCATCTTCCTTCCACTCGCATTCGATGTCGTGGCGAGCGCAGTAAGCTTCCACCTCCGATCTGGAGTCGGTGCCGAACACCTGCTGCCAATCGACGTCGAGCCCGTTGCCGTAGTTCCGCACATACATCACGCCCTTCTCGGCGAACCGCTCGCGAATGGCCGGCGGCATGTCGCGATAGATGGCGCGGCTGTCGGCGATCGGCGTCTCGCCGCCTTCCAGCGCTGGCTGCATGCAGTAGAACCAGATCTTCATCGGCCAATCGCGGGTATAGGCCTGCTCGTTGTGCAGCGGGATATGCTGGTGCGGCGGATACTCCGTGGACGTGTAGACGCCTGAGGTCACCTGCGAACGCGGCGTCGACCCGAACTCGTAGGTCAGCAGCGGGTGGCCGAAATCGGCCGCGAAGGCTCGAAACGCATCGGGACCATCGAGCGCGAAATCGCGAAACACGATGCCGCCGCTGTCGGTGAGGTACCGGTCGATCGTTGCACGCAGCATGGGAAGGGATTCGCCGAGCGGCTGCCCGGCCTCACCTGCCCTAAGCAGCATGGGAAGAGCCTTGCCCTCAATGAGTGGCTGGACGGAGAACGCGCTCATGATCCTCGCTCCGATGCAAACCGGTCGATCGCCCCGATTGCCGGGCCAGCGCCCAGCCGATCCGGTCGATCAGTTCGGCCTGCTGTGTGTGAATGAAGAAGTGATGCCCGGGCAGAATATCGAGCGTGAATGCCGCCGAGGTCTCCAGCCGCCAAGCCTCGAGTGCTTCGCGGCTGGTCTCGTCGTCCGCTCCGCCAAAAACGTGTACGGGGCACGGCAATGGACGCCGCGGCCGGTAGGCATAGGCTCCGCACATCAGAAAATCTGCGCGCAGTACCGGCAGCGCGGATCGCATCAACTCGGCATTCGACAGCGCCTCGTCGGGTGTGCCCTGAAGATCACGCAGCTCCTGCATCAGCGCCTGGTCGCTCAGGGGATGGCGCCACTTGCTGCCGTCCCGCACCGCCGGCGCTTCCGCACCCGAGGCGAAGAGAATGGCCGGCGCAGGCGCCCCGCGATCGAGCAGGCCATGTGCGAGCTCGAACGCGATCACGGCACCGAGGCTGTGCCCGAATAGTGCGTAGGGCCCGTCGAGCTGCGCGGCGAGTTCACCAGCCAGCTGTGCCGCCAGCACGCGCGGATCGGTCGCCAGCGGCTCGTCCATGCGCGCACCGCGGCCGGGCCATTCCACCGGCCGAACGTCGATCCACGACGACAGCAGCCTGCGCCACCGCGCATAGAACATGGCAGTTCCGCCGGAATAGGGCAGACAAAGAAGCCGCATCGGACGACCGGACTTCGCTGACTACGTCGTCTGCTGAGGCGACGCGCCGTCCATGAACTTGCGCAAGCTGAGCGGGCGCATGTCGGTCCACACCTGCTCGATATGGTCGAGACATTCCTTCTTGCTGCCGGACTTGCCCACCGCCTTCCAGCCGGCCGGAATCTCCTTGAACGTCGGCCAGATGGAGTATTGCTCTTCGTGATTGACGACGACGGTGAAGGTGACGTCGTCTCTGTCGAACACCATCATGGCGCGATCCCCTTTTCGGAAAGCGAAAGCAGAGACGTTTGACTAGGTGAGAAGCCGACGAGGGTCAAAGCAATATCGACGCGACTTTTTGTAAGACCTCAAAATTGGCGACGGGCGGACACAATGCAACCTCCGCGCTTGCGCGCCAATACGCGGAAAACTATTGGGATTTCAGGACGCGACGAAGATTGCTGCAATTCTAACTGCGCAAGGAGGAACTTTTCCGATGTGGCGTGATGGTGCGATTTTATCGCGGTGGTGTTTCATGACACTGTCATCAATCGCGACAAGTGCAGCTTGCTGATTATGGACCAACGAAAAACCGCCGCGGACCAGATCCACGGCGGTGCGCATCGGGAGTACCAAGGACCAGCGTTCAGAAATTGAACGTCGTCGACAGGAGGTAGGTGCGCGGCGCGCCGAGTGATACCGCGCTACTCACCGTGCGATAGGAATTCCAGTACGCCTCGTTGAACACGTTCTCCACGCTGGCGCGAACAACAATCGGCTTACCGTTCCAAGGCGACACGAATGTGTAGCGTGCGCCAAGGTCGACTCGCGTCCACGCAGGAAGCTCCTGCGTATTCGCATCGTTGGCGTAGCTCTCGCTAGTGTAGATGACCCGGCCGGTCATAGTCAGTCCCGGCAGGAACGGGGTGTCCCACTCGGCGCCGAGGTTCAAGTTAACCGCCGACACGCCGACGGGAACCTTGCCATTGTAGTTGACGATGATCGATCCGACGGAGACCGCCTGCCTGACGACCTCGCCGTCAATGAAGGTCACACCACCCAGCACCCGGAACGTCGGGGTCACCTCCCCGAAGGTGAACAGTTCGAAGCCCCGATTGCGCTGCTCGCCGGAAAGTCGCCTCGCAGGTAGGGTTTGCCCCGGCACTGCGACCGAAATAATGTTCGGACTGGTGATGTCAAATGCGCTGGCAGTAAAGCCGATCCGGCCCATATCGACCTTCATGCCGACTTCCTTCTGCTTGGTCTGAGCAGGAGGAATGATCTCGCCAACGTTCGAATACGACGTGGCGCCGACAACGACTTCGGGCGCCTTAAGGCCTTCGATGTAGTTTGCGTAAAGGGAGATGTTCTCCACCGGCTTGACGATGACCGCATAGCCGGGACTCCAGGTCGGAACGTCGACACTCGATTTGGCAGAGGTCAGCAGGTTCACGCTGTCTACGCCCGCTGTCTGCCGCCTCGCCCCGACAACAAACTGAAGCCTGTTGTTGAACATCGACATCGTATCAGCGATACCGACACTGGTAAGCTTGGTTCGCGTCTCCAGATTCTGGGCGACGGTAGCGAAGTTGGGATAAGGGATCGGAACCGGATTGTACAAGTTTGAATTGATCGCAGCGCCTGCCCTGCCGAACGAACTGTAATCTCGCTCGAAAGCCGAGTAGTTCACAGTCAAGAGATGATTGATGGGGCCGGTATCCACCGAGGCTCGCAGCCCGACCTCACCTGTATAATTGTCATAAACATCGCGCCCGCTGAATGGAACGGCCGTCCAGTTGCCGTTCGCGTTCGTGATGCGCGGCGATGGATAGACGTAGTCGATCTCGCTCTTGTGATATCCAGCCGCACCGTACGCCGTCACCGACTCCGTTAAATCGACTTCACCGCGCGTCATGGCAAACGCGTCTTTCGGTTTCCATGTCGCCCATTCCGGCATGTAATTGGCGCCGGGCTTCGGAAGGGCGGGAACTGGGATGGTGGTCGCGAACGGAGGACTGGTGGTAAACGTCAGGAACCGCAGCGGCGGCTTCAGATCATCAGCCTGATAACCGATATCCGTTGAAAAGCGCACGCGTTCACCCCGGTAGTCCAGATTGAGCACGGCGTTGCCGAACTGATCGGTCTGCCGATCATACGCAGTCGAGCCGCCCCGCGCCTCACCATTGAACCGGACGCCCCATTCTTTATGTTCGCCGTATCGACGGCTCACATCGGTTTGCAGTCCGAACTGAGACCTTGATATGTAAAGTGCAGTGAGTTGCGTGATGTCGAAGTCAGGTGCGCGCTTAGTCACCAAGTTAATGCTACCACCATTGGCACCTGCAGGCGGCATGCCGCCGAGAAGCACGCCCGGTCCCTTCAGAACCTCGACGCGCTCAAGGAAATTCGCTGACGTGGAATAGAACGGCGCCATTCCATAGAGGCCATTCATGGCGTAGTCGCCACTGTCGTGGTAGAAGCCCCTGATGTAGACACCATCGATGCCATTGCCGGCAGGCGTCTTCACCCGGACCGAGGGATCGTTGAACAGCACATCGCCGACGGTGCGCGCCTGCTGATTCTTGATCAGCTCCGCCGTATAGCTCGTCTGGTTGAACGGCGTGTTCATCACGCCGCGATTGCCGAGCAGACCGAGACTCCCGCCGGTTGCAACCTGGCCGCCTGCGTAGGCGGGCGGCACCGTGCCGACCGTTCCGGTCGAGGGCACCACATAGGGAACGGGTGCAGCCTGGCGCGGAGGCGCCGCGGCGACGGATCGCTGTCCACGCGAGGCGCGCGTCGACTGTGATCTCTGGACCGGCTGACGAGCTCTCGGCTTGGAGGCATCCACGGTCACGGGCGGCAGATTGGATTGCGCAACCGCATGCTGAAGGTCACCCGAAGATTCCATCGACAGTGCGAGATAACTCACCGCGCCCAACGATAGTGTACGCACGATTTTCCTGGCCGAGAGTTCACGCGTCATTCCTGCGCCCCAATTCCACTTGCAAGCACGTCCCCGTCGCTTCCTAACATACGACGGTGCTGCGAGAAGGAATTGGGACCTAGAAATTATCTAAGGTTGCACGACGAAACCGTCGTGATCGGAGAAGCGATTTCCTACTTCGAACTTCACTGCAAATTTTCGAAAGCTTCTAGTTTCAAATCGTTCTAAGCGCCGATCCAACATGTGGCATGCAGGCGATACGCTGTCACTCCGTCCGGAATTCTCTATTTAGCCAAGCAGGTTGCGTATGGTGCGCACGAATATTCTTGCACCAATTTCTATCAACTGATCCGGAAAGTCGTAGTTCGACTCATGCAGCCCGGGATGCTCTTTGCCGGCTCCCAGGAAAAACATCGCCGACTTCGAACGGGAGCCAAAACGTCCGAAGTCCTCGGAGCCACGCAGTGGAAGGCCCTCCGCCGAATGTCGCACCCCCTCTGCGTCCAGCGCGCTTCTAAGCTGGGCAACAGCATCGACGTCGTTTGCGCAATGATTGAAGACGTCGCGATAAGCGATTTCCGTGCTCAGCCCCTTGCCGGCCGTCACGCGCCGAACCAAGTCTTCCGCCTCCAGGCGGAGCCGTTCCATCATCATGTCGGTGCATGTTCTCAGTGTCGCCCACAATTCGCCGAAGCCCGGCGCGATACCGAACGCAGGCTCCCCAAGTCTTGCGTGGGTGACCGTCAGCATTGAGAAGTCGTCGTCTAGCTCCGTCCCGCGCCCGAGCGCGGGTATCTCCAGCAGAAGCCTGGCGAGCGCGTCTTTCGGGGAGACACCAAGCTCCGGATTCGACGCGTGCGTCGTTCGTCCTGATAATCTGATCTGCATTCCTTGCGAGGCGCAATTCACCAAACCTTCGGCAAGAGAGACCTGTCCAAGACCGAGGCCGGGAAGGTTATGCAGCGCGAAGACAAAGTCGGGCCGCATCTGCTCAAACTTCGCGTCAGCCAGAACGGCGGCCGCACCGGACCCGTCCTCCTCGGCCGGCTGAAACAGGAGCGCTACGCGACCTCGGCTTGGACGTTGCTGGCTCAGATTTTGCGCTACGGCCGCCAGAATTGCCATATGACCATCATGACCGCAGAGATGGGCCTTTCCTGCTATCAGCGATCGATGCTTGAGTTCTGATTTTTCTTGAATCGGCAGTGCATCCAGTTCGGCCCGAAGCATGATCGTCGGGCCAGACTCACGTCCATCATAGATTCCAAGCACGCCGTGACCACCGAGGCCCGAAACGATCCTGTCGGCACCCGCCGCCTGAAGACGGGCCCGCACGGCTTCCGCGGTTTTTGCCTCTTGCCCCGACAGTTCCGGCACGGCGTGAAGATGGCGTCGCCATGCCACCAATTCATTCAGATCGTTCTCGGTCAGGAACATTGGGCTTCTTTCTCACTCATGACCGGCGGCGAAACGCCTGTTGTAGTCGCTGCACTGCTCTCGTCAATTCGATCGCGCGGAAGCCGAGCTCAGTATCACGCCTCAGACCGTCTGCTCAAATTTGCAGTCGATAGATTTTTGTGCATCTCCCGGTGCACACATGGTGCACACGCCGCCCCTTAGCCGATTGAAAATATTGAGCTCTCGCTCCAATCCATCACGGGCGCCGTAGAGAGCTTTCCATCGTCGCGGTCTCGCCGCGGGCCTGCGGCCGACGCCTTCGTCAGCGCGGGACGACGGCCGTCGCCTCGATCTCGACACGCGAGGATGGCTCGACGAGACGCACGACCTGCACCAGCGCCATGCTAGGGTAATGGGTGCCAATGACCTCGCGATAGACTTTGCCGAGCGCTTTCAGGTTCGACACATATTCGTCCATGTCCACGACGTACCAGGTCAGGCGCACGAGATGGTCCGGCCGCGCGCCTCCCTCTGCCAGAATCGCGACGATGTTCTCGAGCGTCTGGCGGACCTGCGCAACGAAGCCGTCCGCAAATCGCCCGGCTGCGTCCCAACCGACCACACCACCCGTCACGATGAGTCGTCCTTCAGCCATGACGCCATTCGCATACCCCTTCGGCTGCGGCCAGCCGCTGGGCTGAAGCAGTTGCAGACCACGCGCAACGGGGGCTTCCGGCTTGCTGATCGTGCTCATGCGTAGTTCTCAATCCCTTCAGCGCGGCTTCAACAGCTCGCGGGCGACAATCAACTTCTGGACCTCGGTCGCACCCTCGTAGATGCGCAGCGCGCGGATTTCGCGGTAGAGACTTTCGACGACCTCTCCCTTGCGCACGCCGCGGCCGCCGAACATCTGGACGGCACGGTCGATGACGCGCTGCGCGGTCTCGGTGGCGGTCAGCTTCGCCATGGCGGCTTCGCGCGTCGTCGGAAGCTTCTGGACATCGCGGCGCCAGGCCGCGCGGTAGCTCAGCAGCGCCGCCGCGTCGGTGTCGGTCGCCATGTCGCCGAGCGCGGCCTGGGTCAGTTGAAGATCCCCCAGCGTCGCACCGAACATGTTTCGGCTGCGGGCATGCGACAATGCCTCGTCGAGCGCGCGACGGGCAAAGCCGAGGGCTGCGGCGGCGACCGATGCGCGGAAAATATCCAACGTCTGCATCGCGAGCTTGAACCCGCCCCCGGGCGCGCCGAGCCTACGGCTCGCGGGAATCCGGCAATTGGTGAAGCGCAACGTGGCCAGCGGGTGCGGCGCGATGACGTCGATGCGCTCGGCAATGCTAAAACCGGGATCATCCGGAAAGACGACGAAGGCCGAAATGCCGCGGGCGCCCGGCGCCTCGCCCGTTCGCGCAAACAGCGTATAGACGTCGGCAATGCCGCCGTTCGAGATCCAGGTCTTCTCGCCGTCGATGACGTAGTTGTCGCCGTCGACCCGCGCCGTGCAGGACATCGCCGCGACGTCCGACCCCGCCTCCTTCTCGGAGAGCGCGAAGGCCGCGAGCCATTCGCCGGAACGCACCTTCGGCAGCACGGCCTTGCGCAACTCCGCCGAGCCACCCAGTGCAATCGCTCCGGAGCCAAGCCCCTGCATGGCGAAAGCAAAATCGGCGAGGCCATCGGCATAGGCCAGCGACTCGCGCGACAGGCAGATCGAGCGGGAATCGATCGACGTCGCATCGCCATCGGGCGACGCCGCGACCGCGCAATCGAGCAACCCCGCCGCGCCCATCGCGCGCACAAGCTTGCGACAGGCACCATCCACATCATTGTGATCGATCTTGTCGAGGGCTCCCGACTGCACGAAGCGATCGAGCGCCTCGCCGATCGCAAGATGGCGGGGCTCGAAGAACGGCCAGTCCAGCCATTCGCGCCGGATCATCTTTACCACGGAGTTCATCCGATCCCTCCTTCGCTCACTGCGCGGCCACGGCAGCGGCACGCGCCAGATTGGCTTCGTATTGTCCCTTGGCGGACAGATACTGCTTCGGCCAGTTGACCGCTGTGATGCCGATGCGCGCGGCTTCGTGCAGCGTCCAGGCCGGGTCGGCGAGATGCGGCCGCGCAATCGCGCAGAGATCCGCGCGGCCAGCCGCGAGAATCGAGTTGGCGTGATCGGCCTCGGAGATCGCACCGACTGCTATCGTCTCGATGCCGACTTCGTTGCGGATCAGATCGGCGAATGGCGTCTGGAACAGGCGGCCGTAGATCGGCCGTTCCTCCTTCCAGACCTGTCCCGAGGAGCAATCGATCACGTCTGCTCCCGCCTCCTTGAACATCGCAGCGAAGATCGCGGCGTCGGCCGGCGTGTTGCCGCCTTCGGTCCAGTCATGGCAGGACAGCCGCACCGACATCGGCCGATCGGATGGCCACGCCGCGCGCATCGCCCTGAAGACCTCCAGCGGAAAGCGCGCACGATTTTCGTGGTTGCCGCCATATTCGTCAGTCCGCCGGTTGGTCAGCGGCGAGAGGAAGCTCGATAGCAAATAGCCATGGGCGCAATGAAGCTCGAGCCAATCGACACCGGCGTCGGCAGCACGGCGCGTTGCGGCGACGAAATCGTCGCGGACGCGGTCCATATCGCTGCGGTTCATCTCCCGCGGCAACTGGCTGTGCGGCAGATAGGGCAGCGCGGAAGCCGAGATCAGCGGCCAATTGCCTGAAGCCAGCGGTTGGTCAATCCCCTCCCAGGCGAGCCGGGTCGATCCCTTCCGCCCGGCATGGCCGAGCTGGATGCCGACCTTGGCATGTCCGAGGCTATGGACCAGATCGACCAGCCGGCGCCATTGTGCCGCTTGCTCATCATTCCAGAGCCCGAGACAGCCCGGCGTAATCCTGGCATCCGGTGAGACGCAGGTCATCTCGGCAAAGATCAACGCGGCGCCGCCCATGGCGCGCGCTCCGAGGTGGGCGATGTGGAAGTCGTTGATCAGCCCGTCCTTCGCCGAATACATCGCCATCGGCGAGACCATGATGCGGTTCGCCAGCGTGAGGCCGCGCACGCGGTGCGGCGTCAGCATCGGCGGCGGTACCCGTTCGCCGTCCTCGACGGCGATGCCCGAGCGCGCGGCAAACCATCGCTCGAATCCTTCCAACCAGGCACGGTCGCGCAGGCGCAGGTTTTCATGGCTGATGCGCTGGGAACGCGTCAGCATCGAATAGAAGAATTGCGGCGGTTCGAGCGTATCAGCATAGCGCCGGCCGACCACCTCGAACCATTCCATCGCATTGCGCGCGGCGTTCTGGATGCGCGCCACGTCGACGCGGCGTACTTCCTCGTAGGCCTCCAGCACGGTCTGGATGCGGTCGCGCCCGTGACCATGGTGATCGAACTGGTTGGCGAGCTCGATGGCGTCGTCGAGCGCGAGCTTGGTGCCCGACCCGATGGCGAAATGCGCGGTGTGCGCGGCGTCCCCCATCAGCACGACATGGGAGCGGCCGTTGAACACGCTCCATTTGCCGCAGATCAGGCGGCTGAAATTGAGCCAAGCCGAGCCGCGCAGATGGCGGGCGTTGGTCAAGAGCTTCGCACCGTCGAGCGTCTCGGCGAAGATCTTCTCGCAGAAGTCGATCGACCCTTGCTGATCGAGCTCGCCCAGCCCGTGAGCATTGTAGGTCTCTTCCGTGGTCTCGACGATGAAGGTCGAGGTCTCCGCGTCGAACTTGTAAATGTGTGCCTGGAACCAGCCGTGCTCGGTCCTCTGGAAATCGAACGTGAAGGCGTCGAACGCCTTCTTGGTGCCGAGCCAGATGTAGCGGTTCGGCCGGATCACCATGTCCGGCTGGAACTGTTCGGCATAGCGGGCGCGAATCCTGGAGTTGACACCGTCGCAGGCGACGATCAGGTCGGCGTCGGGGAATTCGAGATCGGACTCCACCTCACGCTCGAAGGCGAGCTCGACACCCAGAGCCTCGCAGCGCCTCTGGAGAATGTTGAGCAGATGCTTGCGACCAATGCCGATGAAGCCGTGGCCGGTCGTGCGCTGGCGCGTCCCCTTGAAGATCAGCTCGATGTCGTCCCAATGATTGAAGGCGTCCTCGATCTCGGCCGCGCTTTCGGGGTCGGCAAGACGCATCGCAGACATCATGGCATCGGAGAATACCACCCCCCAGCCAAACGTATCGTAGGGCTTGTTGCGCTCGACGACCGTGACGACATGTTCCGGATGTCGACGCTTCATCAGGAGGCCCAGATAGAGGCCGGCCGGCCCGCCGCCGATACAGACTATGCGCATGATCCCTCGCTTTCGCGCGTTGCGCCGAGCTCTCACCCAATTATTTTAAGTATAAAATATTTCCTCGACGCGTGCCTTGTCAAGGCGGTTCTGCAAAGGCCCTGGAGGGCACGCCCCTCGCCGCAGCGTCGATCTGAATTTTAGTGTAAATCGGATGCACGGCGGCGCCGATTCCGAATCCTTCGGACCCAGCCTTGAATTTACTTTTGGCACGAACTATCTTGCCAATGTCACGAGAGCTGCGCCAGCTTTCGTAAGCCACGAAGCCCGGGAGATTCGATTGGCACTCGCGAAGGAGTCCACCCCTGTTTCGGCCAAGAACGAGACGGATCAGGAGGCTGAGTACAGGGCTCAAACACGCCTTTGGCTCCGACTGCTCGCCTGCACGTCCCTCATCGAAAGCGAGTTGCGGCGCCGGTTTCGCGAAGAGTTCGACTTCACGATGCCCCGCTTCGACGTTCTCGCCCAGCTCGACCGCGAACCAAGCGGACTTGTGCTGGGAGAGCTGCCCAAGCGCCTGATGGTCTCCGCCGGGAACCTCACGCCAATCGTCGACCGCCTGGTCGCAGATGGATACATCACCCGCACGGCGTCGAACCTCGACCGGCGGGTGCAGATCGTCTGTATGACGGTCGAAGGCCGCAAGATCTTCAGGCGAATGGCCAAGAGCCACGGCGCATGGCTTGCCGAGCTGCTGGCGGATTTCCCGGCAGATCGGTTCGATGGATTGATCGGCGAGCTCGACGAACTCAAGGCCGCCGTCAGGGACGCCTTGCAAAAACCTTGAGCGGATACGACGTCAGCGTCGTACCTTCACTCCGGCCGCTTCGCGATCCCATGTATCCGTCGTGACACCGGCATCGCGCAGCACGCCCTTCTTGATCTTGCCGTTCTCCGTCAGCGGCATCTGACCGAGGATTCGCACATAACGCGGAATAGCGAAATAGGCGATCCGTCCTTCGCAATGCCTGACGATGTCGACGGGCTGTAGCAAGTGGCCCGGTTCCAGCAGAATCGCAGCAGCAACTTCATCCTCACCCAACTCCGACGGCAGCGGGTAGACCGCGCAGGCAGCGACCGCGGGGTGCGCCTGGATCGCCTGCTCGACCTCCCACGAGGACACGTTCTCGCCGCGCCTGCGGATGGAATCCTTCATGCGATCGATGAAGCGATAATGCCCGTCGGAATCGCGAACGACCCGATCGCCTGAGTGGAACCACAGATTTCGCCAGGCCTCCACGGTCTTCTCCGGCATGCCGAAATAGCCGGACGCGAACGCAAAGGGTTCTCTCGCGCGAAGCACGAGCTCGCCGGCCTCTCCATCAGGCAGCGCGGAATCATTCTCGTCGACGATCCGCGCCTCAATGCCATCGGCCAGGTACCCCATCGTCCCCGCCCGATCCGACGGAATCGTGCCGGCGAACACGAAATTCGTCTCCGTCGACCCGTAGCCGTCGACCAGCGGTACGCCGAAGCGCTCGCGGAACGGGCCGTGGATTTGCGGCGGCACGCCGCCGCCAAGAGCGACACGAAGACGATGCATTGACTCGTCTGCGCTCTTCGGCTGTGCCAGGAGCATCGACGCCATCGCACCGAGCAGATAGCCGACCGTCGCATTGTGCTGTCGCGCGGCAGCCCAAAAGCCGGAAGCCGAGAACTTCGGCTCGAGCACGTACGTGCATCCGTTCAGCAGCGCCTGATAGAACGCATTCAGCGCGTTGGTGTGGAACAGCGGCAGCGTGGTGAACAGCACATCGCCCTCGCGGATTCCGAGCGCGCGCGCCGAATAGACGCCCCACCAGAACAGCTGCGCCTGCGGACAGCACACACCCTTCGCAGGCCCCGTGGTGCCCGACGTATAGAGGATCGCAACGGTGTCACCGGGACGCACGGCGCCGGCCGGGGCTGCGGCGCCAAGAGGCGGCAGCGGGACCGCGGAAAGCCTGGCACCGATTGCGTCGGCGGCAGCTCCGATGATCCAGGTCCGAGGCGGCAGCTCGACATCCGCCTCGACACTCTCGACCGCGCTGGCGAACTGAGCCTCGATGACGAGCAGCGCGGGACGCGAGTTGCGGAAAATGTGGGACAGCTGGAAGCCGCGCAAGGCGGTATTGATCGGGACCGCAATCGCCCCCAGCCACGCACAGCCGAGATAGACCTGCAAGAACTCCGGACGGTTCGAGCACATCAGCGCGACCCGGTCGCCCGGCTTGATCCCGGCATCGACCAGCGTCTGGGCCGACGCAGCCGCAATCGTCGCAGCCTGCGTAAAGCTCCAACGCGCCTCTCCGGCAACGAGCAGAAGGCGATCGCCGTAACGCTCCGCCTGGCGCGTGAGCATCGTCGAGAGGATGCGCTCAGACGGCGGAAACGACGCCATCGCGCGCGCCCAGGCAGGCGTCACGTCCTCACCGCCGACCACCTCGCTGATGTTCGCCAGCGCATCTTTCTCCATTGCGACCATGCTCGCACCTCAAGGCAACAGCTTGTACTTGCCGTCCTCGATCTGAACCATGATGCGCGAGCGATCGTCGACTCCATGCCGGTCCGCCGGCGTGTAGGTGTAGACGCCCTGCGTCCCGACGACCTCCTTGGTGGTGAACAGTGCCTGGCGAATCGCGGTACGGAACTCAGGTGAGCCTGGTTTGGCACCGGTTGCCAGCGCACGCTTGGCGGCGTCGGCGAAGATCAGCCAGCCGTCGAAGGAATAGGACGAGAATGAATCCGTCGGCGCCTCGCCATTGGCCTTTTCGAAGGCCGCGCGGAAATCCAGGGCGACCTTCTGGATCGGATTGCTGGCCGGAAGCTGCTCCGCCGCGGTCACAGGTCCCGTCGGGCACATGATGCCATTGGCGGCTTTGCCGGCCAGACGAAGGAAATCGGCGCTGATCAGCCCGTGATTGCCGTAGAGCGGTCCCTTATATCCCCGCTCGGACAGAGCGATGACCGGCAGCGCGCCTGGCGTGCCGGTGCCGCCGAGCATGATGGCGTCGGGACGCGCGGCGAGTGCGCGCAGCACCTGAGCCGTCACCGAGGAGTCCGACCGGGCATAGCGCTCGTTGGCGACGACCTTGATGCCGGCGGCCTTCGCACTCTGCTCGAGCGAATTGTACATGAGATCGCCGAACGCATCGGAGAAACCGATGAAGGCCACGGTCGTCAGGCTCTTCGCCTTCATGTGGTCCACGATTCCTTGCACCAGAAGCGGCGTGGGCTGCGGCGTCTGCACGACCCAAGGACCGCCGTCGCCTGACGCCACCGGTGCGATCGGCGACACCGCGATCATCGGAATCTTCATCTCGATGGCCGCGGTCGCCATCGCGAGCGTCTGGGGAGCGCCGGACGTGCCGATCAGGATATCGACCTTCTCCTGCTCCAGCAGCTTGCGCGCATTGCGTGCCGACGCGGTCGGATCGGAGCCGTCGTCGAGCTGGATGACCCGCAGCTTCTCGCCGCCAATTTCGCCGATATAGGCCTGACCTGCCGCGATCCCCTTCGCGTTGGGAATACCGATCGATGACACCGGCCCACTGAGGCCGGTAACGAATCCGACGAGGATCTCGGCTCGCGCGAATTGCGGAACGGCAAGCAGCAATGCAGTGGAAGCCACCAGGCTCTTGATCAAGTTCATGGCACCTGTCTTTCGGGAGAATTTCTTGTTCTGGCTGGCGAGCGCCATGGATTGGGGCTCAAGTGGACGACACCAGAGCGATGACTCGAAGCGGGCTGCCGGAGCCGTTCTGGATCTTCAGTGGCGAAGCCACGATGACGGCGCCGGTGGCCGGAAGCTGATCCAGGTTACACAGGCATTGCAGGCCGTAGCGGCCCGCGCCGTGCAGGAAGTGATGCGCTGGATAGGGCGGCTCGAAGTGCCCGGCCTGCCCCGCATCCGTGCCGATGGTTTCGGTGCCGAAACCGATGACACCGCGCTCCTCCACCAGCCACTTCATCACCACCGGGTTCGGGCCCGGCGTATGCGCGCCGTCGTCCCCGAGATTGGAGTAGTCACGCCAGCCCTTCTTCGACCAGTCGGTCCTGAGCAGGACCCAATTCCGCTCAGGGATCCGGCCGTGCCTGGCTTCCCAAGCTTCGACAATCGGGACGGTCAGCAGGAAATCGGGATCCTGCGCCGCCTGCGCCGAGCAGTCGATGACACAGGCCGGTGCGATCATGTCCTTGGCCGGCATCGTGTCGACGGCATTGTTCGGCAGGTTCTTGCCGGTGAACCAGTGAATCGGCGCGTCGAAATGCGTGCCGGTGTGTTCGCCGAACGTAACGTTGTTCCAGTACCAGGCCGGGCCGCGACCATCGTATCGCGATATCTCCTGGATGCGGACAGGCGCGGCCTGACCGAATTCCGGCGGCAGGACGATGACCGGAAAGTCCGGACTGAGTGTGAAGGTCAGATCGACGACGCGCACCGCGCCGGAAGAAATCGCACTCGCCAGCTCCAGGAGACTCTTGCTTTGCATCGTCACGTCCTCCAGCTCGGTTGAAATCCCGCTTCTTATCGGTCGAGCTCGCGCTCGAGCGCTTTCGGATTGGCCGCGAGACGTTGCCGGATCTCTTCGGCGACATCTCCGACATACATCTCTTCGAGTCCGTTCTTGAGGCCCGACACGACCGCCTGCGCGATCACGCGCGGCGCGACCTTGGGCGGCGGCACGGTCTGGAACCATTCGGTGTCGACAGGGCCGGTGAACAGGTTCATCACCCGGACGCCGCCCGGCCGCAGCTCCGCGCGCAAGCAATGCGACAACGACAGGCAGGCGGCCTGCGAAGCCGAGTAGGCGCCGAAGGCGGGCCAGTTCGCTAGTGCATAGACCGAGAGAATATTGACCCATGCCGCGCTGCTGTTGATGCCGTCGGCACCGCGCATCCGCATGGCGGGGCCAAAGGCTTGAGCCAGATTGATGAAGCCGAGATAGGCCTGGTCGATCTCGTCCCGTGCGATGCTCGTGCCCCTGCGATCGAGCAGGCCGCCCGGCCGGACATATTCCGTCGTGTTGACGAGAATATCGACCTTGCCGCCGATGTCGGCCGCAAGATCGGTAGCCGATTTTTCGTCAGCAGCATCGAGAGTCACGATCTCGATCCCGTCTTGACCGCGCAGCCGCTCCTCGCCGGCGAACGGCCGCCATGGTTCGGCAATGCCGACGAACACCGTCTTGGCGCCCGCCGCCTTCAAAGCGGTGACGGCTTCCTGACCGATGACGCTGCGGCCATTGGTGACGAGCACGCGACGGAATTTCGGATCGGCCGTCATTTCCCGCCACTGCTTGTCGTCTGCCATGTTGGGAGTCTCCCCTTCGGGACGGGCAAAGGCCACCGCCTGGCCGCTCTTGTCGAGTTGCAGCGACATGCTGACGGCCGCGCCCTCTGCGCAGTCGGCATGAAGATGTGCGACGATCGTCGGACCGCAATCCATCTTGACGAGGCCGATCCGCCACGGCGCCCGCTCGCGGAAATAGACGTCGCTCGGCACCAGCGCCGTTGTCTCGGCAAGCAGTACACCTTGCCGCGGCGCATCGACGAAAGCGAGGCCGGCCGAAAGACAAGACGGGCAGGCTTCGCGCGCCGGATAAGCAAAGGTGCCGCAAGCCTCGCAGCGCTGCAGCATAAAGCGGCCTTCGGCGGCCGCGCGCGTGAACCCGTGCGACATCCTGCTGCGCGGTCGCGGTGGCGAGGCCGGTAGCCGCGTCCGCAGCAGCGGGTTCTTGCGCCGGGGCGGCTTGATCTGCTCTATCATCGCGACGGTCCAGCAAAGATCGCGGCACCCGAGGCGAGACCACGATCATAGTTGATCATACCGAACCCCGAGGCCAGAGCGAGGCTCGCATTCCTGACCTGCGTGGGACCGGCACTGCCCAGAACCTGCCGCAACCCTTCAACGAGGCCGAGGTAGGCGCCGGCGGCACCGGCCTGCCCGACCGAGAGCTGTCCGCCCGAGGTGTTGTGCGGGAAGTCGCCATCGATGGTGAGATCGTGTTGGCGCACGAACTCAGCGCCCTCGCCCTTCTTGCAGAATCCGAGATCCTCGAACTGCATCATCGTGATGATGGGATAGTCGTCATAGGTCTGCACGACATCGAGATCGTCAGGCTTGACGCCGGCCATCGCATAGAGCTCGTCGACATCCATCGCCCAGCCGCCGCGCACCTGCATCGGATCGTCGGCAAAGGCATTGTGCCGCTCGATCGTCGAAAGGAGTCGCGCGGCGGGCAGCTTCAGGGATGAAGCCGTCTCATCGCGCATCACGAGGAAAGCTTCCGCGCCCGCACAGGGCATCACGCAATCGAACAGGTGGATCGGATCGGAAATCGGCCGGGCCGCCAGGTATTGCTCGAGCGTGAGCGGAGCCTTCATGAGCGCATGCGGGTTGCGCAGGGCATTGGCGCGCTGGGCGACAGCGATCTTGCCGACGTCCTCGCGCGCGACGCCGAACATTCGCATATAGTTGCGCGCAATCAGCGCAAAGCTGGCATTGGCGCCGCCCGCGCCGTAAGGATAGACGGCGTCCTGATTGAACCGCGAGAAATTCTCCAGCGTCAGCCTGAACGAATCGACGTGATTGGTGTCGCCAGCGACGCACGCCACGATGTCGGCATCGCGCGCCTGAACCGCGCGCGCCGCCTTGCGCAGCGCCGCAATAGCGCTGGCGCCGCCGAGCGGGATCGTGTCCAACCACCGGACGCAGAGCCCGAAATGCTGTGTCAATCCGATGCCACTGTCCGTGCCCATGGTGAAACTGGAGACGCACAGGCCGTCGATGTCGGAGGCCTTGATGCCGGCCTGCGCGACGAGCGCGCTCAGCGCCCGCCCGATCCACCACTGCGCGCTCTCGATGGAGTAGCGCACATAGGGAATCGTGACGGGAGCCGCGATCACCACGCCGTCATATGGTGCGCGCAAGGTGTTGGTCACCGACCGCCCTCGTTCATCCGCCTCAGACCACCGTCAGTTTCACGTCAATATTGCCGCGGGTTGCGTTCGAATAGGGGCAACGCTCATGCGCACCGGCAACGACCTCTTCGGCCACGGCCTTCTCGACACCAGGCAGGCTGACCTTCAGCTCGACAGCGAGCGCATATCCGACGGGCACCGGCCCCATCGCAACCTTCGCAGTCACGGACGGCTCGGCAGAGGGCACCACCTTCCGCGTGCGCGCGACGAGCTTGACCGCGCCGAGAAAGCAAGCGGCATAGCCGGCCGCAAAGAGCTGCTCGGGATTGGTGCCTTCGCCGCCGGGACCACCCATCGATTTCGGCAAGGACAGGGACACCGAGAGCAGACCGTCAGCGCTGACCGCCTTGCCATCCCGACCTCCGGTCGCCGCCACCTCGGTCTCGTACAGGATCTTTTCGGGGGTCATCATTATTTGTTCTCCAGGAACGGTTTTTCGAGGACTAGCGGCTGTTACGGGCAAGTAGCGCGCGGAAGTCATCGCGGGCCTGGGCGCTGGCCCGCCTGAAGCTCGGCCCGCGGCTGGGCTCGGTGCCATTGAGCTTCCGGAGCTGTACCCACATCTCGGCACTCTTGAGCGCCACGGCCGCGCAGTTGACCACCGGAGCGTGGCCGACCTTCAGGCCATGCTCTCGCCCGATCAAGAGGCCTGGCAACACGCCGGCCGGGATCACGACATCCGCGCCGCGTTCCACCAGCGGGAGCGCGCAGGCGACGAAGTCCTTGATCATGCGGGCTTGCGCGGCAGCGTTTCCGGCGAACGCATCGGAGAAATCATCCGGCCTGCAGCCAAGGCCGGTCACATGGACGACGCGATCGCCGAGGCCGTAACGCTCGGCCTGCTCATAGTGCAAGACCTCGAAGACGGGATCGAGCGTCACAAGACCCAGCCGCCGCCCGAGTTGTGAGGCCGCCAGCAACGTCGCCTCGCCAGTCCCAATCACGGGAATGTCGAGCGCCGAGCGCAGCTCGTAGAGTCCGGGATCCTGAAAATGCCCCATGACGAAGGCGTCGAACCCACCCTCCTCCGCTGCAATACCGTTGTCGATTGCCTGGACCGCACAGCGCAATTCCGCGAGCCGTCCGAACTCGCGGTCCGGCGGACTGATGCCCTGGACGTGGACCGTCGTGCCTGGCGCAGCGATGTCGTTCAGGTATTCCGACAGCCGCGCCATGTAGGGCGCATTCACGCTCGCATCAACAAAGCTCTGCCAGAAGATGCGCATCGTCCTTCTCCTCAAGCGGTGATCGGAGGATCGGTCGTCGGCTGCCGATGGATATATTTCAACCATAAACTAATTGACGCGTCAAATGCGCGCGGCGGCGACGGCGACCAGTGCCGTCGGGGTCAAGGCGAGCACGGCTTTTTCTATGGGTCGATGAGCGCAGAAGCGCCGCACACTGACGAAATTGTATGCAACAACATTTTTTTCTGACAGCCCCGTGACACGTGTTGACGGCGCCACCGGAGTTACTTTAGGCTTTAAGTAATTCCTCGCCGGTCAAAGACCGGTGGCCATGACAATGATGTTGCAGGGCACCGATTTTGAGAGACTCGATCGTGTGGACAGTCGCCGTGCTCGAACAGCCGGCCTTAGCAGCAGCATCGCCGGTCGCGCATCGCGGCGGCACCGACGACCTTTCATCGCTCCGGAAAAGGCCCGCTTGCATGTGCCGGTGGGCCTATCGTTCGCGCGGCGCACAACATCATGGCTGCTGAGCGCCCGGAGCACACACTCTTCGGTCGCGCCCGGTTTTTGGCGCCGCAGCAATGTTTTCAATCGGGCGGTTCGTCGTTCGGGGACCCCGTGCGGCAGCATCGAAGCATTCCTATCCAGCATCAACGGAGGAGAACGCATATGCGCAAGACTCTGAGTTTACTTGCACTTGCCGCCGGCATCGTCACAGCCCCCGCCGCGCGGGCCGATATCACCATCGGCTTCGTCACCTCGCTCAGCGGCAACGGCTCGTCGATCGGCATTCCCTACGGGCGCGGCATCAACGCGGCCTATGAATACAAGAAGACCATCAACGGCGAGACCGTCCGCCTGATCCAGCTCGACGACGGCTCCGACCCGTCGGCCGCGACCCGCAACGCGCGCAAGCTGGTGGAAGAAGAGAAGGTCGACCTCCTGATAGGCACCGCGACGGCGCCCTCGACCATCGCCATGGCGGCGGTGGCGAGCGAATTGAAAGTGCCGATGATCGCGGTCTCGCCGATCGGCAAACTGCCGGAAACACCCGAGCAGTGGGTGGTGTCGGTGCCGCAGCCTGCGTCCCTCCTCGTCAAGATCATCGCCGATCGCATGAAGCGCGACGGCATGAAGAACATCGGCTATATCGGCTTCTCCGACGCCTGGGGGGACCTCGTCTACAACGGCGCCAAGGCGGCGGAGGCCGCCGGCGATGTCAAGATCCAGACCAACGAGCGCTATGCGCGCACCGACACTTCGGTCACCGCGCAGATCCTCAAAGTGCTCGCGGCGCGGCCGGACGCCGTGCTGGACGGCGGCTCGGGGACGCAAGGCGCGCTGCCGCTCCTCAGCCTCGCGGAGCGCGGCTTCAAGGGAAACACCTACGGCACGGTGGCGCTCGTCAATCCGGACTTCGTGAACGTCGGCGGCAAGGCGGCCGAAGGCATCCAGGTCTCCGCCGGCCCGGTCATCGTGGCCGAGCAGCTGCCCGACGAACATTTCGCCAAGAAGATCGCGCTGGATTTCCGCAGCGTCTACCAGAAGGTCCATAACATCCCGACCACCGACGGCTTCTCGGCCTACTCCTTCGACGCCTGGCTGATCTTCGCCAACGCAGCGGAGCGCGCGCTCAAGACGGCGAAGCCCGGCACGGCGGAATTTCGCGCCGCCCTGCGGGACGCGATCCTCAGCACCAAGGAGCTGCCCGGCGTGCACGCCATCTACAACTTCAAGCCCGGCTCGGTGACCGGCGTCGATGAGCGCGCGCTGGTCGTGGTGCGCCTGACGGGCGGCGCCTGGAAATACGCGCCGTAGTCGGACAGGCCAGGCCACCAGAACAAGGGGACGGCGTTCTCAATGACGAGCGACATCGCAGCCATTCTTGCGATCGATGGGATCGCCACCGGCGCAGTCTACGCGCTGGTGGCAATCGGGACGGTCCTCATCTTCACGGTGACACGGGTCATCTTCATTCCCTTTGGCGACATCGCCGCCTTCACCGCGCTGACGCTGGCGGCGCTCGACGCGAAGCGCTTTCCCGGCACGGGCGCGCTGGTCGTCATTCTTGCGTGCCTCGCAACCCTGATCGAAATCGTCTCGCTGCTGCGCAACGGCGAGCGTCGGCTGGTTCCGCGCGCTCTCTTCTTCTATCTCGCATTGCCGCTGGCCGTGGTTGGCCTCGCCTGGCTGACCATGCGCGCCGATCCGCCGCTCGCCATCAGGCTCGTGCTGGCCTTGATGCTGATCACCCCCATCTCCCCGCTGCTGGACCGGATCGTCTTCCGTCCCATTGCGGACGGAACGGTGCTGCTGCTCCTGACCGTTTCCGTCGCCCTGCACTTCGCGCTGGTCGGCCTTGGGCTGCTCTTCTTCGGTCCCGAGGGTGTCAGGACCGAGCCGCTGACGTCATTGTCGACCGAGTTTGCGGGCGTGCTGATCTCGGGCCAGACCATGCTGATCGTGATCGCAGCCCTCGTCTTCTCTGGCCTGCTCTATCTCTTCTTCGACTTCACGCTGGTCGGTAAATCGCTCCGCGCGACGGCCGTGAACCGGACCGGCTCCCGCCTGATGGGCATACGTCCCGCCCGCGCCGGCACCATCGCCTATCTCCTGGGTTCGCTGATGGCCGGCGTCTCCGGAATCCTGATCGCGCCCGTCAACACCATATTCTACGATTCCGGCTTCCTGCTCGGCCTCAAGGCCTTCGTCGGCGCCATCGTCGGCGGCATGACGAGCTATCCCGGCGCGGCCATCGGCGCCGTCGGCGTCGGTATCCTCGAAAGCTTCGCATCCTTCGAGAGCAGCGCGCTGAAGGATGTCATCGTGTTCTCGCTTCTGATCCCGATCCTGATCTGGCGATCCCTCGCCTCGCTGCATTCCGAGGAGGAGATCGAGGAATGACGCGCCTTCACGTTCAGCTCGCGGCGGTGGCGGCGGTAGCGTGCCTCGCGCTCGCGCCATTCGTCCTCAACCCCTTCAGCATCACGCTGATGAACTATATCGGCATCTATTCGCTGGTCGCGATCGGCCTTGCCCTGCTCACCGGCGTCGGCGGCATCGTGTCCTTCGGACAGGCCGCCTTCGTCGGCGTCGCGGCCTATGCCACGGCCTGGGTCTCTGCTCTGAATGGATCTTCCCCGTGGCTCGGCCTCGTGTTCGGGGTGGCGCTGACCTGCGGTGTCGCCACCGTCCTCGGCGTTGTCACCTTGCGGCTCCAGGGCCATTTCCTGTCGCTCTCGACCGTCGCCTGGGGGCTCGCCATCGGCTTCCTGTTCGGCAATGTCGAGGGGCTCGGGCGCTTCAACGGCATCTCGTCGATCCCGCCGATCAGTATCGGATCGTTCGCGCTCGTTTCGAGCGCCCAGATCTATTTCCTGATCTGGGGCATCGTCGTCGTGGTGCTTTTCCTCGGATACAATCTCCTCGATTCCCGCGTCGGCCGCGCCATGCGCGCGCTGCGCGGCGGCAATATCCTGGTCGAAAGCCTCGGCATCAACGCGTTCCGGATCAAGCTCGTGACCTTCGTGATCGCGGCCTTCCTCGCCTCGCTCTCCGGCTGGCTCTACGCCCATATGAGCCGCTTCATCAGCCCGGGCCCGTTCGAGGCCGGCATGGGCATCGAATATCTGATGATGTCGATGGTCGGCGGCGCCGGCAGCCTGCTCGGCGGCGTCGTGGGCGCCGCTATCGTCACCTTGCTCAAGAACAGCGTGCAGGACTATCTGCCGTTGATCGCCAAGGGCGCGTCCGGCCAGCTCGAGATCGTCGCCTTCTCCGCGCTGTTCATCCTGTTCCTGCAATGGGCGCGGCAGGGCATCGTGCCGTTCGTCGCGCGCTACTTGCCGAAGATCAAGCGCGAACGGCCGCCAGCCGCCCCGCCCCTGCCC